>LJUP01000002.1 GCA_001303955.1 Bacteroides sp. SM23_62 | reverse complement strand
GACGCTGATCTTTCTCATCCCGAAATAGCTGTCCACCTCATCCAGCACCTTGCCTTCCTGGTTGGTGAGTACCAGATTCAGGTCATAGAGGAATGGGTTGTCGGGGGACCACAGCACCGGGTTTTCCATTTCGATCTCCACCTCGTGATCGGCAGGTCTGGAGACCTCTTTGACCAGTGTGTTTCCTTTAAATACGGATATTTTCACACTATAGCCCCGTGCCATCGGTTCCCACAACATGGGAGTGATCGATACCACACTCCTGTCGACTCGGGGCACTATTTTTATCTCGCGAATCGAGGCTTCCCTGTTTACAGCTTCCAGCCAGACGGTCTGCCAGATTCCACTAACCGGTGTATACCAGATCCCCTGATTCGGGATTTGCTGTTTTCCCCTGGGCTGGGAACCGAAGTTTGAAGGATCATCCACTGCCACGATAATTTCCTGCATCCCTTTGGCATTCAGGTAATACGTGATGTCGAAGGAGAATCTGTCATAACCTCCCTTATGAGACCCGACAAGAGCCCCGTTGATCCACACCGAGGTGGACCAGTCCACCGCATCAAAATGCAGTACCACCCTGTCGGAGGACCAGCCTGAAGGCACTGTGAATTGACGCCTGTACCATAACCTGTTTTCAGGCAGCATGCTTTTCCCAACGCCTGACAGGACTGATTCAATGCAGAAGGGAACAAGGATTTTCCCCTGGAATTTCGCCGGTTTATTGTCCGATTTTGACAGTAATGCATAATCCCATAATCCGTTCAGATTTTCCCAGTTATCCCTGACCAGCTGTGGCCTGGGGTATTCCTGCCAGACATTCCCGGGACCGACTGTTCCTGCCCACCGCGTCATGATCCTATCGCCTACCGACGCATATTTCTGTCCCGGCAGATTAAGTCCGGATAAAATTAAAATTACTACAATCCATGTTTTTCTGTTCATGTTCGTGGTTTTTGATTGTTTCAAGTCTGTAAACAGTGAATTCCTTAACCCTTAAGGATCAGTCAGGGAATACTTGGTGATTCTAGGGAAAAAAGGCTTGATAGGAATTCATCAAGCCTTTTTAATGGTACTTAATCCACCACCTAAACCTAACCTAACCTAAACTTATCTAAATTAACACTATATATCTATATGAGAAAATATCAAGGGATGGATCCTTTTAGAATAAGTAACACCAGGATCTGAATGATTTTAGTAACCTTTCGTTGAGATGCCCAATCCGGACATTTGTTGAATGATTTTGAAATCATTTTGCTTAGATTTGTTTAGAGTTTAGATTTATGAAAATTGAGAGAGCAATTGCATAAAGAAGGTTTCCCCATTTGCCTGCAGTTTGATGCTTTATGTCGTATGTTTATGGGATCCGGGTTTTTAATATCCTAAATAGTGGTCGCCGTAGCAACAAAATGGTAAGGAGTTATTGTATACCATAAGCTGTCAAGTTTGATTTAGTAAGCATAAATGTATGATTGAAGCAGAAAAGTGAAGTGGTCTTATATTCATTTTTTCTTGAAAAATGTTCAAGCTACTAACAATCAACAACATACTTGAATGTTCATTTGTGATTTGGTGGAAGGTTGTATATTGCAGGATAAAATCATAGGCGTATTCTATTATAGACCATGAAGAAACGGCTGATTTTAAATATCTTGATTTACCTAACTGTATCAGCATTCGGACAGAACTTTTTACACCTTACTAGTTTTGACGGGTTGCCCGACAACCACGCAAGATTGATATACCAGGACTCCAGCGGTTATATCTATGTGGGTACAAGGAACGGGATATGCAGGTACGATGGTTATGTGTTTACCATTGCCAGCAACCAGGACTCTGCATCCGTCCCTCCCAGAGGATTTACTGCCATGATCCAGGCCTCCTCAAAATATTTTACGATCGCACCCACAGGGATCTATGAATACGACCGGTACACCAACAGCCTGAAGCTGAACAGGAGATTGCAGGTCCAGGATGAGGCATGCTTCACGGTGTTCAAAGGCACCATCTATTGCGGAAACACTTCAGGCCTATTTATATATGACCCTGAAGAGAATCAATGGATTGAGAACAGTAAGTACACATCCGGGATTGATGCCATCCACATCAGATCCATGCTTGTTACCCGGTCGGATGAGCTGCTTATCGGGACCAACAAAGGGTTCTTCAGATATAATGAGCACATGGATCTGATCGATTCAGATCTGGGAAACGATCCGGACTATCACGACATCAACTGTATCCGGCAGGATCCGTCTGGGAATATCTGGATCTCCACCTTTACGAATGTTTACAAACTTGACACGGCGTTCCACAGGACTGCGGATTTCTGTGAGCAGTTCCGCAATAAACTCATCCGCTGCCTTGAAGTAGATCCTAAACAGCGGATCTGGGTGGGAGGTGAATTTGGAATCGTAATCATCAATCCCTTGTCCTATGAAACGATGTCGGTTCACCGGGACGTCGGAAATGAGCTGGGATTGAATGACAATGCAGTATATACGATATTCAGGGATGTTTCTGACAACATGCTGGTGGGCACTTATTTTGGCGGCATCAATCTCTGGAACAGTGAATTTGATAAATTTGAGATCATTCACCCCGGGAAGGGAGAAAATAATACCAGTGGGGAAATTGTCAGGGAGATGCAGGAAGATGAGCAGGGAAACCTCTGGCTGGCCCTGGAGGATGGGGGACTCAATTACCTGAATACCCGGATCGGCCAGGTCACCAAGTTTTTCATCTGGAGCGAGAACCAGTATAAAAATGTTCACTCGATCATCCTGGAGGATGACCTGATTTGGCTCGGGTCATTCAACAGCGGAATTGAATGTTACAGGATAAGGTTTAGGAACGGGCGACCTGAATTGGATCTGGTCTCTTCATATATACCGGACCAGGTGGTATTTGCCATCGATAGAGGCATGAACGGAAATCTGTATGCCGGTTCGATAGGGCAGTTATATGTTCTGGACAGGAAATCCGGCACGATCAGGCCCATGCTTGAACCTGCGCTCAATTTGCTATATATCTATACGCTTAAATCCGTATCGGAAGATGAACTTCTGCTGGG
This sequence comes from Bacteroides sp. SM23_62, assembly GCA_001303955.1. GTDB lineage: Bacteria > Bacteroidota > Bacteroidia > Bacteroidales > SM23-62 > SM23-62. The sequence continues at coordinate 51,564 of LJUP01000002.1, read as the reverse complement.
CACACTGAGAAATGGCTTATACCATTACAACACCCGAAACAACATTGCCACTGCGTTTTCAAATCATTCGGATTATTCTGGAATGCAGGCCATTTCATATATAGCTGCCGTTGATTCAACCAACTATCTGATCACTTGTTCCAATGGATTATACCGGTATAATCAAACGCAGCGATCCCTGACCATGATCCTGAAAAACCAACCTCACAGCGAATTTCGCTCCATCCTTCCGGATCCCGTAAGCGGATTCTGGATTGGCACAACAAACGGATTACTGTATGCAGATCCTTCCCGTTCGGTTTCAAAAAAATACAATCGTTATGATGGCCTTCCTGAGAATCAATTCAATTTTAATTCTGCGTTTAAGTCAAGAGACGGGAAATATTACTTCGGGACCTACAACGGTTTGATTTCATTTTACCCGGAAGACCTGAAACAAAAGCACGTTGAAATACCGGAGGTGAGCTTTACGGAGTATAAGGTTGTCGGCAGCGATAAAACCACCCTGGAATCCTTTTTTCTCGACAATACCTTCTCGGAAATCCGGCTCAAGCCTTATCAAACTTTCCTTTCCATCGATTTCACAACCCTTGGTTACTCAAGGACCAAGTCCGTGGATTACCAATTCCGTCTGGCTAATGAGGGCATGAACTGGGACGAACTGATGAAAGCGAGATCGATCACGCTGACCAACCTGAGCAAAGGATGGCACCGCCTGGAGGTCAGGGCGGTTGTGGATGGGCAGGTATCGTCGCAGACAACCACTATCAGTATTCACAGGCAACCGGTTATCTGGAACACCGTCTATGCCTACATATTCTATACAGTTATTCTAGTCATTGGATTTCTTCTTGTAAGAAGGGAATACCTAAGAAAACAAAAAGCAAGAAATGCACTTGCACTCGAACGATTCGAAAAGGAAAACCAAAAGAACCTGAATGAACAGAAGATGCAGTTTTTCCTGAACCTTTCTCACGAATTCAGAACTCCTCTGTCGATCATCGGAGGAACAATAACTAACATTCTGAATAAGTTCAATACGGCGAATGAACTTAAACAGAAGTTGGGAATTATTCAGAACACTTCTGAAAACCTCAATAAACTGGTAGATGATTTTCTTGAGTACGGGAAGCTGGACGCAGGTTTCAAACCTCTTGATCTGAAAAAGGGCACGGTCATGTTATTTATTCGCAAAGCATGTGATATGTTTGATAATTGGGCTGAAGTAAACCAGCTCAGTTACAGCAAGAATATTGAAGATAATGGAGAGGTCGGCTTCTTTGATCCGTTCAAACTGGAACGGGTTTTATACAATCTTCTGTCCAATGCATTTAAATTCACAAAGACCAGAGGAGAAGTTATTGTGAGTTCGAAGATCACAAGAGAAAATAACACTTGGTTGATTATAAGTGTACAAGACAACGGACCTGGAATAAATGAAGAAACCCTGAATAAACTTAACAGGAAATTTAATCAAGCAGATTCACCGGCAATCCATGATAAGGGTATTGGACTGACCTATACGGCTGGACTGGTCTATCAGTTGAAAGGTAGAATAGGAGTTGAATCCAAGCCGGGAAAGGGTTCGGTGTTCAGGGTAAAGCTGCCGATACTGCTTACTGAATCAGGCCACAACGGAGTAATGACTGCAATTGAGCCGTCAATGGACACTCCTGAAAGTCCGGATGGATTTGAACCACAGAAGTTGATTAGAAAGGCAAATAGACCGGATATCCTGGTAATTGACGATAATTCCGAACTTTTGGGTATGTTGTCAGATTCCCTAAGTCCTGATTACCATGTAATGCTGTTCAACAGTCCTCTTAAGGCTCTGGAGGTGATTAAGCAAAAGGATTTCGATCTGATAATCTGTGATATAATGATGCCTGAAATGAATGGAATAGATGTTATAGACAAGATCCATTCCGACATCATGACCTCCCACTTTCCTATTTTGGTAATGACAGCCGCTGCAGAAAAATATGTTGAGTTGAAAGGATATGAGAGTGGCGCCGTGTCTTACCTGGCCAAACCTTTTAAGATTGAGGAGCTTAAAATTAAAATAAAATCAATCCTTTCATTTCGCAGGGAGCTGATAAAGCGGTATGGTTCATCGGAAGAGCTTACGGTAGAGGAAATTACCCATACCGCACGAGATGAACAATTTCTCAAAAAGGCCTATGAGGTGGTGAATGCTAATATTGAAAATATTGATTTCGATGTGGACCAATTTTGTTCAAACATGAATATGAGCAGGACACTCCTTCATACTAAACTCAAGTATATAACTGGACATTCAACAACAGAATTCATCAGGACAATACGCTTAAGGAAAGCATATGTCTACCTGAAAAAAGGAGATTATACTGTCTCGGAAGTAGCCTATAAATGCGGATTCAAAGATCCGAACTATTTTTCAAAGTGCTTCACTAAAATGTACCGGGAGTTCCCTTCGAAAGTGAAAGTATGATGTGGGCTCATGTTACTTCTATCAATTAATCCAGGGATTATCCTCACATCAATCTGTTTATTTTAATCTACCGTATGAAGATTTTACCAATTTATCATTTTTACTTCGGTAGTATTCCAATTTGTGTGTCTGGGTAGGATCAACGACCTAGCAGTTTTAATGTACTCTTGCCTGAGAATTCCAAAACTCAAGCATCTTCTGTGCAGCAATTTGTTCGTCAACCTTTATATATTTAAGAAAATTTCTTTCAGTCCTATGACCACTTATTTTCATTATAAATAATGCCGGTGTACCTTTTAAGTATTCGTTCGTACAGAAAGACCTTCTGCAAGTATGTGAAGCAACTAGTTCAAATTTTTTATAAGTTTTTTCCACCTTTTCTGAACCTTTTTTCTGGGTAATGATTATTTCCTCATTAATTCCTGCATCTTTTGTAATCCCTTTGATCAGCTTGTTGAAATCATTCATGTGTATTCCTTCTGGAATTCCACCATTATATTTACGGATGATCTCCTTAGCTGTTTCATTTAGCGGGATCACCACATGATTCATGGTTTTTCCCTGCCTGAGGTGGATGAATTCATCTTTAACATTGGCAGGCGTAATACTGCTCAGATCTGAATAACGCAATCCTGTATAACATCCCAGCACAAAAAGGTCCCTAATCCTTTCCCGTTCCTTATTATCTGACAAATCAAGTTCAAATATTGCATTGATTTCTTTTTCGGTCAGGTAGATGTTTTCAACCTCTTCCTGGTAAACTTTGAAATCGCTTAGATCGATTAGATCAATGATGTTTTTCCTCGCACAATCCCTCAAGAAGATTTTCAGGTTTCTTAATGTCTTACCGATTGTATTTACAGCCAAGCCTTTCTCCCCGTCGGGTTTTACTGCGTTATAGTTCAGGTATTTCATGAAATTCTGATAAAACCAGTAATTGATGGATTTAAAATCAAGCTTAGATCTGCTCCATTTTTCATATCCCTTCAGGTGCTTTTTCAGGGCATAGTAGTCATTGATTGTATGCTTGCCCACCCTAAGGCTTTTGGCCTTAATATAGTCCTCAAAATACTCAAACAGGTCCTTCTTGCCCGTATTATCCCCTCCCTGGTTAATTCCATAATATTGATTTAAAACGTATTCCGGATTGGGATCAATTCCATCGTCCAGGGCAATGCTAACTATGGTTTCAATCTCCAGTTTGGTCTTTTTAATATGCCTGCTGATGGTGTCATATTTAGGATGGCTCCTTCTCAGTACATCATTTTTAAAGTCCCAGAATTTAACCTCTATTCTACGGTTCGTATTGATCAGGATTCTTTTGTCCCTACTGTAATTATACTGGACGTAGATAGGCGTTTTACCATCCTTTTTAGAAACATTATGCTTTTTTACCAGGAGCTTTACTGAGGCCATCGCTAATTACTCGTTTTTATCTCGCAATTTGTCTCGCAAACTTGATTAAAGATTGTATTTTCTAAATATACAAAACAACAAATAATCTTCCAAAAGTATAGTATAATAAGGCTTTTGGAATTAAGTGAAGTAAACCTGAGTTAATATGGTTTGCGGTATTGTCGTCACCGCAGCAGAATCCTCAGCGTGAAAGCTTTGGGATTTTTTTATTCCCAGCTGTCCAATATCACGTTTGTAATAAGTTTTAGACTCCCTCCAATTCAGGACTTATTCTGAAGTTAAACCTCTCCAAATTTGGATAATTGTCTAATATTCGATTTTTACGTAAAATGTTAATAATCCGGCGTCTGATCACTGATTTACAAGTACTTTTTAAGTTTGGCAGACAATTTTAGTGACAGTTTTGAGAACCTGAGGCATTCTGGTCTTTATTTTAGCTGGCATTAATCTCACTTCAATTCAGATTCCGATACCCAGCAGGTCTCATTCCTGTCTTTTTCCTGAAAAGTCTGCTAAATGGAGAGGATGTACAAAACCTAATCTTTATTAAATTTGTATATTGAGGTCAGTGATATCCTGCAGATATGCATTTCATTATAGAAAACAATTTGGTTCAATTGCATGAGATATGCAGAAGCTATGATGTAAAGCGATTGTATGTATTCGGATCTCTGGGAAGTGATACATTTGATGTGAATAAAAGTGATGTCGATCTCATTGTAGAACTCGATGAAATGGATCCTGTCGAAAAAGGAGAAAAACTGATGATCCTGTGGAATAAATTTGAAGATCTTTTTGGGAGAAATGTGGATCTTTTGTCTAAGACGAATGTTAGAAATCCTTATTTACAGCGAGGCATTGATGCAACCAAAAAGCTTATCTATGAAGCTTGAATTTAAAAAGTATCTCTCTGATATTGAATTTTCCATAGGACTCATTGAAGATTTCGTGAATGGTCTTTCATTTAGTGATTATCAGGAAGACTTAAAAACCAAGAGTGCAGTAGAAAGACAGCTGGGAATAATTGGTGAGGCAGTGAATAACTGCAAAAGGCATGGAAATCTTGAATTAAACAACACACAAGAAATAATAGCTTTCCGTAATCGTCTGATTCATGCTTATAATAGCCTGGAAGATGAAATAATATGGGCGATTGTTAACCGTCATCTACCAAAACTAAAAGAAGAAATTAATGGTTTACTTCATTCGGGATGATATATTAGCGTCTCTAGATAAAAAAGGTTGCGGTTTCGTCGTCACCGCAGAAGAATCCTCAGAGTCATACTTTGAGGATTTTTTTCTGTGCATTCAGGATCTGATCAGCATTGAAAGGATACCTCATCTTTGAGAGCTGTCCCTAAAACCAATATGAGATTTCCCTTGTTAAGCCATTAACGTTTATCAGAGCAGGTCACAATTTGTGGCCAACTGCTGAATATAACTACAATATGAACCCTCTTGCTATTAAATCCAAACTATATTTGCAAATCTTCCAGATCTGGATGTCAGCCTTTTTCAATTCAAGACCAGTCAAGATCGAAGTTAGTATTGAAAATATTCTATCGGTTTTTACAGTAATTGCTTATTTTTGCTATTGACGATGCCAACTGTACTTAGAGTTAAAGGATATCGATTTTTCTTTTTTAGCAATGAGGGACATGAACCAATCCATATCCATGTTGAAAAGGCAGAAAGTTATGCTAAGTTCTGGTTGGATCCTATCAGAATTGCTATTGATTTTGGATTTAACAGCAAGGAACTTAGAGAGATAAATTCAATCATTGAGGAGCATCAGGAATTATTAATTGAAAAATGGGATGAATACTTTGCCAAATAAAAATGTGAATGCATTGGCCAGCAAAGTTTGGTTCACAGAGGATATGCTGTATGTACTTCTATCAGATGGACGTGAGATCGGAGTGCCTCTACTATGGTTCCCTAAATTAAGAAAAGCCAGTAAAAAACAATTAAAGAACTGGAGGTTTATTGGGAAAGGAATTGGTATTCACTGGGAAGATCTCGATGAGGACTTATCCGTTTCAGCTTTGCTTAATGGATAATGCCTGCATCGCATAACTCCGTTTTAAAAACCTGCCAATTTGAAGTTGATAAAAAGAGGTTACGGTTTCGTCGTCACCGCAGATGAATCCTCATAATCAAAACCTTTAAGGATTTTTATCTTCGCCAGAATCAGGTCGGTAATCAGAAATGAGTACTTCATTTATTAGATACCCTTGCCCAATGATAATATGAACCTTAGGTGTTCCATTGAATAGCGTTATTATTTTGATTAATTTTCTTTTTCTTTTCAACTTCAAATTTAGTGACCCCTAAAACTTATTAACCATGAATCACACATTACCACCATTAAAGTTCGGTCCAAAGGACCTCGAACCCCACATCAGTGAAAGAAGCATCGAATTTCATTATGGTAAACATCACCAGGCCTATGTCAACAACCTCAACAAATTAATCGAGGGAACAAAGTTCGAACAGGCAAGTCTGGAGGACATCATTAGGGATGCAGAAGGTGGCATCTTCAACAACGGAGCCCAGGTCTGGAATCACAGTTTTTATTTCAGTAGTCTCTCTCCAGCCGGCGGGGGGAAGCCAAAAGGCATATTGGGAAATGCCCTGGAGAGAGATTTTAATTCCTTCAGCGAATTCCAGGAACAATTTTCTATAGCCGCCAATACTCTATTCGGTTCTGGATGGGTATGGCTTGTAATGGAATCTCAAGGTAAACTCAAAATAATTCAAGAAAGCAATGCAGGGAATCCCATACGAGGTGGACTGGTTCCGATCCTTACCTGTGATATCTGGGAACACGCTTATTACCTGGATTATCAGAACAGGCGACCTGATTACATCAAATCATTCTGGGAAATTGTTGACTGGGATATTATTGCCGAAAGATTTTGAATCTGAATCAGGCTTCAAGCATATAATCTTTAATTGATTGTATCTGAAACAATTGCGGGTTTTTTAAAAGGCTACAATATAGGGTGTTAATAATGAATCAAGTTTTCGGATACATTTTCGTTTTGGTTGCCGGTTTTGCTAAACTTACATAGTTTAATGAAAAAGCCCTCAAAACCCTCCTATTTGATCTCTTCAAGAGGTAAAATAAATTAAATTAGGTTAAAGTAGATGAAAAAGTTTGTATTTATGAAAGAGAAGTATTCGATACTACTCCCGGTTCTGGTGGTGATGACTTCCCTGTTGAGCGCATGTTCACCAGGTCTGAATCAAAAAACCGGCAAAACCGAGATACTGAAATGGAAGGATGGAAAAAGGTCCGCCATTTCGCTGACCTATGACGACGGATCCATCAACCAGTTCAGGGTGGCATTGCCACTCATGGAAGAAAAGGGATTTCCCGGCACTTTCTTTATCAATACCGGACATATACCCGGTTCTGAGTTTAAGGCCCGGTTCATTGGGAGACCGTTTGAAGAGATTATCAAAGAAACAGCAGTTGTTGCAACCAACCCGGATAACCTTTTCGAACGGGCATCCGCAGTGGGCTATCTTGGCTACCGGGGATTGATGGATTACCATACCCGTGCAGGTGCATCGGTGGATGCAGGTAATATGGAAAGGGCCTGCGAGATTATTGATGAGGCTTATGCAAAGGTTAGGGCAGGTAATGTACAGAAGATACCGGCTGATGATCGTTATTTTGGAACGGACCGCTTGACATGGGACGAAATCAGGAAATTTGCCTCATGGGGGCATGAATTCGCCAGCCATACCATCTCGCATCCACGCCTTGCTATTCTCGATGAAGTCAATATGTTGTGGGAACTGGAAAAATGTAAGGAAGATATTTACAGGCAGTTGGGTCCGGAACATACATTTTCTTGTGAGTGTCCGTATGGCACCGAAAATGAGCGTGTGATGGAATATGCCCTTGAGATCTATGCTGCCCTGCGCAACCGGATGCCCGAGGTCTACCTGGCTGAACTCAACCGGGGAAGCAGGGTCCATCCCGCTGAAGCTGACAAACCATATGTGCAATGGCAGCGTGGACCTTTGTCGGATACACCTCTGCACCGCATGAAATCATGGATCGATACCTGCCTGGTATATAATGATATCTGGCTCGTGCTGGTCTTCCACGGGGTGGATGGTGTGGGATGGGAAGCCATCTCCGGTGATACCCTCGACAACTTCTTTAGCTATATAAAAGCAAATGAGGATGAACTCTGGGTTGCCACTTTCCAGGATGTCACCAAGTATATGCGCGAAAGGATGAACAGTGTTGTGAAAACATCCCGGGACAGGGATCAGATACAGGTGAATCTTTCTCAAAATCTCGATCCCAGGTTGTATAACCTGGCACTTACACTGAAAACAGATCTCCCAGATCGATGGAAAGAAATCAGTATATCTCAGAACGGATTGGACCTGGATTATGAAATAATATCTGAAAAACAGGGCAAGTCTGTAATGTACCCGGCCCTGCCCGGGGTGAATCCTGTGATCATTAGATCTGCAAAGTAATCTAAATACTTTGACTATTAAATTAACTCAGGATGTACGGTTGATTATCATGTTAACCTGTATTATGGGATTATCTGTGAACCACGGTTTTTCACAGCGCCGGGGATTTACAGATGACTTTGAAGACGGGACGCTTGAATTCACGAGGCAATTCGGGCAGAGCAACCGTCCTCCTGTTAAAATTTGGGGAACTGTAACTCCCGGAACGTATGGATTATCGGAAGCCGATGGTGTTCCAAAGATTGATTATTAAAAGAAAGAGGGAGTGGGTGTTTATGATAAATTTACCTTTAAACCGTTCCGGGGAATTAATGTATATCCCAACCCGAGAATTCAGGTTCAGGTACGGTCGGAAGTGGATACTAAACTTACGGTCAGCCCGACCTATTCTCTGGAACCACCAACATATGAATTCCTTGAAAAGGAAATTCCCGGTGATAACAGCTGGCATACCCATACATTTGAATTAAAAAGAAGGTACTTCTCAAATCAAGGCAGGGTGCTGGCTGTTGATTTCTATTTCGACAGGGATACCTCAGTATCGAAATCAGGTAAAATTGAAATGGACAACTTTAAAATAGCCTGGTACCTTGTCAGGGCAACCGATCTGGAAGCAGCCGTATCTGAAGGAAGGAATATAAACCTGACATGGAACACAACCGATCAGTTGCAGACAGGAAAATATATAATTTACAGGGGGGCATTCCCGGATTTGAGATCAATGAGAGCACCCTTCTTGCTGAAACAACAACCACAGGTTACCATGATAAAGAGCTGGAACCTTACAAACACTATTTCTACAAGGTAGTCCCGGTTCAAAACAGTGGAGAGGTATTTTTTGGATCAGCTGAAGTTCAGGGAGAAACCTTTACGCCTGGAGAATTGCCGGTGGTGCAGATTATTGGTACCAATACGACCACCGTTAAAAAATATGTAAAGTTCGAAGTGTTACTCGACCTTGAAAATGTAGGGATTGAAAATCCTTATGACCCTGAGGATATTGATGTATACGCTCTGGTTACGACTCCTTCAGGAAAAAAAATCAGCATCAATGGATTTTAAGATAATTACGAAAATGCCGATCAATGCATGGTCCGGTTTTCACCTAACGAAAAGGGAGAATATACCTATCAGTTGTTTGTGAATGATGCAGGAGGCAAAGGTGAATCGGCTGTAGCAAAATTTGCAGCCATTGATTCAGAACATCACGGCTGGATAAGACCGTCAACTGTTAATCCTCACTATTTTGTCCACGATGACGGAACAGCATACTATGGCGTTGGTGTTTATTCCCCGTGGGGAAATGATATGCAAAGGTTTGACAATTTTGCCGAACACAATGCCACCCTGTTTGCCATCTGGGATATCACCTATGGTGGATTTATACATAGAAATGAGGCTACCCAATCCCACCCTAATATCCCTTTATTCATTATACTTATTGAGGAAGAGGAAAAACTATATCTCTAAATATTTGACAATCTGATAATCTCGTCTCAACTTCGTTTAAAATTTCTCACTCCTAGCAGGATTCGGCTCCATACCGCCTGGTATTTTCAATTTCAGCTGTTCCTTTCAATCACAACATTCACAGAATCATGTATTTAGATTTATCATATGTTATGTGATCAATCTATATATCAATGCTCTGAAAGAAATTACTCAGCAACAAATGTCTGTGAGTACTCCATATTCTTTCCTGTTAATTATAAAATCAATCATTATGAAGTTAAAAACCACTTTTGTCATCAAGGCCCTTGTTTGCCTGGTCTTTTTCCCGATGCTGCAGTTTATCCCGAGCAGTTTTTTACATTAATGGGAAGTCCTTTTGGTGCAGAAGCGGCATTCTTAGCAAGCATTTACGGAGCTACTCTTGTTGGTAATAGGTTGCTTTGCTGGTTTGGCTTAAACGCTGAAAAAGGTCCTGTTCGACAGGCTCTTTACGGCTAAACATATAAGCAGAAATATAAATATTGTTATGTTGAAAATGTAAAATACCTGATAATTCTTAATCCTCTTATGAACCTAAACTAAAACGTTATGAAAAAAACAGTATTCTTGTTTTTCCTGCTCTTGTATGCAGGAGGCTTGTTTGCCCAGCATACGGTGACCGGGAAGGTCACATCTGCTGAAGATGGGATTACACTTCCAGGGGCTAGTATTCTAATTAAAGGTACAACAGCAGGTGTTATATCCGATATGGAAGGAATGTATTCAATTACTGCACCTGATCCAAATGCTGTACTTGTATTTTCTTTTGTGGGATTTCAAACCCGGGAAGTGAATATCGATGGAAGATCGGTCATTGACATGGCCCTGGAACCAAGTATTCTGGCGCTTGAGGAAGTTGTTGTCACTTCCCTTGGGATATCCAGGGAGAAGAAAGCGCTTGGTTATGCAGTGACTGAGGTTTCAGGGGATGACATCTCCCAGGTCAAAGAAACCAATGTTATCAACCAGCTGGCAGGCCGTGTCGCCGGGGTTGTCATTACCCAATCAACTTCCGGTCCGGGAAGTGGTTCCCGGGTTGTCATTCGCGGTAATAATTCGCTTACCGGAAACAACCAGCCATTGTATGTTGTTGATGGCATACCGGTTGATAACTCCGGATTTGGTTCTGCTGCCGGATCAGGGACTGCCAATTACAGAAGGAATGACTATGGTACGGGTATTTCCGATATAAACCCGGATGATATTAAGTCGATCTCTGTGCTGAAGGGCCCAAATGCTGCTGCACTGTATGGATCAAGGGCAGCCAATGGTGTCATCCTGATAACGACCAAACAGGGAGCCGAGAAATCAGGCCTGGGAATTACGGTTACTTCCAACCTCACATTTGAGACCCCGATGATTCTGCCGGAGTACCAGAATGAGTACGGACAGGGTAAAGATGGCAATATTCCTGCCGATTGGAATGAGTTCTATACCAGTACAGGAGGATCCTGGGGACCGAAATTGGATGGTTCCATGCAATATTATTATACGGCAGAAGATGATTTGCGTCCTTACAGCCCCCAGCCGGATAATGTAAAGAATTTTTTCAGGACCGGTTCCAATTTTGTGAATACGGTTGCACTCGATTATGGTGGACAAAACGCATCCGTAAGGTTTTCCTATACCAATACCAACACCAACTCCGTACTCCCGAATTCAGATCTTAAGAGGCATAATTTCAATATCAGAGCGACGGCAAATCTTACCAGGAGGTTATCGGTTGATACAAAAGCCACCTATTTCAAGCAGGATGCCAATCAAAGGCCGGCACTGGGTACCGAGGGGATCATGGCTTATCTGTATGATATGCCCAGAAACATTGATATTGAAGACCTGAAAGATTACCAGAATGATGACTTAAGTGTTAAAAGTTATCAAAAGGAAAGTACGGGAAATCCTTACTGGATACTGCAGCATGATGTCAACCAGGACCGTCGTAACAGGTTCCTGGGGTTTGCGAAAATAAATTATGATTTTACAGACCATCTTACTGCATTTATCCGTATCGGAACTGACCGTGTCACACAAAACATTGAGTCTATTGAACAGTATGGTCACTGGTTTTATTCTACCGGACGTTTCAGCTTCAGTACCAGAACCACGGCAGAGACCAATGCCGATTTTCTTTTTATGTACGACAGAGATTTTGGAAACTTTAATCTTTCGGTCAATGCCGGCGGGAACAGCATGTACCAGACATACGAAAGTTACAGTATTTCGGGGGATGATTTCAAAATCCCGACCAAACCGATCGTCAGTGGGGCCAATACGATCAATACTCCTGGTTATACACCATTAAGGGAAAAGAAAATCCACTCTTTGTACGGTTCGGCACAACTGGCATACAGGAGTGCCATTTACCTGGATGTTTCCGGAAGAAATGACTGGTCATCCACACTTCCTGAAAATGAATGGTCCTATTTTTATCCTTCTGCCAGTTTATCATTTCTCATGAATGAGATCTTCGGCCTGAAAAGCAGTATTCTGAATTATTCCAAACTACGGTTTAGCGTGGCACAGGATATTCAAACTTCCACACAAATGTGGGAGAATTAACCAACACCGGACTTGAAGTGCTGGTAGGCGGATATCCTGTAAGAACCGGTAATTTCACATGGGATCTTTCAGTCAATATTGCCAAGAATAAGAACAAGCTGGTTGAACTGATCGAAGACCTGGAGACTTATACATTCAGTACGACCAACTTTGGCAATGTGATCGTTCAGGCAACAGTCGGAGGGGAATATGGTGAGATATGGGGCACAGAGCATAAAAAAACGCCCGCTGGTGACATCGTGGTTGATGCTACCGGTCGTCCCCAGGCTTCCGAAGAAAAGGTGCTGCTTGGCAACTATCAACCGGATGTGACCGGGGGTATTTACAATAGATTGACCTATAGAGGAATCTCATTAGGAGCCCTGATCGATTTCCGCATCGGGGGAGAAGTTTTCTCCGGAACAGATGCAGGGCTTGATGCTACAGGTGTATCCACCAGGACCCTGGCATACCGGGATGGGATCACGGTTGACGGAATGGTTAATACGGGAACGGCAGAAGAGCCAATTTACGAGCCCAACACACTTCAGGTTACAGGTCAGGATTACTGGGGTGCCGTGAGCGATATCGCTTCCAATTATATCTATTCCCAGACAAATGTCCGGCTGAGGGAATTAACATTGATTTATTCCTTACCCGGAAGTGTTTTAGGTGATTTCTTCATCAAAGGCGTTTAAGTGGGTCTGGTTGGTCGAAACCTTTTCTTCATCCATAAGGACATTGAGAACTTTGATCCTGAATCGAGCTACAGTACCAGTAATTTCGCTCAGGGCATGCTCTGGTACAATCTTCCAACGATGAGAAGCCTTGGATTTAATCTGAATGTTACTTTTTAAATCTTCAAAACGAAATAATTATGAAACGCTATAGATTATTGTTTTTCATATTCATTGCACTCGGAATGGCTTCCTGTACGGATGATTTCGTTGAAATCAACAAAAATCCGGATGCAATTGTCAAAGAGGAAGCGAGTGCACGATACTTTGTTACGGACCCCCAGTATCAGCTGTATGCACCAGACAGGTATCCATACTGGAGGGCCCATTTGATACACACTGACAGGTACGCAGGTTATTTTACCTTTGGGTTCAACGGATGCTGGTGGAGTGATGAACTTGGTTATTCTTATCATTCAGCGTATACCGATGCAACATGGGATTGGATGAGCGGATACTTCGGCAGGATTGACAATTTCCTCAAGCTTACAGATACCGGTGGGGATTTTCAAAATGAGCTTATGCACGCCACCGGTAAGATCATTAAAACGCTTTACTACCAGATGTATACCGACCTGTTCGGTGATATACCGTATTCGGAAGCCGGCGTGGAGGGCATTGTCACGCCCAAATATGATGAGCAAAAGGACATTTACCAGGGTGTCATATCAGAACTGGATGAGGCCATGGCAACCATCGGCGATCATACCAAGACGGGTGAGGGCATCGATGACCTGGGTGAAAATGATCTCTACTTTAATGGTGATCTGACCAAGTGGAAGAAGCTTGCCAATTCCCATAAGCTTAGAATGGCTTTGAGAGCCTTTGGTGCGACAGGAGCTGATTTTGCGGGTCCCGCCATCACCGCAGCCCTGAATAACGGTTTGTTCCTGGAAAATGAATCCGACAACTGTATCATGGAAAAGGATAATGTAATTTCGCAATGGAGCAGTGCTGCCTATGGGGATGTCTGGCATAACTTTGGCCTGGGATCGAACTGGCATGTTGGCCAGCCCCTGGTTGACAATTTACGCAATAACAATGATCCGCGTCTGGAAAAATATGCGGTTCCGGCTGCCGGAGGTGTGATTGATCTTATAAGACCTGCCGAAGATCCGGGAAAAAGTCTTTTTGACAAGCATGTTGACTTTGTAACACAGGCACTGACCGATGCAGGGGTCGATTTTACCCAAACTGTAGATGCCGACACGGTTACCATTGATATGCCGGAGAATCTGTATTATGTAGGACAACCTGTCAGAATGGGAGGTGATATTTATTCCTATATCCGGTATGAATTTTTCAGTGAGCCTGCACCGGAAATTATTGCCAGGAAGAATTCCGGGACTGATATGTGGGATGAAATCATAATGACCACTGCCGAAGTATATTTCCTCAGGGCTGAAGCTGCTTTGAAAGGGTTCTCCGCCGGTGATGCACAATCCCTTTACCAGGATGGCATAAGGCATGCCATGAAGCTCTGGGGGGTATCCGATGGTGACATTGAAAACTTCATTTCAACAGAAGACATGGCACTGCTGAATGGGACGGCTGAAGAAAACCTTGAAAAGATAGCCATTCAGCGTTGGCTGGCCTGCTATACGGATGGATTTGAAGGATGGGCCATTGCAAGAAAATCAGGTTATCCCGGTGAATTAACCCAAACTTTGACGGACCCTGAAATTTATGGCCTGGGTGATATTAATGGACTGTATCCGGAAAGATTGAGATATGGAAGCAATGTTCAGAACCAGGATCCGGAGAATTACAATATTGTTATTGCTCGGCAGGGTCCCGACCGGCAAGATACAAAACTCTGGTGGGCGAAATAGCAAGTAAATCTTTTCATGAGTAGTTTTAATGAAAGGCAAGTCATTTTGATTTGCCTTTCATTTTTTCGTATAGATCTGAATGTTCTAGTCAACCAACAGAAGTGTGCTCAGCTGGCTTTCATTATTGGTCCTGTCGAGTGCCGAAACCCTGTAAACACCTTTTGGTATACCATTGATAAAGCTCATATGATTCTCTCCGGTTATAGATATGATTCTATCTTTGTGTTTTAAATACCTGGGTTCATTTAATTCAAAACGATATACAACAAAGAACCTTGCTTTATCCATTTCATTTTCCTCCACGACGGGATACCACCGAATTGTTGAGCCTTCAATAGTCAGGTTTACAGGTGCTTTTGGGGCTTCATTGTCTATCCAGGGCATGGTTGGTATTATGGCGGGGTGGGTACAATATTTTCTTTGGAGCTTATTATTCAATGACTTCAAGTCCTCTCTTAGAAAATGCTTACTGCTGAAAAAACCAAATCCATCCATACCTTCGAGAGAACGTATCATATCCAACTGATGGAATAAATATTTATCCTTTTTCCACAGTTTATATTCCGATTTTCTGTCGATACGATAAGGAGCCAGGCCAGCGTACAGGCTTCGACCATAACTGAAATCATTCCACCAATAAGCCAGTGTTGAAAAATCCGCGACAGGGTGATCATCCCGCCAGTATAGCTGGGCCGAAACCGGTATCCATCACCTATTATTTCGTGATCCAGTGATTACACGGAAATATCTCATAGCTTCATATCCTGCACGATAATATCCGCGATTGTTCATTAAGCTAATGTTGAACCATGACCTGGCAGAATGATATGAGGTGGAGACCAAACAGTTGAAAAGGGCGCTAAGAAAAAATATTACTGGGTTTCCGGAAAATTTTATGTTCGAATTGACAACCTAAGAGTTTGGAGACTTGAAGAGCCAATAAGGTAAATATCCAGATCATCCGAATTAATAATTTAGATGCGTGAGGTTCTCAATGATTCAAAGGATATCCTGGTTGAGATAGAACAGATGCAGAATCAATTAGCCGCTCATGATCACAGTATCCTGGCAGTCATTGAATTCATTAAACAAATTGAAGTAGAGAAACAACTACTGACTGATTAACAAAATCGAAAAAGAATTGGATTCAAGCAGATTTTAACCTTTCTTTTTTATATTCAACTTACTGTTAAATCTCCTTCAGATTATATCAATCTAATAAATACTTTACCGGGATTTGATATTATAAAATTTGGGTTGTATCATAGCAATGATCAACAGCTATCTTATTAAACTTATAAAATGTAGATAAAAAACAGCCGGATATCGATTTTTTTGATACAGGTGTATTAAAGGTTTATTTTTATAATAATTCCTGAATTTAAGATGAATAAGCATGACCATTACGGTGTTGTAATACTTCTTATTGCAATATCCTGTACAAACTTACTGCGCAAGAAATGAGGCCCTGGTATCAGGATGGCCCATTTAACAGGCATTTTAGTGGTGTACTGACCTGGAAATGTAAATTTTCACAGACTGGCATTAGCATTATGTACTCACAACTTTTAAAATGAAAAGCATATTTGTTCCATTCATCACAATGGTTTCACTTTTTTTAAGCTGCCATAGTAAAAGGATTGAATTTACGAGGGGTATTGGTATCTATCCTGGAAATCCGGCTGAGGATTTTTCACCTGATCTCAGGACAGATAATGATACCTATCGCAACCTTGCCCATTTGCGGGCTGCATACCATTCGAGCAGTTACGATTACAACCTGACAGCACAACTGGTCACAGACGGCATTATCACAGAAAAAGTGCCAGCCTATATCTCTCTTGAAACCAATCATGGCCCGGTACCCAAAAATGAACGGGAATGGGTGCTTGATCATGTTACTGGATCAGCTATCACAGTTGATGGTAACGATATCTGGGTACAGTTTGAATGCGGAGGAGAAGAGCAGGTTCCCGAAATTTCCAGTATTGCAGTTAACGGTTTATACAGTTATGATGAATCAGAATCAAAGGGATGGAATTTCAGACTCAGCGGGTCCGATAACGGAACAGACTGGGTTATACTGGCCGAAAACAGTGGATCAGGCCTACCGGGTTATAAAAGGCCGAATCCTTTTGAAGAAATGCTTAAGAATATGAAAAAGGATTCCACCGGGAAACCGATAAATCCTTTTGCCGATTTCTTTGGCCCTACTGATCCGAATGAACCAAAACCCTCTTTCAGCTTTAATTTCCGTCCCCCGGTACCCCGCAGGGCAATGGATGAGACATTCAAGTTTAGTAAGCCGGTAGCGTACCGCTATTACAGAATTGATTTAAATGCACCCTGTGCCACCTCCTGGGATATCGGAGATTTGAATTTTTACAACGAGGTGGGCCAGGTCGAGATGGCCCCATCACACCGGTTTAACTCTGCATGGATGAGCGCAGGAGCCGGTGAGGAGTGGATCACTGTCGACCTGGGGGCAAAGTCATCTTTTGATCACCTTATATTGCACTGGATAAACAAAGCTGCTTCTGGGACCATACAGGTATCCGATGATGGTGAAACCTGGATCGATGTGGCCGATTTGCCCGATACAGAGAACCTGGTGGATGATATTGCCCTGGAGGATAATATTCATGGACGATATGTTCGTGTCCTGATGACGGAGGCTGTATCCAGAAACTACCTCCTGAGTGAATTACAGGTAATGGGCAGGGGTGGCGTCTTTGCCGTTCCGGAAGAGAGCCCTGCGGTTACTGGAAACAGGTTGTTCCTGGCAGGGGGAAACTGGAAGATCCAGCGATCCTCGCTGGTATCTGCAAAAGGTGAGGACCTGTCCCAAACAGGATTCTCAGACGAGAACTGGGTAGTGGCTACTGTTCCGGGTACGGCACTTTCCAGTTACCGGAACGCCGGTGCTCTGCCAGATCCTAATTTCGGGGATAACCAGCTGATGATCTCTGAGTCCTTTTTCAACTCCGATTTCTGGTACCGGAATGAATTTGAGGTACCCGCCAGCTTTGAGGGGAAAAGGCTGTTCCTGAATTTTGATGGTATCAGCTGGAAGGCATATGTTTTTTTTAACAGCAAAAAGCTCGGGAGTATCGAAGGTTCATTCATCAGGGGGCAATTCGATGTAACCGACCTGGTCAGACCTGGCCAGAAGAATGCGATTGCCGTACTGATCAGAAAACAGGACAACATCGGGACCATCAAAGAGCAGACAGCCATTCACCCTGATAAGAATGGTGGTATCATGGGTGGTGATAATCCATCCTTCCATGCTTCAGTGGGCTGGGACTGGATACCAACCATCCGGGGAAGGAACATAGGTATCTGGAATGACGTTTATCTGACAGCCACGGGAGGCGTAACACTGGAGGAACCCTTCGTGACAACAGATCTTCCCCTTCCGGATGTTGCCGTAGCCGATATCAATATCGAAGTAACCGTGAAAAATCATCTGTCAGAACCGGAGGATGGGATCCTGAAAGGGAGCTACGGGGATATTTTCTTCGAACAGGAGGTTTCTCTTGAAGCCGGCCAGTCAAAAAAAGTCAGCTTGAATCCTGATACCCATCCGGTGCTTAAAATGAATGATCCTTTGTTATGGTGGCCTAAGGGATACGGTGAACCATATCTTTATGAGGTTGCATTGTCATTTGAAACAGCAGATGGTGTTGTTTCAGATAGTCATTCCTTCCAATCAGGCGTGCGTGAAATGGCATTCGACGAAGAAAACAATATTCTGAGCCTTTATATCAATGGCAGGCGCTTCATAGGCCGGGGCGGTAACTGGGGCTTTTCTGAATCAAACCTGAATTACCGCGGACGGGAATATGATATCGCAGTTGGCTACCATGCTGATATGAATTTTACCATGATCCGCAATTGGGTCGGACAGACAGGGGACGATGAATTCTATGAAGCATGCGACCGGCATGGTGTGATGGTATGGCAGGATTTCTGGCTGGCAAATCCCGTTGATGGACCTGACCCCTATGATCCTGAAATGTTCATGGATAATGCAGAAGATATGATCAAGAGGATACGGAACCATCCTTCCATTGCCATTTATGTCGGAAGAAACGAAGGAAACCCACCCGAGACCCTCGATACAGCCCTGCATGCACTTATCCCACAAATTCATCCGGGGATCCATTATATCTCGAATTCATCCTTCGGGGTTGTTTCAGGAGGAGGTCCGTACAGGGCGCTTCCCGTAATGGATTATTTCCTCTTGTATGGACGTAATAAATTACACAGCGAAAGGGGAATGCCCAATGTCATGTCCTGTGAAAGTCTCAAGAAAACATTACCCGAATCAAAACGCTGGCCGCAAAACAGCCAGTGGGGATTACATGACTACTGCCTTGAAGGTGCGCAGGGAGCCGCTTCATTCAACGAAATGATTGAGAAAGGTTTTGGTCCTGTTGACAATGCCACGCAATTTACAGAACTGGCCCAATGGATCAATTATAACGGGTACCGGGGCATGTTTGAGGGACGGAGCAAATACAGAAAAGGATTGATACTATGGATGAGCCATCCGGCATGGCCTTCCATGGTGTGGCAAACCTACGATTACTACCTCGAACCTACTGCAGCATATTTCGGCTGTAAGAAAGCCTCTGAGCCAATTCATATTCAATGGAATCCGGTGTTTGACACCGTCGAGATAGTCAACCTGCACGGAATGGACCAGGAGGGACTTACAGCAAAAGCACAGCTGATAAATATGGATGGGACTGTGCAGTGGGAGAAGGATACGGTTATAGACAGCAATGAGGACACAACCGGAAAACTTTTCAAACTTAAATTCACTGAAAACCTGTCATCCGTTCATTTTATCAAGTTAATCCTGATGAAAGGCGAAAGGATGATTTCTGAGAATTTCTACTGGCGGGGACAGCAAGAGGGGAATTACCAGGCACTGAATAAACTGCCTGATGTTAAGATCGGGGCCAAAACCATGCTTACATCAGCCGGTGACAAATGGACCATGGAGACCAGGTTAACCAATACGACCGATGTACCGGCCTTAATGATCAGGCTGAAGATCACAGGAAAGGAATCCGGTGAGCGGATCCTGCCAGCCCTGTACAGCGATAATTACGTTTCCCTGATGCCCGGGGAATCCAGAACAATAAATATGAGTGTCAGGAAGGAAGATGCGCGGGGAGAAAAACCAGAAGTGATTATTTCGGGATTCAACCTGCATGAATAAAATGAAAATTATCCAGCTTAAACCTATAAAACCAACAATTATGAAACATTGGAACAGAACGTGTATTATCATCCTGATTTTATGTTCGATGCTCTCTGTGCCTGCATGGAGCCAGGGAAAACCAGCTGAGCCTGTAACACCGAATGCATCAACCGAGGCCAGGGCGCTGCTGGCCTATTTCTATACCCTCAGCGGTAAATATTTTCTCTCCGGCCAGCATAATTATCCGAATACAGGGGAAAGGAACTCACAGTTTGCCGGCGATTACATTGGAAAAACCCCTGTGGTGTGGAGCCAGGATTTTGGTTTTGCAGAAGATGGTGATACGGATTCCTACCTGGCAAGGCCGGATATCATGAAAGAAGCCATCCGGCAACATAAACAGGGTCATATTGTAACCCTCTGCTGGCATGCTGTTCCACCTACCGCAGAGGAGCCCATCACGTTCAGGCCGCTGCCCGGTTACGATACAGCGGCACTTGCCAGTGTCCAGGGTCAACTGCTGGACCAGCAGTTCGAGGATGTACTGACACCTGGAACGGAACTTCACAAACAGTGGCTGAAACAGGTAGATGTCATTGCTTCCTTCCTCAAGCAATTGCAGGAAGCGAATGTGCCCGTATTGTGGAGGCCCTATCATGAGATGAACGGCGACTGGTTCTGGTGGGGAGGCCGGTACGAAGGTAATTATACTACAGTTGCACTCTATAAGCAGTTGTTTGACAGGATGGTGAAACATCATAAGCTGAACAACCTTATCTGGCTCTGGAGTGTTGACCGGCCCAGCCAGCCGGGACGAGAGTTCGAACGCTATTATCCCGGTAATGATTACCTGGATATGCTGTCACTGGATGTTTACGGCAATGATTTCAACCAATCCTATTATGATGGCCTGATGGAGCTGTCAGCCGGTAAACCCCTGGTGCTCGGAGAGGTGGGGAATCCGCCTGCCCCGGAAATACTGGATACCCAGCCCAACTGGACGTACTGGGTTGTCTGGGCAGGCATGGTCAGGGGTACATCACCGGAGGATTATGAAAAGATTACCGGTGATCCGAGATATGTATTTTACGAGGACCAGGCATACCTGGATGGGACAGCCGGGTACCGGAAGGCCTGTGGATTTGATCCCATTGAAATAGACAGGAGTGCCAATTTTACAGGTGAATGGCTGATGAGCGAATGCGAATCAAAGGTTCAGAGCTTTGGTCCGATGAGTACACCATACAAGCTGAACATCCTGCAACGGGAAAATGAACTGAAAGTAATATCCACCTCTGTGGTTGAATGGGGGGATGATGCCATATCGGAGCAAACTTTCCCCCTTGATGGAACTGATCTGGAATCAACCACGTTCATGAATGCACGCAGGATTCAGAATGCATACTGGTCAAGGGAAAAGGATACCCTGACCATAGATTCGAAAGTTACCTTCAATTTTGGCGAAAGGCCCATGGAAAGAATATCAAAAGAGGTCTGGACGCTGAAGAAGAGAGGGAAAAAGCTGGAGATTTTACGATCTGCTCCGGGATTCATGGGAAGAGGAGGCGGTACCTCAATCATTGTCTATAACAAACTGTAAAGTATACTGATTCATAAATCTAACCAACATGAAAACCAACTCCATTCTTATACTGTTGTTATGCTTGCTGGCACAGCCTGGCCATGGACAAAGGAAACATGAATTTGAAGTCAGATCGCCTGATGGATCCATCTCCTTGCTGGTCCAGACCAGGGAAAGGCTCCAGTGGTCGGTAAAACACGATGGGCAACAGATCATCAACCCTTCTCCCATTTCACTGCAGCTTGCAGACGGACTGATACTGGGCCACAACGCACAGATCAGTTCCTCTGAATTAGAGGAAGTGAATACATCATTTAAAGCTGTGAACTATAAAAAAGCCATTGTCGATGACCACTGTTTTCAGCTGTCACTGGATTTTCAGGATGATTACGGAATCATTTTCAGGGTCTATGACGATGCGGTGGCATACCGGTTCTTCACTAACCTGGAAGGTGAGATAGTGATTGCGAACGAGGAGGCCAACTTCAATTTCACCCACGACCACCCGGTATTCATACCCTATATGTGGGATTACAGGGATGGCCGGATCTTTAACTGCTCGTTTGAGTCCCTGTACACTGAACAGAAGATCTCACAATTCCGGCCCGATTCCCTGGCATTCCTGCCCCTTTCAGCAGATGTGGGAGGTGGCAGGAAAGCAGTGATCATGGAAGCCGACCTGGAGGATTATCCGGGGATGTTCATGAAACTTAACGAAACAGGATTGGGATATAAAGGCGTCTATGCCCCTTATCCGCTGGAGGAAAAACAGGTCGGGATCAATTATATCCCGGTGAGACGGGCCGATTACATTGCCAGGACTAAAGGAAACCGTAAATACCCCTGGCGTGCAGTGATCATCAGTGAACACGATAAGGAATTACTGGATAATGACCTGGTCCAGAAACTGGCCTCCCCAAACAGGATCGGGGATATTTCATGGATCAAGCCCGGACAGGTGGCCTGGGACTGGTGGAGTGCCATGAACATCTCCCACGTGGATTTCAAGGCAGGCAGAAATACTGAAACTTACAGGTACTACATCGATTTCGCTGCAGCCAATGGGATTGAATACATCATTATGGATGCAGGCTGGTCCAATTTCAGGGACCTGACCAGGACCAGGCAGGGGATTGATCTTCCGGGGATTATTGAACATGGGAACAAATGCGGCGTTGGCGTAATACTCTGGGCTGGCTGGCGCCAGCTTATGCTGCAGCTGGATGATGTATTTTCATTATATGCCGACATGGGCATCAAAGGATTCAAAATCGATTTTATTGATCGCGATGACCAGCTGGCCGTAGCATCCACCTATGAGATGGCTAAGAAAGCAGCAGAACACCGGCTGTTAATCGATTACCATGGTGTATTCAAACCCACCGGTTTGCAGCGTACCTATCCCAATGTGGTCGGATATGAAGGCGTAAAGGGTATGGAGAATGTGAAATGGGCGCATGAGGATGTGCCCCGGTATGATGTTACTATACCTTATATCAGGATGCTTGCCGGTCCCATGGATTATACCCCCGGAGCCATGCGCAATGCCAGCAGGGATTGCTTTGCTCCCATCAATGCCAACCCCATGAGCCAGGGCACCCGCTGTCATCAGATGGCCATGTATGTGATTTTCGAGGTTCCCCTCCAGATGCTGTCTGACAATCCCACCGAATACATGAAGGAGCAGGAATGCACTGATTTCATAACACAGGTACCCGTAACCTTTGATGAGACGGTACCCCTGGATGGCAAAGTTGCCGAATATGTTGCCCTTGCCCGCAGGAAAGGCGACACATGGTATGCAGGTGCCATGACCAACTGGGACCCGAGAGAGCTGACAATCGGACTTTCTTTTCTGGATGAGGGTGAATATAAAGCGGTTATCTTTAAGGATGGATTAAATGCCCATCGCCAGGCGGCTGATTATGTCGGGGAGATCGTGAAGGTAACCAGGGAAGATGAAATGAATATCCAGCTCTCTGCTGGCGGCGGCTGGGCTGCCAGGTTTGAAAAGTTAAAATAGTTCTCCGTGATCAGAATACTAGAAACCAATAACATGAAATTAAAGGCAATAGTAATTATTTTAGCCTTTATGGTCAGTAGAAGTGGATTGATTGCCCAGCATCAGGGCGAATTAAACTTAAACAAACCCGAAAGGGAAACGTGGTTTACTGACCTTGGCCTGGGGCTTTTTATCCACTGGAGTTTCGATGTACAGATGGGAATGGTCATTTCACATTCTGCAGTCGGAGCATCGCAGGATTACCTGGACAGGTATTTTAACCAGTTGCCCCAAACGTTTGATCCGGCTCATTTTCAGCCGGAGAAATGGGCCAGGGAAGCCAGCATGGCAGGGATGAAATATGTGGTATTTACGGCAAAGCACCACAGTGGTTTCTGCATGTTCGATACAAAAACGACCGACTTTAACGTGATGAATACCCCTTTTGCCACTGACGCTACCAGAGAAATATCAGCGGCATTCAGAAAGGAAGGAATGGCTGTCGGATTGTATTTTTCTCCTGACGATTTTTGGTTTATGTACGATAAAAAAAGGGAAATTGGAAGAAGAAAACCTGGCGCTATGCCTTCTGAAAACCCTGATTTGATGGTGTATAATAAGATTCAAATGAAGGAACTTATGACCCAGTATGGTACCATTGATATAGTTTTTATTGATGGAGTGGATGTTTCTGCAAATATTGAATTGGCTAAAGTTTGTTGGGAATTGAACGAGGATGTTGTGGTTACGCGTGGAGCCATTAAAACACCAGAGCAGACAATACCCGATCAACCCATTCCGTCACCCTGGGAATCCTGCATAACATTGGGCGACCAATGGCAGTACAGGCCTACCAATGAAAATTATAAGAATGCCGGTGACCTGATCCGGAAAATGATAGAGATCAGATGTAAAGGAGGAAATCTGTTACTCAATATCGGGCCGGATAAGGAAGGGCAGATTCCCCCTGCACAATCAGGTCTCCTGAATGAACTGGCATTATGGAATTTTATTAACAGGGAAGCTTTTGAGAATGTTGAATCCTGGCATGTAGTAAGGGAAGGCGATGCATGGTTTTTGAAGAAGAAAGACCAAAATACGCTTTATGTATTTATCACGGGTAAGCCCATAAAATTCGGAGGCAGAAGAGAGCTTATACTGAATTCCCTAATGGCCACCAGGGATACCAAGGTGTCAGTCCTCGGCCATGATAACAAAACACTGGAGTATAGTCCAGATGTAATGGGAGCGACCACTTTTAAGCAAACCAGGGAAGGACTGAAGCTTTCCGTATTTCGCGGGCAAAGGATTTATAACGATAGAAAATGGCCCAACCCAATTGTAGTCAAGTTGGAGAATGTTATCAAAAACCAGATCAGGTGACCAATTGGTAAGGGTCCGTCTAACTTCCAGAACCGGAATGCCTTGTTATCAAAATATCATTAAAAAAATCCTTCCTAATTCATCAATTCTCTTTCCGCCTGTAACCAGTCAGAATCGGCATCACCAGGGATGCCACTCTTAATCCTGTTCTCATAGATCTCATTGGCTCTGTCTCGGATTACATTATGGATGATCTTTTTTTTCACCGGAACAGATCTGCCGGTTGGTTTTTTTGTCTTTGCCATTATGCTCCGATTAGTTTAATGAATTGCATGCCTTGTTTTATTATTCTTTAAGACAGTCCAGGAATTATAAGTCACATTTAACCATAAAATAATGGTGACCACAGATCCGTGCTGGGTCAAATTAATCAAATACGAATCCTGAGAAGCAAAAAATTCCTACTCTCCACAAATCTATTCAGCATGTTAGCAGCGATAACCATAGATCCTCTTCTGTCCAGGTTCATCATCCTGTCATTAATCATTATTTTGGTTGGCTTTGTCCTAAGCCTGCTTAAACAACCTTCTGTAATTACATACATCATTGTCGGCTTACTGGTCGGCCCTGATGGTCTGGGTGTTATCAGAGATGAAAGCCTGATATCAAATCTGGGTTCGCTGGGCTTGGTCCTCCTGTTGTTTTTCATTGGCATGGAGATAAATATTAAGGAATTGATCACCAACTGGAAAGTTTCAGTGATAGGCACTTTGATCCAGATTTTTATTAGCATCTTTGTCATCTGGATGCTCGGGCATTATTTTGGATGGAATCCGCAGCAGGTTGTTATGCTAGGTTTCGTGATCAGTCTGAGCAGTACAGCCGTTGTCATCAAACTGCTGGAGGAAAGGGATGAAATTCACAGCGTAGCCGGACAATATGTGCTTGGTATCCTGCTTGTCCAGGATATTTTGATTGTTCCAATGCTTATTATCACCGGATATCTGGGTGGCGGGCAGCCCGAAAAAGGCGATTTAATCAAACAAATTGCGGGAGCCATCCTTATCCTGATCATCATTGTTTATATTCTTAAGAAAAAGGAGGTAAGATTTCCATTCAGAAGTATTATCAGCAAAGAACATGAAACCCAAGTATTTGTTGCATTTGCGTTATGCTTTGGTTTTGCTACCCTGACTGCATTGCTTGGCCTTTCTTCAGCGCTTGGAGCATTTGTTGCGGGCATAATTATTTCATCCGCCAGATCAACGGAATGGGTATATGATAGTCTGCATGCATTTAAAACAATGTTCGTGGCATTGTTTTTTGTTTCTGTCGGTATGTTAATAGACCTGGAGTTTGTCAGGGAGAATGCAGTGACCATTGCTGTCCTGGTATTCATTGTATTTCTGATAAATAATACCATTAATGTTCTGGTGATACGTATCTTCTGTAAGGACTGGAGAACAAGTCTGTACTCAGGTGCCTTACTGTCCCAGATTGGTGAATTCAGCTTCATATTGGGAGCAACCGGCTATGCTGCGGGAATTATTAAAGATTATGCCTACCAGCTGATCATAAGCACTATCGCATTGACACTGTTATTAAGTCCTTTCTGGATAAACCTTATCAGGAAACTGATCAGGATCGAAACAACCGGATAAAGGATAGTTGTGGACAAGCTACGCAATTTACCTATCCCTGAGCAGTACCAGAATTACTGTTTTTAATTAAATTACTGTTTCCAAAAAATACGTTTTATCACTCTAACACAGTGCTATATCGGCCTGTAAATTTACTTCACACAAAGATTTATCTGTTTATCTCTTAAGATGAAGTAAAATGAAGGCTGATCCAAAAATAAACCTGAGTGATGAACAACTTGTCATTGAATACTTGAAGGGTGATAATAACAGTCTGGGGATATTGTATGACAGGTATTATTCAAAAGTATACCATAAATGTCTGTCTTTCAGCAGGAATCCGGATGATGCCTTTGATCTTGCCCAGGACGTTTTAATGAAAGCCTTCAGCAATATCAGGTCATTCAGAGGATCATC
This sequence comes from Bacteroides sp. SM23_62, assembly GCA_001303955.1. Classification (GTDB taxonomy): domain Bacteria; phylum Bacteroidota; class Bacteroidia; order Bacteroidales; family SM23-62; genus SM23-62. The sequence continues at coordinate 24,395 of LJUP01000002.1, read as the reverse complement.
TAAATTTTCCACATGGTTATATTCAATTACCACCAATCATTGCATAAGCAAGGCAGCCAAGTCAAAGAATGAATGCTGCCTGACTGCAGGCTCTGGTTACCATATCATCTCAGATGATATCGATGATGAAGAATTTGAGGCAAGACATAGCCGTGAGCAGATGGAAGTGAAAATAGACGAGTACCTCATGCTGCTTCCCGAGAATGACAGGAAAATGCTTGACCTCAAATATCGCGGGGATTATTCAGTAAAGGACCTGCAGAGGGAGTTCAAGCTGTCGGCCAGCGCAGTAAAGATGAGGTTATTACGGGCAAGACACAAAATGGAGCAAATAATTGCCGATAACACGGCTGCATAAATCCTTGCCTGATGTAAATCATTATAGTCAAGCATCATTCAGTGTTCCTTTTGAATATAGTTGTCAAATTCATTTTCATTTAAGCATAGTGTGAATGTCGCAAATCCTTTTCGTTTAATTTTTTCCAGGATGGGAGCAGGGAAAAAGGGAGTTTTAAACAGGAGGATCTCGCTGTTCCCGAGATTATCCAGATATTCAAATATTATACCCATTGGATTCTCTCCGGCGTTGATCACCGGGATGGCATCAAATTCAAACTTTATGTTCTCACTTTTAACCCAATCTGGTTTGGTGACTGATTCAGTTTGGTATAATTCATTTAATTCCAGTGTTTCCTGACCCGCTCTTTTTCGAAGTTCATTTACCAGTGAATCTATTGAGAGATTACCTACTCTTGCTACCTGTTGCAATGTGGCAACTTTTCCAATTGTTTTCCTGAGGGCCGGATTTTTTAACTTTTTAAATGAGGGTGACAATGAAAACAAAACTTCTTCCAGTTCCGGATAAGCTTCCAATAATTCTCCAATTTTTGATTTTGGAGTAATCAGCAAAATATTTTTATTTTTCATTCCTGTCCAGGTAGCTCAACAAGCGCTGTTCTCCCTTTATATTCCTGATTTTAGTAACATCCTGCACCACTTCCATGGTGCCAAGATATTTGTTGTTTTCATCCCGGATGGCATAATAAACGATGTAAATGAACCTGCCGTTCATCTCTATCCAGAATGCTGCTTCATTCTGTTTCCCGGTTTTAAAGTCACTTACTACCTGTTCCACCACATGAACGCTTTTGGGCGGATGACAGAGCCGGACATCCCTTCCAAGAATGGCCCTGTTCCGCTTGAAGATTTGATCTTTTCCCTGCGAAAAATATTTCACCTTATCATTGCCATCTACGAATGTAATTTCAACAGGCAATGCATTCAGGATGTTAACCAATTCATTCACAGCTAATTTACCACTTGGTAATTGTACCATTCCATCCTTTGCATTTGACAAAGGAATGGACGCTATCCCTTCAGGTTTCCATGCTGTCTCAGGATCATACAAACAGAAACCAATCTCAATACTTTGCTGAGCTATTTCATACCATTCGATATCCGTCAATTTATCCATGCACATCGGGAAAAGAATTTCTTCTTCTTTCATGATCATGTCTGCAATGGCTTGAGATGTCGGCTTCAATACCATTTCGATCAGGGCATCCAATTCCTCAGGCTCCACTGATCCTTTGATATTAAGCGCCTCCATTGACGATTTAAGCAATTCTCTCGTTTCATCATGCTTCCCCCACATTACCTTGGGAGGCCCTGTAATGTTGTACTTCTCGAGATACGGGAAAAGCAGGTTTTCCTTCCTAAGATAATGTTTCTCCACATCCATAAGGTTATTAAAAAATGCCTTTAACTGAATAAGATATGTTTCATATTCAATGTCTTCCGGCTTTTTAACCTTCTCATAAAACCTGTTCAAGGTCATTAACTGTTTCATCAATTCTTTGTTCTCTTTTTTAAACGTATCAACAGGGTGCCCTTCCGGTATCTCTTTGGCACCAGAAGTGTCAATATGTCCTTCAAGTACCTGTGTGTGAATGTCACAGAACTTTAATACTTCCTCTTCAGGCAACCCTTCATTGATCAAATCCTGCTCTACCTGCACAACTTCATTATAGGGTATACTCTTTAACAGTTCCACAAGTCTTTTCCGGACTTCACCCGGGGCTTCACCCTTGTGGAGTTGTAAAATCATATGCTTTAACAATTCCTTCCTGCCTTCTGATGTATTCGAAAAATCAGCCATTATATTCAGTTTTAGCGTTTATACCGGTAAGCAAGTTAGATAAAAATCATTTACCATTTAATGATTATGAGCCCGTGTGGCAGTGTCACTGAAGCAGGGGCTGGCCGATTTAGGAATAGGTGTGGTGGTGGCACTTCCAAGTGACCATCCATGAATATTTTGTCCCAAGTATAAAGAAAATCCATGAAAACAAGCATTCTATTCCCTTACAGGATAAAGGACGATAATAGAAATGCCTTTGCGTTCGCGGTAGAGATGGCACGAAGGTCTAATACGGATATAATTGCGCTCACATCACTGGAATTATCCCAGCAACTTATGTTAAATAAGGACAGGCTTGAAAACGCAATAACCAATAAAAAAAATGAAATATATTGTAACCTGCTTGAAATGAAGGGATATTACCATGGCAGGTTCAATCAATGGAATACTTTTGATGAGGTTAATATTCATATCCAGCTCATTAACAATGATATGAACGGGGCAATATTCGCTGCCATTAAAGACCACACAGATCTTGTGATCATTCTGCAGCAGAAGTATTTCTCCGGTACAGGTTTGTATGAAGAACTCGCTTCGGGTTCTTTAACAGGCAATGTAAGCTTCTTTATGCTTCCCGGGGATAAAAAGTTTGACGAACCATCCCCGGATCTGATCGGTGTATTGTTCAATCAGCAAAAGAGATCATCCTTCATTAAGTTGCTGCATGAAACGAAAATAATTGATCTGCCTGAGCAATATGACAGGTTCAGGGAAGAGATGATTATCCAGCGGGCAGTATAATCAGGTATCCTCCTGGTCGATAAGCCCTTTCTGTATAGCGTATTTAACAAGTCCGGCTGTATTTTTCACACCCAGCTTTTCGAGGAGATTTCTTCGATGCGTATCCACAGTCCGGATGCTGATGAAAAGCTTTTCAGCTATCTCCGGATTTGAGTTTTCCTGTGTGATGAGTTTTAGCACTTCCAATTCCCTGGCCGAGAGAGGAATATCAGCAATTCGCTTCCTTGTTGTCCTGGGTTTGTTTAAATGCTCTATCAGGATGACAGAAACCTCTTTACTAAAGTAACTGTCACCCTTTGCCACGCTTCGGATGGCAGTAAGCAATTCATCCTTACCCGCATTTTTGAGTATGAAACCAATGGCCCCTTTTTCCAGCGCCTGGATTATGAAATCATGTAATCCCATCATGGATAAAATCAATATTTTTACATCAGGATATTCCCTGCTGATTATCTCGGCGACCTCAATCCCATTGGGTTCGCCCATATCTATGTCCAGCACGATAACATCAATAGCCGATTTGCCGACTTTTTCGATAACCTCGCTCCCCCTGGCAGCTTCCTCAACTACTTCAATATCCTTCTCCTTCGCCAGTATGGATTTAATACCATCACGGAATATTTTATGATCGTCAGCAATCATCACCCTGATTTTGTCCATTGCCATTAATGTATTAATTGCACCATTTATGTTGGAATTTCCAGACTTGCCGTAGTACCGCTGTTCTTTTTTGATTCAAGAAGGAATTCTCCATTCAGGGATCTCACCCTTGTATCAATATTTGTAAGTCCTATACCGAATTTATCATGATCCTGTTTTCCCATTTCGAATCCTATGCCATCATCCTCTACCATCAGTACAATACTATTTTCATGTTTAATTAACTGTATTAAAATATCTTTGGCCCTGGCATGCTTGACGGCGTTGTTAAGCAATTCCTGCCCACATCGGAATACATTCAGTTCAATCTCCTTGTCAAATCTGGTCTCAGCATTAAAATTGCAGTACAATTCCACATTCGTCTTTGTATTATTGTTGATCCTGTGCACAAGGTTGCCAAAAGCTGAAAACAATCCGAATTCTTCCAGGAGCCTTGGCATCAAACGGTGTGAGAGATCACGCAGGTCACTGGTTATAGCATCGATCGTTTGTCTGATATTGTCAAGTTTCTCAGATGAGAACCCTTTTTCACGATCTGTGAAATCATCGATAAAAGAATCCAGTTCCAGCTTGGTGAATGAAAGAAGCGGTCCTATCCCGTCGTGTATTTCCCTTGCAATGCGTTTTCTTTCATTTTCTTGTCCCGCAATAATAGACTGCACAGCATTGGCTTCCATTTCTTTAAACCTTGTAATATCATCAATGAATATAATGGAACCATTCGGGATTAACCGCACATTGATATTCAGGTATTTATCATTGATGGTGATGGATTTAAGATCAAATGGTTCTCTTATATGCTGAAAGCGTTCTGCAAAAGTCTCGGACAGAACTGGTATCTGCTCAATGCAAGTCAGAATATGAAGGTTGATCAGATCATCCAAAGTAGGCTTCAGGTCAAGATATTCTTTTGCAAGGTGATTGGCCAGTTTAATATTGCCAGATTTATCCAAGGCAATGATCCCAAATGGAATGTTGCTCAGTAAGGAACCGAGAAAATCATTGGATTCGGTTGTACTCATTTTATGAGTGACCATGCCTTATATATAAGGATACTTGTCGGATAGAATACCTTATTTTTACCCCTGGTAAAAGGATCCCGGAAAGGGCAAATTAAGAAAATATCCTGAATCTATTCATTTAAGGTCGATATCCTTTCTGCTTTTTTGAATCTTTTAGCAAGGTTTGTTTTTCAACGGCAGGTTTTGACATTGGCCGGTGGTAATGTTTCTCCGGATTGTCTGGCGTTTCTATATCCCGTATATATATTTTTGATTTCCGGTTTTTCCTTGAATAGACTTTCTCAGCCGGGAAAGCAGAAACAATGGCTATCGATGTTCTTTTTATCAAATACCAGATACTGAGTAAAATACCACTATATATATTATTTTCCTTCATTTCACCTCCTGCATTTTTAATCAAATGATACCTTGTGCCTCCGCAGATGAAGAGGCTATCGGGTAAATTCGGACAGCCTCTCTCATTTTACCACACCATTGGATCAGACATAGACTATCAAGGTGATATCCTTTCAGGGCACCACAATATGATCATGTAATGTCACTTAGTTACGACCCGGTCACGGAATTTGGTCACATCAGTATCAAAGGCAATGTGACCCGTGATGGTTTCACAGTCACAATCAGGAAAAACCATTCACTTTGCAGTGGGAATTACCTTGAAATCGGCGGATCTGGATTATATCTGATGTGGATTGTGATTAACATGGGAGCAACAGGTGACCATATTTGAAACTACTGTCATAAATAAAATGAAAGGCTAGATGATCAGTAAAAGAGTATTAGTGCCGGTTAATTTCTGTACCCAGTCAGACGCTGCATTACAATATGCCAGTAATATTTCAAGGGAAATTAACAGCATGATTACCTGCTTGCATGTCATTGAAGAGCCTGGCTATATCACAGACAAATTCATATCAAGGGACATCAGGGAACAGATCCGGAGAGAAGCTGGACAGAGACTCTCTGCAAAGGTAAATGCCAATATTAATGATCCGAAAATACCTTTCGAAATCATCATAACGGCAGGTAAGGTTCATAGAAAAATATCCGAAAAAGCAGCAGATATCAATGCTGATTTCATAATCATGGGCAGGTCGGATTCCATGGATCTGACAGATAATTTAACCGGTTCCAATACAAAACAAGTGATTGCCCAGGCTAAAATTCCAGTGATCACAGTCAGTAACAGTGGAAATTTTAAAAATAGGCAAATTTTAGTGCCGCTTGACCTGTCTAAAGCCATACAATCCAAGATTTCAAAAGCCATTGAATTTGCGGGTATCCTGCATTCAGATGTAAGTGTTTTAACTATTCTAAGATCAGACGGAAGCAACCTTGAGGCTCAATACCGGCGAAGACTGGATGAAATCAGGGAAATATTCAATAATGCAGGAGTTACCTGCAAGGTGAAACTGGTGAAAAGCAAACATCCTGTTCCACAGGAAATTCTCTCTTTCGCCAAATCCACCAGGGTTGATTTGATATTGATTATGACCCAGCAGGAAACGCATTATACTGATCGATTTGTAGGTTCGGCAGCCCAGGAGATCATTAATCAGTCTGAATTTCCTGTACTCAGTATCAGACCGGAAGGGCAAAAGGAAGCAAATTATTATGATGCCTATCTGGCTAAACAATAAATCAAAATCAGAATGGATTCCAAAGTTCTCCTGCTAGACGGTGCGATTCCCGAAACATCCGGTGTATCAAAAGAAACCCAGAATCTCAGTATGCAGGTGAAAGATAAAAACCTTTCCCTCGTTGACCGGGTAGAATCATTTGAAGATATCATAAATCTTGAAGTAGGTGATACTGCTTTTACCAGGGCAAGGAACCTTGAGCGTGAGGAAGGCATCAGGCAATTATTTTTGAAATTTGAGGGAAACAATCCAACAGGCACACAGAAAGACCGTATCGCATTTTACCAATGTCATGATGCCCTGCGCAGGGGATTTGACACCATCACCATGGCTACATGCGGTAACTATGGAGCCGCCATTGCTTTTGCCTCCCAGCTTGCAGGAATCTCGTGCATTATATACATCCCGGAGAATTATCATACCGAGCGGATTAGCGAAATGGAAAAAAACGGTGCGTTTGTCTTCAGACACGGGGGCAATTATGAGGATGCTGTCAGATATTCCATTAAACAGGCACGAAAAAATGATTGGTATGATGCCAACCCGGGCGGAGCAAATACACCGCTTCAGATAAATTCATACGCCGAGATAGCCTACGAAATATATGATGTGCTGAGGGATGCCCCGAAAATGGTAGCCGTCCCAGTCTCAAACGGAACATTACTGGCCGGGATTTACAGGGGATTTGTGAGTCTGCACAAGCGGGGGAAAACATCCAGGATCCCAAAAATGATCGCAGCCTCCGCTTCCCATAAGAATGCCATCGTTTATTCATTCAATAAACAACTGGACAGCTGTATAGACCTTATCCCGGAAAAAATCAAGGAAACAAGGGTAAATGAACCGCTGATTAACTGGCATAGTTTTGACGGGGATGAAGCATTATATGCCATCCGGCAATCCGGTGGCGGCGCCTTTGATATAAGTGATCAAAAGATGCTTCGAATAACCAGGCAACTAAAAGGCAAGGAAGGATTGCATGTACTTCCGGCCTCTACAGCGGGACTTGCAGCAATGCTTGAACTCAACAGCAGGGAAGGATTAGAACCCGACAGATATGTTGCCGTTTTAACGGGCAAAAAATAAGAGCAAACAATGACGGAGACACTTAAGCATAATGCCACTGTATACTGTGAAGGTTCTTTCAATACACCAAATGGAAAAACGGCACATGGACTTGTCAGGTTTTCACTGCGGTACAGGATCCTGTCCATCATTGATTCGCTATATCAGGGAAAGGATTCCGGCAAAGTACTGGACGGAAAAACAAATCATATACCCATTGTAAAAGACCTTGATGAATCTTTACAAATTGCTGAAAAAAATGGTGTTGCCATATCAGATTTCATCATTGGACTTGCCCCGGATGGCGGCCGGATGCCGCAATCAGCCATCCATGCTATTGAAAGTGCCCTGAAAAAGGGAATGAATGTCATCAGCGGATTGCATGATTTCATTTCTGACTACAAGGAACTTGTAGCGCTTGCACAGGAGAATCAATGTAAACTGGTTGATATAAGGAAACCGCCTGCCAGGCATTTACTGCACTTTTTCAGTGGAAAAATAGAGCAGGTCGACAGCCTTAAAATAGCATTGCTGGGGACAGATTCGGCAGTTGGCAAGCGCACGACAGCCTGGATCCTGGTCAATGCATTCAGGGAAGCAGGGTATACCTCTGAACTGATAGGGACCGGTCAGACTGCCTGGCTGCAAGGGGCAAAATATGCCATCGTGCTGGATTCACTGATCAATGATTTTGTCTCCGGTGAGATAGAACATACCATTTATGAAGCATGGAAAAATGAAAACCCGGATGTGATCATCCTGGAAGGCCAGGGCAGCCTGTTGAATCCGGCATATCCCGGGGGATTTGAATTACTGGCTGCCGGAAGGCCTGATTTTGTAATATTGCAGCATGCCCCGAGGCGCATCTTCTATGACGGTTTCCCTGGTTACCGCATCCAGGATCTAAAACATCAGATCCAGGCCATAGAAATTATCTCAGGTACAAAGGTAAGAGCTGTCACACTAAACCATGAGGGAATGGAAAAGGATGAAATCAGACAGGAGTGTAAAAAGATTCTAAAGGAGACCGGGGTGCCTGCATTTGATGTACTTGTGGATGGGGCAAATGACCTGGTGGAACTTTTAAGGCCTGAATTAATAAAATGAGTGCTCCGGGAATTCATTCACTAAGGGTATTTAACCGCCTGAAAGTAGGCCCGGCAATCATTGAACCGACCCGGGTCAGGGCCAGGTATGAATTGACCCTGGCAAATGGTCAGGTTGTTTGGAATGAGCTTATATACAGTTATCGGGATAATGTTTTTGACAATTCATCCCGGTCCATTAACCTGGCATCCATGATGCTAAGCCAGGTAGCCATAAACTATGGCCTGTTTTGTACGGAAATCATATTTGACGGTTTATTCGATGAGACGGATAAGAGGTTTATCCTGGATATGCTTGAAAATACCTCCAGGGAGATCTATGTGAACAAATTCATCTTCGCGAATGAATACATTATTGCCCCATATAACCAGATCAAAGCAGAAAAACACAAGCGGTACACAAACGCGAAAGTATCCTTTGTCAATTCACGTTTTCCTGAAGAGGTTTTTCATTGGGAATACCAGGATACGCTGAAGGACAGATACGTATTACTCAGCAGCGGAGGGAAGGACAGCCTGCTTAGTTATGGACTACTGACTGAACTTGGAAACGATGTTCACCCCGTCTTCATCAATGAATCGGGTCGGCACTGGTTTACCGCCATCAATGCCCATAATTACTTAAAGGATACTAATCCAAACACTGTTAAGGTCTGGAGCAACAGTGACAGGATCTTCAACTGGTTCCTGCGATATATGCCCTTTATCAGGAAAGATTTTGTCAAAGTCCGTGCCGATATTTATCCGGTCAGGTTATGGACAGTAGCAGTATTCCTGTTCGGGGCGTTGCCTGTTGCCTTAAAGGAGAAAGCCGGGAATATCATCATTGGGAACGAGTACGATACCAGTATGAAATCCAGCTACCAGGGGATCACTCACTATCAGGCATTATATGACCAGAGCAGGTATTTCGATAATGCACTGACCCGGTATTACATAAAAAAAGGCTGGAATACATATCAGTTTTCCATTTTGCGAAGTCTTTCCGAGATGCTTATCCAGAAAATCCTGGCTGAAAGATACCCGGATCTTCAGAAGCAACAGGTCTCCTGCCACGCTGCCCATATTGAGAATGGCCGTGCATATCCCTGCGGAAAATGTGAAAAATGCAGACGGATTGTGGCATTACTTGCAGCCCTTGGAGTATCGGCCGAGCGATGCGGTTACACCGGGAAACAGATCGAAGATGCGATAAGCAAGCTCGGGAAAAAAGGGGTCAAACAATTGGAAACAGATGCCTCCCACCTGTATTACATTTTATCCCAGAAGAAAATCATCGACAAAAGTGATGAAATAGCAAGATTTGCCAGGCCCCATTCCCATGTGATGAAATTGCGCTTTGACAAGGAACGCAGTAATCTGAATGACATGCCGGTACAATTAATGAGAAAGTTGGTACCGATCTATCTGGAATATGCAGATGGCGCCGTCAGAAGAAAGGATAAACAATGGACCGCGTTCGATCTTCAATCTGAACTGCCAAGATCGGAATCCTACCCTTTTGAAGTTACTGGAATTGCTCATAGTCGCTACAATACAAAGGCAGCATTCCACTGGGAATCAAATACCTGGAAAGAGATGGAAGAATTGCTCCGGGAGGTCGACACAGCCATATTACCTTGTGGTTCCATCGAACAACATGGTCCCCACCTGCCACTGGATGTCGATTATTTCGACAGTATCTACCTGGCCGACAGGGTTGCTGAAGCATGCAGCACCCCCAAACCCTTTGTCCTGCCAGGCATACCATACGGTGTATCTTACCATCATGAAGATTTCAGGGGTACTGTAAGCATCAGTAATCAAGCCCTCTCATCGCTTGTTTATGATATAGGGATCAGTCTGGTGAAAAACGGCATAAGGAAACTGATCATCCTGAATGGCCATGGGGATAATGCCCCCACCCTGCTGTATGCTGCCCAGATGATCAACAGGGATACCGGGATATTTGTTTGCGTTGAATCCGGCGAAACCAGCGATACTGATCTGTATGGTTTGATTGAAACCCCTGTCGATATCCACGCCGGGGAAATAGAAACCAGTACAACCCTTGCCATCCGGCCCGAGGTTGTCAGGATGGATAAGGCAGTGAATGAAACATTGAAATTCGGCAGTTCATATCTTGATTATACATCAGAAAGAGGTGTGGCATGGTATGTCCGGACAAAATTTTTGTCTGAGTCCGGAATCATGGGAGATCCAACAAAAGCCAGCAGTGAAAAAGGCAAAAAATGCTGGGAGATCATGATTGCACATCTGGTGAAATTTGTCGAGGAAGTAAAGAAGAGTAAACTAGAGGACCTGTATCAAAGAAAATATTAAATCCTCCATGGAAATCAGAGATGCACAGTGCATGGTCAAAACATTGAATTTGAGTGAACCATACTCAATTACCTACGAATCTGTTGACAGGGCTGATAATATATTTCTTAATATCATTACCCGGGACGGATACAGGGGGTGGGGGTGTGCCGCACCGGTTAAAAGCATAACTGGCGAATCGCCCGAAGATGTGCTGAATTGTTTTTCCAGTATCATTGAGCCATTGATAAAAGGTGAAGACATTTTCCGGTATGCTTATATTATAGAAACCCTTAAGAAAGAGTTACATGGCATGCCTTCGGCACTTGCCATGGTGGATATGGCCCTCCACGATATACTGTCCCAAAAAACCGGCGTACCGCTGTATAAGTTCCTTGGCAGTTACCGCCTTTCCATACCTACAAGCATAACCATCGGCATAATGCCCCTCAGCGCTGCCCTGGATCATGCCAGGAGTCATGTAAAACGGGGATTTAAAATCCTCAAAATCAAAGGCGGGAAGAATGTATCGGAAGACATTGAGAAGATCCTTCGGATACGTGAAACCGTAGGCAGGCAAATCAGGATCCGGTTTGATGCCAATCAGGGATATAGTGTTGAAGATTCTTTGAAATTTATAAAAGGCACAAGCCATGCCAGCATTGAATTATTTGAACAGCCAACCCCAAAAGATCAATTGGAGCTATTGGCAAAAGTGGCCAGTAAATCGACAATCCCGGTAATGGCAGATGAAAGTCTTTTATCCCTGAAAGATGTTTTCCGTCTTTCAAAGGACCATTACACAGACCTGATCAATATCAAGCTCATGAAGACCGGTGGCATCCTGGAGGGCATGCATATCAATTCAGTCGCCAAAGCTGCCGGCATTCATGCCATGGTGGGCTGCATGGATGAATCGGCCCTCGCGATTGCGGCAGGATTGCATTTCGCACTGAGCCGTCCAAATATAAAATATGCAGACCTGGATGGCCACCTTGATATCGTCAATGATCCATTCGAGGGCATGCTGAAAATAGAGAGCGGAGTGCTTATCCCCCCTGAATCCGCAGGCCTGGGATGGATAAGCCTGCACAAAATTAATCTGTAATTCTCGGGTTGGCATTTTTAATCAACCGGTTCATCAGGTTGCTGACCGGGTACATATTCTTCAGGGATGAACCTGCCGTAGACCTCGTAGACATGCTCCTTGCGGATGACTTTCAGACGCTGCTGCCATTTCTGATGGAGCAATGAAATGGTCATGATAATGCTGGTAAACAGGATGGTCAGGAACAGGATGCCCGGATCAAAGGCAGGATCCTGAAACTCGGGGGGAATCGAATAGAACAACAAAATGGTAATCAATCCCCTGGGTATAAGAAACAGGATTTCACGGAATCTCCTTCTGAGAATGATCCTCAGCAATACGTATCGGAGTCCCAGAAATATCCCCGTTATTAACACACTCAGGAATATGACCTCGATATCAAATAGGGAGGCCAGGGTGATGGTCATGCCAAAAATGACAAAGAAAAATGTCCTTATTATAAATGATGTTTCCAGGGTAATCAGCTTAAAGTTGACATGAATATGGTTCAACGCCTCTTCCACCACATACTTCTTAAAGAATCGGTCGAATACAGCCTCTTTGTTTTCCAGCATCAATCCGAAAACAAGGATTATGATCAGTGAGGATAGATGCAGCAGTTTCCCTATAGAGTAAAATACAATAAGCACTGAAAGCAGCAGAAACAACTTGACCTGTGTTTTGATCCTTTGAAACAAGAAAATCAATATAACGCTCAGCACAAACGAGGCTATAACCGTTATGAATATATTAGCCAGAACGGACACAGCCAGGATGCCCGCATTTTCAAAATGTGCACTCTCAATGGTAAAATAAAAAAATAAGATCCCCAGGATATCGGAAAAGGTAGCCTCATAAACCATAAATTCCCGTTGTTCTTCCTTGAAATTTACCACGCTGGGGATGATTATTGCGCTGCTTACAATCGATATAGGAATCGCATATATCATCGCGGTCAGCATCCCACTGTCCAAATATTGATCAATGAGTAAAGTAATCGTAAGGATGCCTGTGGTGAGTGACAGCAAAGCAATGATTAAGGCTTTGAAAATCAGGGGTGCCTTCTCTTTGCTGAATTTCAGATCCAGTGCAGCTTCAAGTACAATCATGATAAGACCTACAATGCCCAGCAGTTCAAGTACAGAATCAAGGTTAAATGATGGAACCCCTGCCAGGATCAATCCTGATTTAATCAGCATTCCCAATATGAGCAGCAGCAGTACGCTGGGGAAATTGGTCCTTCTCGATACCAGGTTGAAAAAATACGAAATAATCACGACCACAGACGCTGCAATAATAAACCAATAAGGATTTACCTGCTCCATAAATGACCAGTATTTAGTTTAAATTACAGCACGATATAAAGACGGCTCCGTCTAAAACCCAAGATCAGAGTATAGCTCTTCCTCTGACTTTATCCAGTCATCTTCCGGAGTGCCTTCTTGAAGTCCTCTTTCCAGGTAGATTCCATAGGCCCGTTTTCTGATATCTTCCTCGGTAATACCTGTTGCTTTCAAACCTCCGGTTTCCCTGCCTTTTATTGTTCCTTTGATCATATGTTTGTTTTTCATGGCATAATAGATTAATAAGACAAGACTATCCAGTATTATGACAGATCCGGTTATTAAAGTCACATAAGATAAAGTATCTTTGAAGGGGGCCTGACCCAGGGTTGTGACCTTTTAAAACCGGATCGTCTAAATGTTAATGGATGAATATATTACCATAAAGCTGGATGGAAATCTACCCATACTGGCAACTGCCATTCATAATGGCCACTACCTCAGTAAAAAGCTGGCCCAACGGTTTGCCCTGTCCGAATCGGATCAATTGAGGGAAGAGGATCCTTTTACCTGGATCTGGACCGGTATCACAGAAAACCGGATTGTTGCCCATCGCAGCCGGTTCGAATTTGATCTGAACAGGCCACCTGAAAAAGCAGTCTATATGCTGCCCGCTGATGCCTGGGGCTTACAGGTCTGGAGAAACAAACCCTCCCCGAAGATGGTCGCTGAATCTCTCCGGCGGTATGCAGAAATATATCAGAACTTCCATGTAACTATCAAAGAACTGGTTAAGCGGTTCGGAGCGTTGGTGGTTTTTGACCTGCATAGTTATAATCACCGCCGGAATGGACCTGATGCCCCTCCCGAGGATACAAGCCTGAATCCGGAAATCAACATTGGTACAGGGACCATGGACCGGGTTTACTGGGGTTCCCTGGTTGACAGTTTCATGGCTGATCTGCAAGGGGTTGATTTCCTTGGAAGGCATCTTGATGTCAGGGAGAATATCAAGTTCAAGGGAGGCTATTTCCCGAAATGGATTCATGATAATTTCAATAAATCTGTCTGTTGTCTGTCTATCGAGGTAAAGAAATTCTTTATGGATGAATGGACAGGTGAACCCGACCATTCCATGATCAATACCATTGGCAAGGCACTGAAGTCCACGGTTCCTGGTGTCCTGGAAGAACTGTCAAAACGAAAGCGGAATCCATGACAAGATCATCAAATCAGGGTTCAAACAGGATTATCAGGATTGATAAGCTGATCACACAGGAATTTATCAGGGATGTCTGCCATCGCCTTGCTGAAAACAAACAGGTAAGAAGGACTCTCCCCGGTCAGGGAAGACTGCATATTGACAGGAAACTGCCATTTCTCTGTCTTTACCGCCGACCCTTGAGAAAACCTGATCATGGAACCGATCGACTGATCAAGGGGGAAGCTTCCTACCTCCTGGCATCTTCCGCCCCCAGACATAAATGGGGTATTTCTTCCCTGGTACAGGGTGTGGTCCAGACCCTGTCGAATATGACGGGGGCATTTTTAATCGTTGAAATATGGTCAACGGAATCACCCGTTTCCATTATCGATCCGGAACATGGAAGAACAGCCCCATCATTTCGTATTTTCGTACCATACAACCGGATTCCATCGGAAACAATTGAATCTCTGAAGAATGCGCTGGCACGGATCACCGTCTCAAAAAACAAGGGGGAGGTAAAAACAGTCTATACACACCGGCCATGGCCTGAAAGGCTGCCCCCAGTATTAACCACCAGGGATATTATTAAATATAATTGCTTCCTGATCGGACTCGAGGTTTCTCCGATTTTCAGGGATCCTGACACCAGTGAAATATATCCACTGGTCCTGAAGAAAATGCATCGTGGAATATCCCGGGCCTTTAAGCAAGCTGCTTACGAATTTTCTCACAAACGTACGACAGTACGTCCGGCTAATTATAAATCCCTGGGAAGGCGGGCAGTAGTCAAAGCCGTATGGGAAGTAGATCAGAAGCTGGCAGCCATCAGCAACGAACTGGATTTCCTCCTGGTGGTCACCCCTGTAAATATTGAACAATCTTGGAATAAGTTCAGGTCATGCCGCTTCAAATGTGAACCTGTTTTCTTTTACAGGCCCATACCGGTTGATCCCTCGGTACTGAAGAGGAAACTTTATGAAATACCCTTTGACCGGATAGAGGATCCGGCCCTGTCACTAATGTTCCATGAAAAACTTGTTGAACTGGAAATGAAGTTATCGATGCTCAGGGACAGGAACACAAGGAATTTTTTCTTTGGCAGCATGCAGCTTTATGGCGAGATTGATGACAAGCTGGCAGGACTGGCACAAAAGATATTGGAACAGATCTCACCGAAAAGCCATGAACTCAGCGGAAGCAAGAGGATAAATGCCAGGGCCTTTGCAGCCATGGCACGCGAAGAGATTGACTTTTACAGGGAAACTGCCCATGGGATGAATTGCCAGGTTATCATCCGTGATGACATCACCGGCTTAATGGTATCAAACGGGAACCTTTTTATCGGCAAAAGGGTCAGAATTCCTGAATCAAGGGCAGAGGCATTGATCCAGCATGAAGTAGGCACACATGTCCTTACCTATGTTAACGGCAGGGACCAGCCCTTTCAGCAATTATATTGTGGCCTTGCCAGTTGCGATGAGCTTCAGGAGGGACTGGCAGTGTTATCCGAATACCTGGTCGGAGGTTTGAGTCCACCAAGACTCCGGCTGCTTGCCGGCAGGGTCATGGCTGCCCGGATGCTGATTAACGATGCAACTTTTATAGAGACATTCGGGGAGCTTCATTTCCATCATGGCTTTTCCCAGCGAACAGCATATATTATTACCTCAAGGATCTTCAGAAGCGGCGGTTTTACCAAGGATTCAGTTTATTTAAGGGGACTGGTAAGCCTGGTCAAATACATCAGGGAAGGAGGAGACCTTTCCCCTCTCCTGGTAGGCAAGATCTCTATTGAGGACGTACCGGTCATTAAAGAGCTCCAACTCCGAAAAATCCTGAAACCCACCCTTCTCAAACCAAGGTATTTAGATTCCCAACAAGCTCTATCCAGACTGGATGACTTAAAAAACGGCAAGAACATATTTAATTTAATATAAAACAAAAATTATGAAAATCGGATTTGTTGTAAACGACGTTAGTACAGAACAGACGGGTTATACCACAACCCGCCTGGGAATGTGGGCTGTCAACCGCGGCCACGAGGTATGGGTGATAGGGCTCTCGGATTTCGCTTATGATCCGGATGAGAACATCCGGGCCAGGGCATACTCGGTACCCAAGAAAATCTACAAGACCTCAGAAACTTATTTAAAAGCCCTGCAGAGCAAGGTGAGGGTTGAAGAGAGGATCACCGTCGATGAACTTGATATACTGATGCTGAGAAGCGATCCGGCAAATGAGGTTGGATCAAGATCGTGGGCCGCTACCGCCGGAATTAATTTTGGCAGGATTGCCATGCGGCATGGCGTAATCGTACTTAACGATCCGAACGGCCTGGCCAAGGCAGTAAATAAAATGTATTTTCAGCTCTTCCCCGAAGAAGTGCGTCCCCAGACGATAATTACCCGCGACCTCAGTGATATAAGACACTTTGCCAAGGAGCATGGCGGACATATTGTCCTCAAACCACTCCAGGGATCGGGAGGTTCGGGTGTCTTCCTGCTTAAACCGGAGGATAAATCCAACCTTAACCAGATTGTGGAAGCCCTGCTGAGAGATGGCTACATCATTGCACAGGAATATTTGACAGCTGCCGAAGAGGGAGACACCCGCCTGTTTATGATGAACGGCAGGCCCCTGCGTTACAAGGGCAGGTATGCGGCCTTCAGAAGGGTAAGAACGGGAGATGATATTCGCAGCAATATTCATGCCGGGGGAAGGCTGCGCGCTGCAGAAATTACCAGTCAGCATCTCCAGCTGGCAGAGATCGTCCGTCCCAAAATCGTACAGGACGGGATGTTCCTGGTAGGCCTGGACATCGTTGGAGAAAAATTGATGGAGATCAATGTTTTTAGTCCCGGCGGACTCGGAAGTGCACAGAAATTTGAGAAGGTAAACTTCAGCAATGCAGTACTGGATGCACTGGAAAGGAAGGTCGAATACATGACTTATTACCGGAGGAACTTTGATAACGACGAAATGGCAACGCTGTGATTTTAACTGGCCCGGCCTTACAATCGATTGATCATCAATAATTATGTGACCTGACGCATTTTAACTGTCATAATAGTAATTGGACACTAATTTGATAATTTAATCGAAGGAATTATGAAAGAACAACTGAATCTATTTCTTGAAAGCTCCCAGCAGTTTTTAAATGAAATTGCTGTTGCCCTGCCGCAGATAATTGGCGCATTGCTGATCCTTCTGATTGGCTGGATGATTGCCAGGGTTGTTAAAAGACTCAGCGTAAAAGGACTAAAACTGGTCAGATTTAACTACCTGACAGAAAAATCAGGCATTGAAAAATTTCTTGACAAGGGAGGAGTAAAAGTTTCCTCCATTGATGTTATCGGCACCCTGATATACTGGATCATCATGCTGGTAGTCATTCTGGCCACCCTGAACAGCCTGAAGCTCACAGCAGCCAGCATGCTCTTCAATCAGATCATGCTTTATATCCCGAATATCATTGTTGCCATTTTTATCCTTGTGATAGGCATATACTTTGCGAGACTTGTTTCTCAGGTCCTGGTTACATCGCTTAAAAACATGGAGGAGAAAACAGCCTCCATCATCGGCATGATCGCCAATTATGCCATCATCATCTTAACCATTTTCATTATCCTCGGGCAATTGAATATTGCCGGATCGATCGTTACCAACGCATTTATCATCCTGTTCGGGGCCTTGTGCCTTGCACTGGGACTTGCTTTCGGTCTTGGAGGCAGAGAATGGGCTTCGGAGATTATCAATAAGTATTTGAAACCTTAATTTTTACACAGCAATAAGGGTCAATACAATCTTATTAACATTTTCTCGACCCCTGTTACAAAGATTTTTTCTGTAACAGGGGCGAATCTTGTTGCCCAGGGTTCATAACCACCCTCGCTATATGCCTGCTGGGTTACCAGATACCCTAAGCTCCCATTGCAATAGCCAACCAAAAACGGGTATCTTGAATGCGTGCTTGACTTGATCATTTGTCCAATTTCATGAAATAATTCAACAGGAAATGTTACCCATACAAATTCATCAATCCGAATTGCCGTTACAGGTACGGCTATGGTAGTATTTTTAAAATCTTCTACTACCTCGCCGTATCTTTTGGGACAGACAATATCCTGATGCACCAATTTTATTTCTGCATTCAGAGGCAACGCTGTATGGATCGAATTAAAAACCTTAACAACCTCTTTTCCAATTTCATATCCCAGATAGGCAGTATTTTCAAGGTTGTCTTCATACCCCTCAAGTCCACCGACAAATCTTGGATTAATATCTCCTGCTGCACCCGGGACAAATATGCCCATCACTCCGGGTATCTTTTCTTCAACGTATTCCAGCATATGTCCGTTCCATTCGGGACTTATCTTGTAATTTCTTCCTCCCAGTGAGGTGCCATGACAGGCATAATTAACCAAAACTGCTTTGGGATGCCCTGACAATTTATCGATCCGAAGGATCCCAACCTCATTATCGATGGATCCCTTCGGATTGGCTCCCAGACGATAAACACCATCCATCTCTCTTATCAGTACCGGGTTGTCGGTTTTATATCTTCCATAGGATTGACTGCGGTTGTTTTCATCGAAAGTAATGTATGTCATTGTATCATTCATCCTTTTTCTTCTGTTCATGGCAATGTTGGACCTTCCTGTCTCTCCGCCGATTTTTACCGGCTCCAGGTCAGCAACGGCATCTTTCACAGTTGTAATAAAACTATTCCTTAAATGCATATACCAATCTGAGTCTTTATTTCTTTCACCTGCGGAGGGTGCAGCATGGTTATGGACACATCCCAGCAGGATATTTTCAACGGGGATGCCTGTCTCTGCAGAGATCAGCTTCCTGATGGATAAATAATCATCATGAGGAAGGCTTACTACATCAACCTCAATGAAAACTACCTGCTGAACATCATCGTCGAATACCAATGCCCTAGTATAAATACTCCCATACGATCCGTCCGATCGTCCGGGTCTAAATGTCATGTCATAACCTCCCATATACAGACTTTCTGTCGGGGTTATATCAGTTCTGGCAATGCCTGCCCTGAGCATTGCTTCCTGGGAATAAACCGTTGAGTTATTAAATACAACCTGAATAAAAAGGAGTGTAAACAGGATAAAATGTACTTTTTTCATTTCAATAATTTTTAACCATAACATGAAGACGGGCAATGGCTGTTAATCCGGATTCATCTGAACGTTCCACGCTTACCACATAATGGCCCGGTGCTGAGAATGAGTGAACGGTTTCTGCAAATTTCCCTTTTGTGAAATTCCTCCGGTCTACTGTTTCTGATTTAACTGTATCCTGCGGGGAACCATCTCCGAAATTCCAGACTTCATTACCAACATCAGTATTGAATGTCCGAACCAGAAAGGTGACAGGATCACCCGGTTTAATATCCAGGGATGGGTGATAGGCTGGCTGTATGGCAGGAATGGTTTTTTCCGGATCACCCCTGTCATAAACCTGTATTACTGTGAAATCATAATCTACATTACCTTTGGAATCAGTCACCTTCAGTATTTCACTATACTCACCGGGCTTTCCGTATGTCCTTTTCTGCAGGGCTCCTTCTGCCGTTGTTCCATCGCAGAATGTCCATTCATACGAAATTATGTCGCCGGTAAAACTTCTCGACTTCCTGCCGTCAAGCGTGGCCTCCTGTCCGGTCCATAAAAGGTGATGAGGGCGCGCAACAGCTATCAAAGCAGGATTATATTGGCGGACATAAGCTTCCCAGACATACGGGTAGGCATCTTCTATTCCCCAATCACCGGTGGATGTCTCCTTATGCGATATGCCCAGGTGAAGATGAACCCATCCTCCGCTGCCTCCCTGTTTCCCCATAAAACCAATTCGCTGTCCCATTTTTACCCGGGTTCCCGGTTTTATTGCCGGATCGGTGCTGTCGAGATGGCTGTACCGCAGATACCAGCCAAGATCATTGACAATATAGACTACATCTTTTCTAATATCCCCGGGAAAATCATCATACCCTTCCAGCGTATCGCCATTCGCTGAGACGACCAGTCCGGCTGTTGCCGATAATATTTCATCCAGTCCCTCAGCCCCACCAATATCATGGCCTTCATGGTAATATATTTCCTTATTGGCCACACTTTCACCCCAGTCAACATAGGTAGGTTCGTTACCCGACTGTGACATACTTGCCAGCCATTCCTGCCTTACAGGGTAAACAAATGTCCCGGGAGCAATATACGGCGATCCCCCGGGCCAGAGCCTGAAACGTGCATCCTTTTCTAACGCCCAGATTTCGCGGCGGCTGTTCGTACTGTAGTTTTTAACTACCGGGCAGTCTATCTGTACTTTACCAACAGTAACCGGTAAATTATAATTACCCGAAATTATGGTAGCTTCCTTACCATCGACAGAAATCTTGACATGCGCAGAACGTATGGCATTGCGAAGGCTGTCGCGGACCACATCGACCTGCAGAAGTCCTATTTTTACCATATCACCGTTACTTAGCTCTATATCCTGCGATTCACCAATATCCAGTTCTGCAACCACCCGGATGGGTGTTACCACTTGGGTGTCATTACAGGATACGCTGAGGATAATTAATAAAATCAGTCCGGCTAATAATTTGATTTCCCTGGTTATTGGATAGATACTTACCATTTCAGTTTATTTTAAAATTGTTTGCCTGGTAATATGGAGGAACTATGAATAATCAGTCGATGCGTATCAGTGAACAGTCCGGAACAATTCATTGTAGTGTTCAGAATGGCTCAGTATACCACCACTTTTTTCATAGAACTCTTTATCTAAATGAAAAATACCATCTTTTGAATTGATCCATGGTCCATCGGGATAAGGATGATAGCTCACCAGCTGTTTCCAGCGAACATAGTTCTGATGGCCATTTGATTCCAATAACCCCATATCTTTCAAACCGGGAAACGGTAATATTCGCGCTGCCACATTCTTGTTCCAGTCCACCAGTATTGGAGTACATGTCAAGTCGGCCAGGAAGCAGGGTATATTATGCTCATGTGCAATTTTCACCATTCGCAAAGTCATGCTCAAAGTTTTGGCCGCAGCTTTCAAAGCGATTGCACCATATCCCATTCGTATCCTTTTTTCCACATCTCCGGCAGTATGTGCGCTTTCATCTGCAGCGATCCTAACGCCCAGATCACCAACTTCAATATCTGCTTCTTCCGGAAAAGGTTCTTCAATGACTGCAATTTGCTCAAACATGCCGACTTTTCTGGCATGATCCAGCAATCGTTGTAATGTTTCTTTCTTTTCGTAACGGCCGTTGGCATCGAAGTAATAAGGTATTTTACCATTTTGCGTATATGGCGTCTCTCTATCACCAATCAGTTTATGGATGGCTTCAATTCTTGCCATATCCCCTTTTAGCATTTCTTCCTGACTCCCGGGACTTCCGATTTTTATTTTCATAAAAAAGTACCCCTGCCTGACAGCATCCTCTATCTCGCCCAATGGGATATTATAGGAAAACAAAGGAACATGAGCCACTTTATTATGCCTGTATGATAAGGCCGGCCGGTATTCTTCCGGGATCATCTCATCAAAATCCTGAAAACCATTTTCCTGAGCATAAAGCATCCACGCTGCATTGTCAAGGGCAACCAGAGAACTCAGGGTGAAGGTCATCCTGAGATTACTGTTTTCTGTAATTTTCCTGCCATATGCATGGATGCTTTCCAGAATGGCATCCTGAAGCTCTATGGGTGATTTAAAGGAAGTGCCCTTGATCTGCTGCAATGCATATTCGAGTGTGTTATGGAGCAGCATGTTGCCAGCCGCCTCGGAATGCGCAAGAAAGACACTCAAATCACTCCATGCCAGGCATTGTGTCATCAGTCCAACATGTTTTATTCCCGATCCGCTTTCCATCTGTGCTGCAGAAACCCAGAATTCTTTCTGATAGATCCCCTTAAATCCGAAAGATCGGATAAGCGGTTCACGTTCAAAATCGGAGTCAACCGATTGTACTGTAATCTTTTTTATATTTTTTCGGCCTGTCGACATTGCCTGTGAATAAGTTCCGGACATACCAGCAATTCCCGCCAGTGCAGATGTTTTAACAAAATCCCTCCTCAGCATATGATTTTTATGATATTAAACCTCCTCTGGTAAAACATAAGGATGGCGGTATTGCCTGGTAAGATAGGTATTGGCATCATCGTCATTTACGAATCTCTCCGCGTTCCCGTTGAAAGTGAGTTTCCGTCCTGTCCTGTAGGCAATATTCCCCAGGTGCATCATGGCCGTTGACATATGTCCCTCCAGGATATCCGCATTCAGATCCTGCCATCTCCGGCTCCGCATGCAATCCAGAAAATTAACAAAATGCGGATCAATCTCTGCCTTATCAAATTCATCTAGCTCCAGGTCGCTCTTCTGCAGTCCGGGCCCCTTTTCATTCTCTTTGCCCAGGTATACCTGATAACTGTTATTCCCCAGGTGCATCCAGCCTTTCGATCCATAGAAAAAGCAGCCTCCACTTTCGCCTTCTTCGTAATTGGTAAACAGACTTCTTACCTCCAGTTCCATGATTGTTCCATCTGCAAACTCAAAGGTCCCTGTCTGGAGATTCGGAATTTCCTGGTCTGAATCCCATACATAAAATCCGCCACAGCAGTGTATCTTTTCCGGATGTACACGTTTTTTCATTCCCCAGCGTATCTTATCCATATAGTGAATACCGTTGTTTCCGAATTCGGAGGTGGCAGTATCCCAGTACCAGTGCCAGTTATAATGAAACCTGTTGGGGTTGAACGGCCGGTAGGGTGCCGGTCCCAGGAAAAGATCCCAGTGCACTCCTTCAGGAACTGGACCATCGGGCAGTCTTCCGATACTGGCGCGATGACCGTATACAACTCCGCGTCCCATATATACATCCCCTATGACACCGTCGTGAATCAGCTGTATGGCTTTGTGGACCAGTCTGCTGCTGCGGCTGCCTGTGCCTGTTTGCACGACCCGGTTGTATTTCCTGGCTGCCTCTACCATTTTCCTTCCTTCTTCAACGGTATAGGAGATGGGTTTTTCAATATATACATCCTTCCCGGCCTGGCATGCCCAGATAGATTGCAGCGCGTGCCAGTGATCGGGTGTCGCAATGGAAACAGCATCTATTTCGGGATCATCAAGCAGGTCACGAAAATCAACAACTGTTTTTGGTTTATCACCGCCCAGCTTCTCGATATCTGCGATCGCCTGGGGAAAGAGATTCTCATCAATGTCACAGATGGCCGCTACCTTCGAATTTTTAATTTTTGTGAAATTAGCAGTATGTCCGCTTCCTCCGTAATAATATCCCCCACGGCTCCTGATCCCCACAACAGCGACATTGATCACATCACTGGGATTGTTCTTTACAAATCCCTTGATATAGGCTGGCGCCCCGACTGTCAGGCCGGCAGAGGCCAGCATAGACTTCTTGATAAATCCTCGTCTGTTTTCAGATTTCATAATTATGCCTCCTTTATGATTATTGTGAATGAATATGTATCATTTTATTCGTTTTTGCGGATTCGTATATGGCAAGGATGATCTCCACGGACTTTCTGGCTTCAGAACCTTCAATTGCAAAAGTTTGCTTTTTTTCTATTGCATGGATAAATGCTGCAATATTTTTGGCATGCGGCTGAAACGGGATTGCCGCAGGATCGGAAACACCGCCGCCGCCTTCAATTTCGCCAAATTTTTCCAAAATGTCACTGTCCTCCTTCAATTCATCGGCAAATTGCCAGACCTTAAAACTGTTTTCCACCATGATGACCGTCCCTTTGGTACCGGTAATTTCCAGGCGCCTGAATTGCCCGGGGAAAGACGCTGTTGTACCATATATTACTCCCAATGCGTTATTTTTAAACTGAAGGATTGCAACAGCTGTATCTTCAACTTCGATGGAATGCCCCAGTGTTGCTGTATAAGCGCTTAATGAATGCAGCGGACCCATCAGGTATTGAAGCAGATCAATCATATGAATGGATTGGTTCATCAATGCTCCCCCTCCATCCAGTTCCCATGTTCCATGCCAGTTATCCTTGTAGTACTTTTCAGTCC
>LJUP01000353.1 GCA_001303955.1 Bacteroides sp. SM23_62 | reverse complement strand
TAATCGCCATAGAGATTCCCGTTGATAAGATAGAAGACATGATCACTGCTATTGAGGAAATTGAATATGCCAGGCTCCCCCATAAATTTTTCCCTCTAAGTGTCACAAGTGAGGGTGTAAATCTCACCGGAGCACAATATCTTCATAATGCCGGTTTTACGGGTTCAGGCGTAAAAGTAGCCGTTATAGATGTCGGGTTTAAAGGTCTGACAGGGGCGCAGGCAAACGGGGATATCCCCTTGAGCGTTATTACTCACGACTTCTCAGGGAACGGACTTGAGACCCAATACCTGCACGGCACGGCATGTGCCGAAATAGTGCATGATATGGCGCCTGACGCTGAATTACATCTGCTGAAAATATCCGACGAGGTAGATTTTTACGATGCGATTGATTACTGCATAAATAATGATATTGATATTATAAGCCATTCACTTGGAACTTTCGGGACCGGACCGGGAGATGGAACAGGTCCAGTCAATGAAGAATGTGATTTTCTCAAAAATGAGGCCGGCATCTTGTTCGTTACCGCGGCGGGGAACGAGGCTAATGAAACTGTAGAAATATTTACCTATGGACGTCATTGGGAAGGGTTATTTAATGACTCCTATCCTGAATCGGAACCGGATAATATACATGAGTTTATCCAGGGAAATCCGGAGAGTTATTATAACGCTATAGGTGCAATCCCCTATCAGGACGATGATGGGAATACCGAGACAAACGACGTTACCATTATAATGAGATGGAATGATTGGCCCGATGCTGATATAGATTATGATATTTTCCTTTTTGATTCAGAGGATCTAGTTTCTTACTCTAACGCCATTCAAGATGGTTCACAACCCCCTCTGGAGGGAATAATATTTGACATACCTGACGATGAAGATTATTGGCACTATTACGCCTTATATGTAACAAAGAAAGACGGGCAACCGGCTGGAACGGAAATCGAGATATATCTCGGGGGAACAAGTAAGTTTGTTCCCATTTACCCATCTTATTCAGCGATTGCCACATCGTCAAGCTCCATTACCGAGCCTGCCGACGGACAAAGCGTACTTGCGGTAGGAGCGATTAATTATGAAAACTGGTGGACCGGCCCCCAGGAAGATTTCAGCTCTCAGGGACCCACTAACGCCTGGGCCGGGAGCAGCGCGCGTGTAAAGCCGGATATTTGCGGCCCTGACGGCGTGAGCGGATATGCTTATGGATCATCTCCTTTTTACGGAACATCCGCCGCAACTCCCCATGTGGCGGGCGCTGCCGCATTGATTTTATCCATGAATCCGGAACTTGGCCCCGATGAATTACAGGACATCATAGAATCCGAGGCAATTAATATGGGAGCACCAGGAAAAGATAATATCTATGGCTGGGGCAGGTTAAATCTGAGAGGGCTGATTGAAGAGGATTTCCCCTGGGAGATCTTCTATCCGGCGTTTATTAAAAAGTAATAAAGCATAGAGCAAAGAGCATAGAGCATGGCGTAAAAGATAGGGGACTGGGGTTCAGGTTTCAGGGATCAGGTGTCGGGTGCCAGGGGTCAGGGAACAGGGTTCCCTATAGAACGTGTGCAGAATATTTATTGTTCAACTTATCTAATTTACATCAACATTGTTTTTTTATTTAATTTTTGTGCAAGATTTTGATAAATTTACCGTCTATATTTTGTAAATGCTAAAAAATGTACATTTATGAAATCCTTCCGTAACTTCACAAAATACCATTTAGCCTTCTTGTGCTGTTTTTTATCTATTTTCAGCATGTCTACTCATGCCTCCTCCGAAGCAACCTATGTATTCGAACGCATGTGGCCAACCCTTCAACAGCCGTGGTATTTCAATAACCTTAGCGCAGTTGAGACTGATCATAGGGGAAATGTTTATGTGGTTGATTCCAGTTTAAATCGTATCCAAAAATATAACTCTGATGGCATATTAATCACAAAATGGGGAAGTTCCGGCGGAAATGATGGCCAGTTCTATGCTTCCTCGGGAATAGCCATTGATGCTGAATCTTTCATATATGTATCTGATACAAATAACCATAGGATTCAAAAATTCACACCTGATGGTCAATTTGTAACCAAATGGGGTAGTGAAGGTTCGGATGACGGACAATTTGATTTTTTCCTTCAAGACAATCGGTTAGCCCAAGGCGGTATTGCCACTGATATCAATGGAGATGTCTATGTTGCTGACACTGGTAATAACCGTATTCAAAAGTTTGATTCAGACGGTGTATTTATCATGAAATGGGGAACTGAGGGATCTGGTGAAGGTCAGTTCAATAACCCAGAATGGATAGCGATAGACACAAATGGAAACGTCTATGTTGCTGATACCGGAAATAATCGTATTCAGAAATTTGATTTAAATGGTGGATTTATCACACAATGGGGAACTGAGGGATCTGGTGAGGGGCAGTTCGATACTCCTTTAGGTATAGATGTAGACACAAATGGAAACGTGTATGTAGCAGATCAACGAAATCACCGTATTCAAGTATTTGATGCGGACGGAAACTATATCGCTGAACATGAGGCTAGAATACCCCTTTCGACGACGAGTGGTTCCATTTTGGCAATGCCTGAAGACGTAGCCATACAAGAACCTGACAAGGTTTATATAAATGCAGGTTCTAGAATGATACAATTGGATAAATCGGGTACATTCATTCAAAATTGGGATGCTACTTCCAAGAATGAAGATGATGTCCAATGGCCTGAAGGCATAGCTATAGATGGGAATGGAAATATTATCGTGGCTGACAGATTGGCACGAAGCATAAAACAACTAAATTCTGACGGAATATTAATCACCGAATGGGCTAAGTATGGAGAAGGTAATGGTGTCGGGGAGCCTATTGGAATAGCCATTAATTCTACTGGAGAGATCCTTGTTACAGACATGTATAATGATAATATTCAAAAATATACATCGGATGGAACATTTGTCACTCAATGGGGAACTTGGGGAACAGGTGACAGCGAATTCATCGATCCAAAGGGGATAGCTGTAGATGCAAGTGGAAATATCTATGTTGCTGATACCGAAAATCACCGGGTTCAGAAATTCAACTCTAATGGTGTATTTATCACGAAATGGGGAAGTGAGGGATCGGATGACAGTCAATTTGACCGTCCCAGGGGGATAGCTGCAGATGCAAGCGGAAATATCTATGTTGCTGATACCGGAAATCACCGGGTTCAGAAATTCAACTCTAATGGTGTATTTATCACGAAATGGGGAACTTTCGGCCTTGAAGATGGGGATTTATATACTCCATCCGGAATTGCTATTGATGAAACCGGAAATGTCTATGTGGGTAATTATGGACACGTCCAAATATTTGATAATGACGGCACATTCATATCTAGATTCGGGGAAGTCGGCTCTGAGCCGGGAATGTTTGGTTTCATACATTCCGTATACGTAAGTTCATCAGGCAGAGTATATACTACAGATTACAGCTACAAACGCATCCAGGTTTTTAAAAAGGTAACAGTAGAGGATAATAGCAAAGCTATTATATTGGCCGGCGGTGGCCCCTATTCAGGCAACAATCTCTGGGATGCCACCCAGCTGAGCGCCAATTTCGCATATCGTACGCTTACCTACCAGGGTTTTACAAAAGAGACTATCTACTATCTTACCTCAGATACGGACCTTGACCTGGACGGAAATGGAGAACTGGATGACGTTGATGCTGATGCCACCAATGCTAATCTGCAAAATGCTATCCTCAACTGGGCTGCTGATGCAGAAAATCTTGTACTCTATCTTGTTGATCACGGCGGAGACACTACCTTTCGTATGAGCCCTACGGAGACACTATCCGCCTCTGATCTGGATTCTTGGCTTGACCAGCTTCAGGATACAACTTCGGCTAAAGTGACCGTCATCTATGACGCCTGCGAGTCAGGGAGTTTCATCTCAGGATTAATACCTCCAACCGAAGAGGAAAGAGTGGTAATCACCAGCACCTCACCAGGTGAAAGCGCATACTTTGTCACACAGGGTTCCGTCTCTTTTTCTAACTATTTCTGGACCCACATCTTTAACGGCCTCGATATAAAGGACTCCTTTACCCTTGCCAAAGAGGCCATAGGCCAATCTGCTGACTACCAACACCCTCTTTTAGATGCTGATGGTAATGGCACAGGAAATGAGACATTGGACTACACATTGGCTGACGGAGCCTATATAGGCAATGGCACAATCATCTATGGAGATGCGCCTGTGATCGGTAGTGTTTCCGATCCCCAGAACATAGACGGCACCAGCTCCGCAATCCTGTCCGCATATGATGTGACAGACGATGACGGTATTGCCAGGGTATGGGCGGTTATAAGACCTCCCGATTATAGCCAGGGATCACCGGACAATCCGGTTCAGAATCTTCCATCCATAGATTTGATACCTGTTGGAGAGGATCAATATGAAGGATCCTATGACGGCTTTAACATAGAGGGGACTTACAGTATAGCCATATACGCCAGGGACAGGATAGGAAACACTGCTGTGCCATCATTGACCACGGTAGATGTCAATAATCCCCTAAAGCGCAGGGCGATTATCGTCGCAGGAGGGTCCCAGTCCGACGAGATATGGCCTGCTATTGAGAAAAACACAAAATTGGTATGCGAATCATTATCTTTCCAAGGTTATTGCGATGATGATATTTACCTTATGAGTCCTGCGAGCATCCCTGGCGTGACCATCATGACTGTATTGCCAACTTTGAGCAACATGGGCCATGCCATTACAAGCTGGGCACAGGAAAGCACCCAGGATCTGGTTCTCTATATGATAGGCAACGGAGAATATGGGACCTTTGACCTGAACAGTTCAGAGACATTATCAGCCTATCAACTGGATTCATGGCTTGATAATCTTCAGGCAAATATCTCCGGAAAGGTGACGATAATCTATGATGCCTCCTTTTCAGGAAGCTTTCTGCCGTCCCTTGTCCCCCCTTCCGGCAAGGAACGGATACTCATATCCAGTTCATCCAGCAGCCAAGCATCCTACTATATCTCCGACGGTGACATCTCCTTTTCCAAGTTCTTCTGGAAACATATATTAAACGGCATGAATGTCAGGGATTCCTTTGTAAATGCCAAGAATGCCATATATTACTGTGCGGGCCAGGCACCACAACTGGACGATAACGGCAATGGTATAAGCAACGAGAAAGAGGATGGGCTAATATCCAGATACTATTCCATTGGCGTGGGCATAATGCTTGCTGGAGATGACCCGGTTATCGGCTCAGTATCTCCCGGACAAACCCTGTATGGTTCCACTTCCACAACCATCTGGGCCGAAGATATTACGACCACGGGAACCATAGACAAGGTATGGGCTGTAATATCTCCCCCAGCCTATTTAAGAGGTTTTAACAGCCAGCCGGATACGGACCTTCCCACAGTAGAACTTGTGGATGACGGAAACGGTCACTACGAAGGGACATATAATGATTTCAGTACGTATGGTAACTACAGTATAGCGGTCTATGCCATGGATACGGACGGCAATGTCTCCCTTCCCAAGGATACCTATGTGTATCAGGAGATAGGCCCTGACCTTTACGAAGATGATGACAGCCTGGATAACGCCAATATCATTATCTCTCAGCTAGGGTGGGAGGAGATGTACGAGCTTCTTACCCAGAGGCACAATTTTCATGATGAAGGTGATGAGGACTGGGTCAAGTTTTACGGGGTAGGGGGAGGGAGTTACGAGATAAAGACCGAGAACCTGGACGCGAATTGCGACACGG
>LJUP01000352.1 GCA_001303955.1 Bacteroides sp. SM23_62 | reverse complement strand
AGTCTGCATTGCTGGCACGGATATAGTCCAGCGAGCCGTCTGCAACGCCCTTGTATATCGACATCAGGAACAGCATCAGCATAATGCAGAGAGCGATCCCTCCAATGGTCAGGATGAACCTGACAGGCTGTCCCAGTATGATCTTCAGGGCGTACATACTGCGTCAGACATGGGAACATTCTTAACAAGCCTGTCCTGTACCCGGTCGAAGATATCATTGAGGTCGGGTCCCGTGATGGTCAGTCCGTGATTGATGAGTCCCACCGCGCAACGATCGGGATCAGGGGTTTGTTTCAGCAGTTCAACCACCTGTTTGCCCAGGTCAATGGTTCCACATGGATAATTTTGTTTTGTGCTGACCACATCCTCGATCCAGGCATGTACATGGACAATCGCACCCACCCCTGAAAATTCCTGGTATATCAGTGCATGTTCAATGGCATCCACAGATACTCTTGCCCGCTGGTTATGGCGTGGTGGGACACTGACCAGAATATACCTGTCTGTTGCATCATATCCTGTGACAAGCAGGATGTCTTCACCGATTCCCTTCAGATTGGCCTTATCAACTCCCCGGGCGGTCATCCAGAAGGTATTTTCATCCAGGCTGGGTACCTTCTCCCTTGCACTGAAATTACCATAACTCAATCCTCTCATCCTGAAAAGCCTGTAAAGATGATCAAGACTCTTACGGTCAAGTACTTTATGGAGCGGGAATGGGGCAGGTAGAACGCCGAGGGAATTCAGTCTGCGTCCGGCCTCTTTTATTTTCTCCACGACGGGTGTCGTTTTCCAGCATTCTTGTGGCAGATTTGATGATAATAAATTATTGATGACCAAACGTGACTTTATGATGGGTAAAAGACATTCATATACCTTGCCTGAATCAAATGGAAAATGATAGAATCCGGTTTCAGGAGTGGTAATATATGCTTCTGGATCCGCCCCGTTTCCTGCCGGATCTATGCAAACCAGGATATTGGACAGGGTCCTGATCAAAGTAGTGTAGCAAGCCGAACGGAGATTCCTGTTTCCTCCATTCAGCAAAGCAACGGACACAATGAATTCTGCCTGGGATTTCCGAATTCCAGCTTCAGGTTGATCCATACTTGTCAGGTTGAGTATAAAATTGACCTGATCTCCATTCGGGGCCTGCCTGGCCCCGTGCCTGGTAAACTCGTTGATAATTTGATCACTGAACAGGCTAAGCTGGACAGGCGCATTTTTGTTGACAACTCTGTATTTCATAATTCACCTCCTGTTTAATTGGTTATGGTTTGAATTGATTCTGGAATGCAGTCCCTGGCAATCATATCAGCAAATTCCTCCCGCCTTCTCAACAGCCTGTGTTTTCCGCCGGCCGCTGCAACAATGGCAGGCCGTGCAAAGCCGAAAGAGGATTCCCAGGCTGTGAAATAGGCTCCACTATCCATGATCGCAAGGATTTCTCCCGGATATACTTCCGGCATGGCTTTGTTGCGGTACACTATATCACCGGCAAAGCATACCGGTCCCGTAATGGTTGCCTTTTCATGCCGGGTTCTGTTTATATCGTTACAGAGGAAGACCTCATGATATTCGTAATAAGTTGGCATGGTCACAGTACCTATTCCCCCATCTGTGATCAGCCATTTTTTTAATCCGGTCCTCTTCTTTACCTGGTGCACCTGTAATAGTAAAAGCTGGTTTGAACTTGCAATGCATCTTCCGGGTTCAAGTATCAGTTCCGGAAGGTTTCCCGCACCGAACAATTTTTTCATCCCCATAGTAACGGCCTTTGCAAATTTCTGTATTGGAATGCTGGACCTGGTTCTGCCGGCCTGGGGCAGGCGGTCGAAGGCTTCATACAGGAGCATCTCGCGTGTTGTCATGCCTCTGCTGGTGGAGGCGGCGAAACCACCCCCCACATCAAACACCTCGATCTGATGTCCGCTCTGAAATGTCCTCGCTATAATATCCCGAAGACTTTCAAGGGCTTTGCAGTAATCCTCCGGGTTTTGGATACCGGTTCCGATATGAAAGTGAAATCCCCAGAACTTCACCCTGCTCATACCGTGGATTGCCTTCAATGCTTCGTCCACTTCCCCGCCCTTCAGGTCTAGTCCGAATGCACATCCCTTGCGGCTGCCTGTTGCACTGCCCTGGTTCATGCCCTGTGGAATGTAATCGGGATTGATCCTCAACAGGATATCCGCATGCTGACCGGCTGTTACACAGAGACGTTCCAGGTTTCGGAGTTCGGCCAGGGAATCAATGATAATAAACCTGGTACCGTATTCTAAACAGGCGTTGAGCAGGCGGTCCGGTTTGAAGGGTCCATTTACGATGACATCTCTTCCGGAATAACCAATATGCCTGGCAATTTCAAGTTCAAACTCGCTCATAACTTCGGCTTTGAGTCCGGTTTTCCTTACCATATCTACCACTCCGGGAACCGCATTGCATTTCATTGCAAAATGGACGGATACTTTTTCCGGGTATATATTTTCCAATGTTTCGAGGAAATTGCCTGCCGTTTTTATCAGGCGGCTCTCATTGACTACATGAAGTGGTGTGCCATATTTTGCGGCCAGTTCCAGTGTACTGCATCCCCCTATAAGTAGTTCTCCATGACCATTGCATGTCAGTCCCCACAGACGGTAATCAATCGCTTCATTGTTACGTTTTTTCGTCATTTCAACAGGTCTTAATTTTTTTCTCGTATATGTGAAACCACTTGTATGGCTCGAGTCCGAGCCTTTCAGATGCCCTGATCGCAGCCATATTGGTATCGGTCATCCAGGTAGTGGATAAAACTGAATAGCGTGCCAGGATCCGGCACATAGAATCCAGTATCAGCATGAATACAGGTGAATGCTGGTAGGCCTTCTTAATTCCGATCGCATAGATGACGATTTCTTTTAATTGCCTCCGCCTCCAGAAAAAGCCCAGGCTGTCCCCTATGCCTGCATTCCCATTCAGAGAACGCAGTATGTTGTTGATATTCAGTGTTAATTGTATGACACCCACAGGTTCATCGTTATGTTCCACGATGATCACCAGGTGAGGAGCGGTGACCAGGAACATATACTTGCCTGCAAACCTGTACTCATCCCTTGACAGAGGCAGAAAATGCCAGTTGTCAGAGAAGGCATCGTTGTTGATCTGCCTGATATTTTCCAGATCACGTCTGTAATTCCATAATTGAAATTGTCTGATTTTAAAGCCATTCATACAAACAGGTAGCTTTGACAGATCGTACCTTCCCTGAACATAGTTAGCTATATCACGGTTGATCCGGGTATGAAGGCTGTGCACAGCATGAAAGCCGGCATGTTTCAGCAGCGATTTGTAATACTCCGGATTGTAAGTTTCAAAGAAAAGTGGTGGATCTGTAAAATTTCGGGTAAGCAGCCCGAGTTCCGAATAATGATTTGGATTGAAAGGGCCCTCCAGGCATTCGATACCTTTACGGTTACAATAATGTTCAACCCTTTCGAACAAGATGCGGCAGGCATCGGTATCGTCAACAGATTCAAAAAAGCCGAACATGGCAGATTTCCTTTGCTGCTGGTCCCAATGCTTTTTGTTTATGACAACGGCGGTCCGGGCCACAGGTTCCTTTCCCCTGTAACATATGAACAAGCGGCGGCTTGCATGATGGAAATAAGGATTGATCCGGTGATCCAGTGTACGGCATATTTCTGATGTGACAGGGGGTACCCACAGGGGATCCTCGTTGTAGATCCGGGCGGGAAGATTGAGAAAATCCCTCATTCCGGCTTGATCCGTTATTTCTTTAACATTCAGGGCCATGCTTATTTCGTTACTCGTTCAACGATGTATGCGCGATATATAAATGAGAGGTCTTTTTCATGCAGGCTCCGGGATAATTCCTTAAGCGGACTGATCAGGTGGCTTAAATGTGAAGGCCGGGATCTGGTCACCAGGAGGTTCCGGTAGGTCAGGATGGATCCCTGACGGGCAACCCGTACGGTTTCACGCAGCAGGTTATGGAAGCTGTCACGTGGCATCCATTCAAATATGTTGGTGAAATTGAACTTTGATACCGAATTAGCCGGCAGGGATTTGAAGTAATCCTCGCAGCTTTCGCTAACCAGTTCGATCCGGTCAAGACGGTTCTGGATGGTTTTGAAATTTTCCGGGCGCAGGTACAACGGAAGATGTGCTGATGTCGAATATTCACTTTTCAGGATATACTGGAGAAAAGGATTCTGTTTCACCGGTAAGCTGGTGACGGCTCTTTCAACGATGCTTCTGAAATGTTTTCCAAATGAAAAATTATCAGCAAGCTGTTTAAAAAATGCCCTGTCAAACAGGAGTGTCATTACAGAGCGGCTGAGAAATATCTTTGTAAACAGGCGCCATCTTAATGTATTCCATTTGCTGTCGTAAAGGATTTTCCTTGCCTTCTCATCAGGGGAGTCCAGCATTTCATCGATCAGGGATTTCCCGACGAGCCTGCGGAACCATTTGCTCAGCAGGTGCATGTACTTTTCATACCGGCCTGCATGGATGATCCCCTGGACGATTTTATCTTCATGCTGATCCCAGTAAATTCGGCTTCCAGGATTGAGAATGGCTCTGAGCCGGTGATATACAGCCAGCCTGTCATCCGATTGCCTTACCCCGATGAATCCTAACAACCCATCATAATCCAGTGTCCGGAAAGCAGCCATTTTCAGATCAAGCAGGTAATTTTGAGAAGGATTCAGGTCCAGTGAGATGATCTTAGATGGACCATCAAGCAGGAATGCCAGTGCATTACAGCCTCCAGAAGTGATGGTGAAAATAACATCCTGATCGTTGATCTGGAATGCCTCGCGGTCTATTTCAGGATCCTCCCAGCACTGGGCATAGAGTATATCCCCGAAAACACTGGCCTTTGCCAGTTTATTCCCCGGTGAAGGTGCCACACCGATCCTCGTGTGGACTATGGCCCAGTCTATGACGGCAGGAAGACCTATCAATATTGCATGCAGCAGCAAGCCGGTCCTGGATGCAACCAGGAACCCCGGAATGAAAAGCAGGTAAAGGCTGTTGTGCCGGAAACCATCCCAGTTCAAAACGATATCTTTTTTACCTGAAAAGAAGGTTTGAAAGCTTTTTATAGTAGGAATAAAGGCCGGTGTGTGATTCCTGTAGTTTTTAAACTGCTCACCAAACTTCTCTTCCAGTGATTTTTCTTCATACCTGACCAGTTGTGCATAGTGGAGAAAGATGAAAAGAGGCAGGGCCAGTCCAACCGGGTTCAGGCATAATGCAAAACCGCAAAAAGCAACGAGGTCTGCAAGGTAGATCGGGTTCCTGACCAGTGCATAGGGACCGGCGGTATTCAGCAGGTCTTTCTGTACCTTAAAGGCCATGATCCTTCTGGAGGTCAGTATGCTTCCTGCCCACATTCTCAGAAAGCTTGCCAGCAGCAAGATGGATGCTGTAATGATATAGCCTGTTCTTGCTGATTCAACTGGATCCATGCCAAGTGACTTACCCAGCAGTAATGAATTCGGTGGAATGGATCCGAAAGCCAGGAAGCTTACCAGGCATATTACCATTACGATGAACATGGATATGAAGATCCTGGATTCAAATTCGAATTTTCTGATTGCCTTTAGCGTGCTTTCCATTTCATTTGGGTTTTTAAATATTGCACCTGATCTTGATCCGGGCCGGAATTACGGCTATTGTAAATGGAACCGTGCCCAGCAATTCTCCGTCTGCCTCCACAAGGACAGGTTCTGCGGCATCCACCCGGATTTTGCGGCAACTCCGGCAAGTAAAATATGGTGATCGTATATGCGTTCCGGAATAGATCCTGCTGAAATTCCATAATCT
>LJUP01000351.1 GCA_001303955.1 Bacteroides sp. SM23_62 | reverse complement strand
CTCGGAATATTTCCGGGCTATCTCAGCAAAATCAATGCCTGCCTGGAGACTATCGTACAGCATATAGATCCTCTTCTTTGCATCTTCCCGCTGTTCATCATTCATGCTTTCCGGTGTCATGATCATGATATGGGATACCCTGACCTCCCCGCGGGCAGGCCTGACGTCATTTACTTTAATCAGGTGATAACCGAACCTGGTACGCACGGGTCTGGATACTTTTCCAGTCTCTGTATTGTAGGCCCCGTTCTCAAAGGGATAGACCATACGGAAAACAGTGAACCAGCCGAGGTTGCCTGCATTTGTCTTGGCTGATGGATCATCCGATGTTGCTTTGGCCACTGTTCCGAAATCTTCTCCGGCCAGGATCCTGTCCCGGATTTCAATGGCTTTGTTGAATGCCCGCAGGGTATCTTCCGGGGCTGCATCTTGGTTGGCCCGGATAAGGATGTGGCTTACATTGATCTCTTTCTGTGCCCTTTGAAAAGCTTCCTGGACGAGTGCATCCACTTCCTCACTATCAGAAAGATAGGGTTTTGCAAGTTGCTTTTTATATCCATTGAATTCCTTGATGAAACTTTGGGTGGTATCCAGTCCCAGTTCCTCGGCCTCGATGACCTTTAGTTTGAAATTAATGAAAAGATCCAGGTATTCTTCAACGGTTTGTTGTTCCAGCGCCGTGCTGCTGTTATTCTTATGATAGATTCTCTCAAATTCATCCAGGGTTACCTGCCTGTCATGGATGGTCATCAGTATTTTGTCCCCATCGGCCTGACAAAAAACATGTGTTGGAAAAAGCAATAACGTAAGGATGAAACTTGTCAATCGGTTCATTGTAAAATTATTTTGATTAGGTAATTACAAAAACGAAATTAAACAAATATTATTACCGGCTGTAATTGGGTGCCTCCCGGGTGATGGTCACATCATGCGGATGGCTCTCGATGATGCCGGAATGGGTGATCTTTACAAACTGTGCCTGCTGGAGTTCGTCAACTGTCCTTGTGCCACAATATCCCATCCCGGCCCTGAGTCCACCGATCAACTGGTAAACCACCTCAGACAAAGTCCCCTTGTAAGGTACCCTGGCGGCTATGCCTTCCGGAACGAGCTTGTTGATGTCATCCTCGACATCCTGGAAGTACCTGTCCTTAGATCCTTTCTGCATGGCCTCGATCGAACCCATACCCCGGTAGCTCTTGTATTTGCGCCCGTTGTAGATGATCGTTTCCCCGGGGGATTCCTCCACTCCAGCGAAAAGGGCCCCTGTCATGATGGAATGGGCACCTGCAGCGAGTGCCTTTACGATGTCACCAGAGTAACGGATACCCCCGTCGGCGATAACCGGGACGCCCGAGCCCTTAACTGCGTTGGCCACATCGTAAATGGCCGTAAGCTGAGGAATGCCAACGCCGGCAATGACCCGGGTGGTACAGATGGAACCCGGACCGATCCCTACCTTGACAGCATCGGCCCCGGCTTTTACAAGGGCTTTGGCAGCCTCGGCTGTCCCAATGTTACCGAGTATAATGTCGATGTCGCCTGCGATCTTCCTGGCCTTTTTCAAGGATTCTATAACGGGACCAGAATGACCGTGGGCTGTGTCAATGATCACAGCGTCTGCCCCGGCTTCTGCAAGGATCTGAACTCTTTCGGCAGTATCGGAGGTTACGCCGACCGCGGCTGCAACACGCAGCCTGCCCTGGGTATCTTTACAGGAATTGGGACGGTCCTTTGATTTGGTGATATCCTTGTAGGTGATCAGTCCGATAAGCTTATTATCCCCGTCCACGACCGGCAGTTTTTCGATCTTGTGGTTCTGCAGGATCTCGGCAGCTTTGACCAGGTCTGTTTTCCGGGTAGTAGTGACAATATTTTCCCGGGTCATCACCTCCCTGATCGGTCTGGACATATCGGTTTCAAACCTCAGGTCCCGGTTGGTTACGATCCCGATCAGCTTCTTGCTATCATCTACCACAGGGATCCCGCCGATCTTGTATTCCTGCATCAGCATGAGCGCATCTGCAATCGTGCCTTCTTCCAGTATGGTGATCGGGTCAAGGATCATGATGTTTTCGGCGCGCTTTACCTTCCTTACCTGTTTGGACTGATCTTCTATTGACATATTCTTGTGGATCACACCGATGCCGCCTTCCCGGGCTATGGCTATGGCCAGCGCTGCTTCAGTTACGGTATCCATGGCCGCCGAGACAATCGGGATATTCATCTGGATGTTCCGGGAGAACCTGGTATGCAGGTTTACTTCCCGTGGCATAACCTCAGAGTATGATGGAACGAGCAAAACGTCATCAAAGGTTAAACCTTCTGATCTGACTTTATCTTCCTGGAGGGACATATCTGGAGTGTTTTTGAGGATTATAAAATTGTGCGAAAATACAAAAAATTTAGCGATATTACATACTGACTGCAAATGAACATCTACCAGCAAATATTGATCCGTTACTGGGGGTATCCTGACTTTCGTCCCGTACAGGAAGATATTATCAAATCCGTGGCGGCGGGACACGATACACTGGGTTTGCTGCCTACCGGAGGAGGGAAATCCCTGACCTTCCAGGTTCCAACCCTTGCAGGGGATGGCATGTGCCTGGTCATCACCCCCCTGATTGCCCTGATGAAAGACCAGGTAGAGAAATTGGTCCAGAAGGGTATCAAGGCCATGGCCATTCATTCGGGATTGTCAAGGGAGGAAATTGATATCGGCCTGAACAATGCCATCTACGGGAACTATAAATTCCTGTATGTCTCACCTGAGCGCCTGACAACGGATATATTCCGCATCAGGCTTCCCCAAATGAACATTTCCCTGGTAACTGTCGATGAGGCCCACTGTATCTCGCAATGGGGATATGATTTCCGGCCCTCATACCTGAAGATCGCTGAATTGCGCGAACAGATCCCCGATATACCATTCCTGGCCCTGACGGCAACGGCGACCAGTAGGGTGATTGATGATATCCAGGAAAAACTGAAGTTCAGGGAAAAAAATGTACTGCGAGCCAGTTTTCAGAGGGAAAACCTGGTCTACACCGTAAAAAATGTGGAAGACAAGGACCGGTATATACTCGACCTGCTGCACCAGTTGAATGGATCGGGCATAGTTTATGCCAGGAGCAGGAAGAAGACCAGGGACCTGGCGAATTACCTGAGACAGGAAAAAATATCCTGCGACTATTATCATGCAGGATTACAGCAGGAATCCCGCAACCGGAAACAGTCTGAATGGATGACCGGCCATACCCGGGTGATCATTGCCACCAATGCCTTCGGGATGGGGATAGACAAACCCGATGTCAGGTTTGTGATCCATATGGATATCCCCGATTCCATCGAATCCTATTTCCAGGAAGCAGGCCGTGCCGGGCGGGACGGTAAAACGGCCCATGCAGTTTTGTTATACAGTCCATCCGATCAGAAAAGTGTTGAACAGCGGATCCGGATAAACTACCCGGAGATCGATGAGATCAAACAGATCTACCGTGCCATCGGCAATTATTACCAGATACCTGTTGGGACAGCCAGGTACCAGGTGTTTGATTTCAATGTGGCAGATTTCGCGGCCAGGTATAAGCTGTCTATCATGACCATTTACAGCAGCCTTAAGTTTCTCCAGCTGGAGGGATACCTGGAACTTACAGAGGAAATATATAATCCCTCCAAGCTGAAATTCCTGGTAAACCGTGATGAGTTGTATAAATTCCAGATAGCCAATATTGATTTTGATGCCTTTATCAAGCTTGTGCTCCGCACCTATACGGGACTTTTCACCGATTATGTAACCATCTATGAAGAATCCCTCGCCAACCAGGCCAAGGTGAAACCGGAGCTGATCATCCAGTACCTTAAGCGTCTCAGCTCCATGGGGATTATCCGGTATATCCCCCAGAAGAAGACACCGGTCATCATTTTTACAGAGGAAAGGCTGGATGTTAAATCCCTGCATATCAGCAAGGAGCATTACCTGGACCGGAAAAAGGAGTACACAGAAAGGCTTGATACACTGTTGGAATACGCGTCAGGGAAGAACCGCTGCCGGAGCCTTTACCTGCTGGCTTACTTCGGTGAAAAGGGCCAGGTTAAATGCGGTCAGTGTGATGTATGCATGCAGGACCAGGAACTCGATGTAAATAAGTACGAATTTGACAAAGCTGCAGATATTACCCAGAAACTGCTCCGTGAAAAGCCCCTTTCACTGGAAGAACTGGTAAAGGAATTGCCACTTCCGGATGAAAAATCCATTATCGTGATCCGGTGGTTGCTGGATCATAATAAGATTCTCAGGGGACTGGATGAGCGGCTTTCGTGGAATAAATAAAGGAATATCCCGGGACCATCTTTCGAATTGACAGGGCCGGACTTGGTTCAATACGTCTTTTTGTGTTTCTTTGTTCACCTGGCAGGAAGTGAAAAGGTATGTTTCCGTCAAGCATTGATAAAGAAGAACTGAAAAAGTTGCCATTGCAGGCATTTCCGGGCACTATCCACGTGATTGATTCAGTGGCCGGTATGCAAAAATACATGCCTGTGCTGAAACAGGAGAAAGTGCTGGGATTTGATACAGAAACCAGGCCCTCTTTTAGGAAGGGGAGGGTAAACAAGATCTCGCTGGTTCAGTTTGCTACTCCGTTTCATGCATTCCTTTTCAGGTTAACTGCCTTGAATTTGCCTGATGAGTTGGTTGAACTCTTTGAGGATGATTCCATTATCAAGGTTGGGGCCGCCTTGCATGATGACCTGATCGATCTGCGGAGGATCAGGGATTTCAAAGCCGGTGGGTTCCTGGATCTGCAGAAGTACGTGGAGGCTTTCGGGATTGAGAATAAGGGAGTGGCCAAGCTGGCCGGGATCATACTGGGATTCCGGATCTCCAAAAACCAGCAATTATCCAACTGGGATGTCGATAAGCTCAGCGATGCTCAGAAAGAGTATGCAGCCACGGATGCCTGGGTTTGTCTTAAAATATACCTGGAACTCCAAAACTACCAATTGAAATGAAAGACCCTGTCCGGATCGTATTGCGTTCCGGGAAAGATCAGTCCCTCAAACGTTACCATCCCTGGGTGTTCTCAGGTGCCATCAAGAAAATATACGGAGATCCAGGTGAGGGAGACATTGTGAATGTATATTCCAACCAGGATGAATTCCTGGGAACAGGCCATTACCAGGAAGGATCCATTGCCATCAGGATACTTTCTTTCAATGAAGAAGAAATTACCGGGGATTTTTACCTCCACCGGATCAAAGAGGCCATTGCCATGCGGGAGAAACTGGGACTATCCGATGAACGGGCGATCAATATATGCAGGCTGGTGAATGCCGAAGGGGACGGCTTGCCCGGTCTCATCATTGATTATTATAAGGGTGTAGCAGTTATGCAGTTTCACTCCATCGGGATGCATATGCACAGGGATTTGCTCGTTAGAGGTTTACAGGAAGCACTGGGGGACGGGCTTTCAGCCGTGTATGATAAAAGTGCTGCTTCGCTTCCATCCCGCTATGCATCAGGGTACAAAAATGAATACTTATTGGGGTTCGCGGATCCTTCCGTTGTGAAAGAACATGGGAACCAGTTCAGGGTTGACTGGGAAGGGGGACAAAAGACGGGTTTTTTCATCGACCAGCGCGAAAACCGGAAACTCCTTGGTGAATATGCAGCCGGCAGGAAGGTACTGAACCTGTTCGGTTATACGGGTGGATTTTCTGTGTACGCCAGACAGGGTGGGGCGGAGGTGGTGCATACGGTGGACAGTTCTGCGCATGCTGTTGAAATGGCGAATGAAAACATGAGGCTGAATTTCGGTAAAGCCCATCGACATAAAGGAATCACCG
>LJUP01000068.1 GCA_001303955.1 Bacteroides sp. SM23_62 | reverse complement strand
AAAGGCTCGGTGATCGTGGATATCAGCATAGACCAGGGAGGTTGCATTGAAACTTCCGAATGCAAGACCCAGGTAGACCCGGTATTTACCAAACATGGTGTCATTCATTATTGTGTGCCCAATCTTCCATCCAGGGTAGCCCGTACGGCTTCCATCGCCATCAGCAATGTTTTTGCCCCGCTTCTGCAGAAAATGGGAGAATCTGGCGGTGTAAAACAATTCTTAAAGGATGACAAAGGTGTCAGGAATGGCGTATACATATTCAACGGGATCCTTACAAACAATTTTATTGGCAATCATTTCAATATTCCCTCCAAGGATATTGACTTGTTGATGGCCGCCTTTTAATGGATAGATTATGAGAAAGATAAGTGTAGTATTTGCGGTGTTGATATGGGTCTGTTTTTCATGTGAGAAGAAAGAGGACCCAAAATATGGGGGAGAATTTATGCTGAGTTCCGAATTACTGCAATCCGGACAGTCATATGCTTATTACGGTTTTACATTTGAGGATGGGAAGATCTCGGTGTATCCCCCTAACAGTAGTAATCAGCCGGATCTAGCCGCCATTTATAATGATTTTAACCA
Organism: Bacteroides sp. SM23_62; assembly: GCA_001303955.1. GTDB lineage: Bacteria > Bacteroidota > Bacteroidia > Bacteroidales > SM23-62 > SM23-62. The sequence continues at coordinate 19,378 of LJUP01000068.1, read as the reverse complement.
AGATGTTACCCTGCAGAGTTCCAATCAGATAGACGCATTTCATAAGAACGGAAGTTTCCCGAATGCTGCCGGGGCAGAGGCTTTCTTCAACAGCTATACTGAAGTGACTGCCCAGGGATTTCAACCACAGGCAGAAAATGTTGAGATAAACCAGGTCTGGACCGTCAAGACCGCTGCTGATAAATATGCCAAGATCTGGATCAAGGATATCCAGTTGAAGACAGGTGCCCTTTCAGATTATGTTGAGCTTACCATCAGGTACCAGTACCAGCCTGACGGAACGAAAACTTTTCCCGGTTGAGGATGCTGCCCGGGTTTGGACTGCAAGTTCCTAAAAATTTGCCCTGACCGACAGGCCGCCTGTGTGGATGACAGACTGTTTTTCCGAAATCCTGCCTGCATACTCCAGGTTCACTTCAATCCCCCCTGTTATGGTCCGCTGAAACAGCAGGTTCCAGGTCCCGTTATGACCGGGCAGCAATCCCTGCAGCATTTCGTAACCAACAGGGGAGGCGGGATCATCGTTATATGACAGGTGGACATAATTCACCCTGCCCGTCAGCGTACCCTTGTTCAGTATGCTATACCGCAGTTCAGTGCCAAGATTATGTTCTGACGATTGCTGGACATCAAGGCTGTTTACCTGGTTTTTAAAGCCATAATCAGCCACCAGCCTGAATGCCTGGGAAAACTGGATCTGGGTGCTTAATTTATTGGATATGAAATCGATTTCATAATCCCGGCTGGAAAGGAATTCTGACGCAAAACTCTTCTCACCACTGTCAAGCTGGTTGATGACAGATGTCTGATCATTGATGGTGATCCTTGCCCGCAGGCCATGGCTCCGTATGGTACGTGTATCGAAGCCATTGGCAAGCAACGTCCTGTTCAGGTTTCGCTGGAATATATAATCCATCCCGAATACACGGCCTGTCTTATTGAATGATAAATTGTTCCTGACGGAAGTAGAAATGGTAACCAGGTCAGGATCATCCAGGCCGGTATGGAAGGGATTCAGATTTTTCAGGATATCGGTGTTGGTGTTTTTCCGGTTGATGCGGTATGCGAACTGGTTGGAAAAAAGCGATATTCCTTTAGAGAAACCATTCCTGCTCTTCCAGATCCGGGCCGGGTTAAGATTAATGGTCTGGTTGAACTGGTTGCTGTAGACCGTCAGGAATTCGCTTGAGGGAAAGAAGATCCTGATGAACCTGGCTTCGTCCTGGAACTGTGCAACCTCAAATTCATCCAGTTCTTTCAGGCCGTTCTGGTTATAATCGATCCATTGATATACTCCCTGTCCGGGTGCCACCTCCAGGTAAGAGTACTCCCTTTTGGACTCCAGACCGGATCCCACCTCGAAAAAAGTGGAAGCGGTAATGGCTCCCTTGGCCAGTTGCAGTCCGTATTCAATCCTCCCGAGCAATGAATTTTCCGGTTTGTTTTCACTCACCGTGGAATCTTTGATGGACAGTTCCCTGTAGGTGAGCATTACCCGGAGCTGGCTGGCCGGATTTTTCAGCAGATTGGCGCCCAGGTTCAAATCTTGTCCCAATGTAGCATAAACCAGCCGGTTGTCCCCGGGGTAGTAATCCTTTCGGTTTTTGTAACTTAAAAATCCGCGGTTCTGAACGGTATCCGGCTGTGTAAGGAAGACCTCGAATTCCTGAAAAGCGAGGCTGTTGGGAGAAAGGCTGTCACTTCTGCGGGTTGTCCACCTGTTCTGCTCTCCTTCTTCCCTGATCCCCAGTATGGCATGGCGGAAGTGTTTGGCGAGCATGGTACGGTGCCTCAGGAATTTTGTATCATTCAGGGGGTCACTTGAGTTCAGCAGGCTTGCGTTCATATCAATTTCGAATCCACTGTATCTTATGTTCCCGGTAAGATTATTCCTGATCCCCTCAAAATCACTGCCCCTCTGCATAAATTCGGCATGATACCTGATCCGGCCGGCCTTCGCTTCGTAAAATTGCAGACCCACCATGGCCAGATGTTCCTGTTCCCGGACCGGGCTGTCCTCGAGGTTCCAGTCCCGCTCGAATTCAACACTCCTGAACCTTTCCACCGAACTGAAATACCTGCTGGTATGCCTGTATGAGGCTTGTCCCCTCAACTGGATGCGGGAAGTATCCCTTTTCAGCATCTCCTGGTAGAGTTCAAGGTTTACCGCGTAACCAAGGTTTTCCTCCTTGTCAAGGCTGGAAAAAGTATTCAGGTCATTGTTGGAAAGGGCAAACTCAAAACGGGCCCGGGTCATGGAACCCAAGGCCTGGGTTCCACCGGCGCTGATCACCTGCTTCTTTTTCGGGGTGATGAGCAAAACCACCGGTGCATAACTACCCTGTCTGATGCCATTTTCAGGTGCATGCCAGCGGAACACCTTTCCATTGGCCACGGAATTTTCCGGCAGGTAGTCCCCGTTCCCCTCCCCGACATAACTGAAGCGAAGCCGGTAAACCGCCCCTTCCGGGTCATTCGAATGGATATATACATCCTGGTGAATGATGCCGTTTACCAGGCTGTCGGTCTTGCTATACAGGACCTCATTTTCATTGTAGCCAACACTGTCTATCATGGGCACCACGGCCTTATCGATATCATTCCCGAGCGCTGACAGGAAATACTTCTCTTCATCCGAGAGATCCTGCTGCAGGGTCTGGTTTTTATCATCCTGTTCAGAAAATACGTTCAAAAAAAATGTCCAGTTTTTGGTATGGAATTCATTTGCCGTATAAAGCAGGAATCTTGCATAACTTCTTTCCGTATATTCAAATTCAACAATGATACGCCTGTCCTTGGTTATGGTCTGCATGGGTGTGAAAATGATCTCTGCGTTGTTGTAATCCACCGTATAATCATTATTGATACCCCTTGCCAGCAACCTTCCGTCTATGTAAACCCGTTCAGATCCTGCCAGTACCACGATAAACTGTTCATTATTGTTACCCCGGAGCTTATAGGGTCCCTGGTTCCCTTCTATCCCCATGAATGAATTTTTGCAGAACTTTCCCTTGGAAATGGCCCCGCTTACCGTGGTCTTGAAATTGTCCTTACCGGATCTTCCCAATGTGAACTTACCATTGAACATGGCCCCTTTCGACCGTTTGTAAAAATCCATGAACAGGCCGGGAGAGCCGGTGAGCTCAAAATCACCCGCCACCAGTCCCAGTTGTTCATTGAAAACGGATATATAAACCCTGTCAAACTCGCTGATCTGTTGAGAGTAACCTTCCGGCTGGATGGGGATATTATTATCGGATATGGCGGCGAGAATGTTCAGGTTGTCACTGATCTTTCCGGTCAATTGCAGGTTCAGATTGGAATTCACCACCACATCCTGGTTATTGCCGAAAGTGATGCCACGTGACAGGCTGCCCCGCTTATTCAATTCAGCGTAGGTATAATAACCTCCCTGGGGAAGGTCCTCAGCCGTGATCCGGAAGGGATCTGCCGGACGGCCCTGGACCTTTTCACGCAGGTTCGAGGGATCTTTATGATAATATGGCTGGAAAGCGGCAGGTGCGAGTACCCTGTATTTCACCTTTACCCTTGCATCAAGCAGGGATGGGTGTATCATTAATGTTCCCTCAACCGGCAGGACCTCATAGAGACTGTCAGGGATCCTGGTATTGAGCTGGTCAAAAAGAAAAACTGACCCCGGAAGGATCATCAGGCTGTCCAGTTTGATGCTGTCACCAGACAGGTGGATGTTCCTGGACCGGAGACCGGACAGATCCTGAGCAAAGGAAGACAGGCCAAAAAACAGGCAGATAAGTATGATGATCCTTCTTTTCAAAGGGCCGGGATTAACGGGTAGATAAAAATACCTACTGTGTTACTAATGAACTATGAATACCACTAAAAATTGTCCCACAATATAACCCTTAAAGGCAGGATCGGCATCCTTCTGTTCGCTTGTCATACAACTCGTACCCCCGATCAGCCGGGGGGACTCAGACAGTATGATTCGCTCACGGAACATACTGATCCTGCTATTCCGATGCAGGGTAATTTTTAGTGGTATTCCGGGATTCCAAGAGGCAGGAAAGAGTAAAACCTGTTTTTCATCATAAAAAACCTTATGGGAATATCCTATTTTCGTTCCGGGAACAATTTGATCTAAAAAACATGGATAGGATTCTTATCATAGGTGCAGCGGGACAGATAGGATCGGAACTGACGGTTGAACTGCGGAAGATCTATGGAAATGATCATGTATTTGCCACAGATATCAAGGAAGCCAGCCGGGATATCATGGATGGCGGTCCTTTCCAGCTGCTGGATGTCATGGATGACAAGCGGCTGATCCATTTCATCATCCGCCACAAGATCACACAGATCTATCACCTGGCAGCCGTACTTTCGGGTAATGCTGAAAAACTTCCACTGCAGGCATGGCATATCAACATGGATGGACTGATGAATATCCTTGAGGTAGCAAAAATGGTAGATGAGGTTAAGAAAGTCTTCTGGCCCAGTTCAATCGCCGTTTTTGGTCCGACTACCCCCCGCCTGAACACCCCCCAGCTCACCATCATGGAACCTACTACCGTTTATGGCGTAAGCAAACTTGCCGGGGAACGCTGGTGTGAATATTACCACAAAAGATATAATATTGATGTAAGGAGCATCCGGTATCCGGGACTGATAAGCTATAAGACAGAAGCCGGCGGAGGAACCACCGACTATGCTGTTGAGATTTACTACGAAGCAGTCAGAAATGGTAAATACACTTCTTTCCTCTCAGCGGATACAGCCCTCCCTCTGTTGTTCATGCCCGATGCCATCAAGGCGACCATTGACCTGATGGAGACAGATCGGGCGAAACTCACTGTGCACAGTGCCTATAACATGGGGGGGATGAGTATCACACCTGCCCAGATTCATAAGGCGATATGCAAGCATATTCCAGGATTCCAGATCGATTACGTACCCGATTTCAGGCAGGTGATCGCTGAGACATGGCCACAGAGCATTGATGACAGTGTGTCGGCACGGGACTGGGGCTATTCCTATCGTTACGACCTGGAAAGCATTACAGAAATCATGATCGAAGAGATAAGTAAAAAGTTAAATATCAGTGCATTAGGATAAATAAACAGTTGAAAATAAAATGGGATTATGTACGGAAAGATAAAAACCCACCTCGAAAAGGAACTGGCGGGCATCAAGGAAGCCGGGCTTTATAAGAATGAAAGGATCATCACCTCTGCCCAGGGTGCTGAAATAAGGGTTTCAACCGGAGAAAAAGTATTGAACTTCTGCGCAAATAATTACCTGGGCCTGTCCAATCATCCTGACCTCATCGAGGCCGCCAAGGAAGCCCTTGACACCCATGGTTATGGGATGTCGTCCGTACGGTTTATTTGTGGGACCCAGGACCTGCACAAGGAACTCGAGCAAATGATCGCCAGGTTTCACGGTACCGAGGATACCATCTTATATGCTGCCTGTTTTGATGCCAACGGGGGTGTGTTTGAACCACTGCTTACAGCAGAGGATGCCATCATATCCGATGCACTGAACCATGCCTCCATTATCGATGGTGTGAGATTGTGCAAGGCCCAGCGCTACAGGTACAAGAATACCGACATGGAGGATCTTGAACAGCAGCTGAAAGCCGCCCAGGCGCAGCGTTTCAGGATCATCGTAACGGATGGTGTGTTTTCCATGGACGGCAATGTGGCACCCATGGATAAGATCGTAGCGCTGGCAGAAAAATACGATGCCCTGGTGATGGTTGATGAATGTCATTCGGCCGGGGTGGTGGGTGAAACAGGCCGTGGTGTTACCGAACTGTTTGATATCCGGGGGAAGGTCGATATCATTACCGGCACCCTGGGAAAAGCCTTCGGCGGGGCTATCGGCGGATTTACCACCGGCCGGGCTGAGATCATAGATATGTTGCGACAGCGATCGAGGCCTTACCTGTTTTCAAATTCGTTGCCCCCTTCCATTGTGAATGCTGGTATCAAAATGTTCCGGATGATGGGAGAGACCAATGAACTGCAGGACAAGCTCCATCAAAATACGGAATACTTTTACCGGAAGATGAGTGCTGCCGGGTTTGATCTTAAGCCTACCAAATCGGCCATTGTACCCATCATGCTCTATGATGCAAAATTGTCACAGGATTTTGCCGCCCGCCTGCTCGAAGAAGGGATCTATGTCACCGGGTTTTACTATCCCGTTGTCCCCAAAGGAGAAGCCCGCATACGAGTACAGCTTTCCGCTGCCCATGAAAAGGAACATCTTGACAAGGCCATTGCTGCCTTCGTAAAAGTCGGAAAGGAACTGGGAGTACTGAAGTAGAATTTCATCAACATACTTTCATTCCCTCGTTGTACAACTCACTTCGTTCAGACAGTATAGCTCGGTCACAGAAGTATGTTGATGATTTTCTTAATGTGGGGATATTTGCTGTTGAGGCTCTACGCGCATTTTGAGGATCCGCAACTGGTACAGATCAGGCATCCTTCCTGGTAAATAAGACTGGAAGATCCGCAATCCTGGCATTTCTGCTTGGTTTTGGCCCTTGTACCATCGGGAATGTACTTCTTCAATGCCCTTTCGACCCCTGCTTTCCAGGTATTGATGGATTCGCTGTCAAGCCTCAGGGATGAAACCAGGTTGACTACATCAGGTATGGGCATTCCATGACGCAGCACACTGGATATCAATTTGGCATAATTCCAGAATTCAGGGTCAAAAATATGTGAGAGTCCGCCAAGTGTATTCTTATACCCGTATTTATCGGTGTACTGGAAATCATACCGTTTGTTTCCTTCTTCATCCCGGTTCTTGATGATAAATCCCTTGGTGATCTTTTTTGGCAAAGGGAACATTTCTTCATCTTCGATCCCGGTAAAGATCTCATATGGTTTCCCATCCTTTAGACCCACAAAGGCAATCCATCTTTCCTCATTGTTATTAAACCTGAGGATCTCAGCTTCCAGGGATTTTGGCCGTTTATGCTGGTTCTGGTATTCGTCCCGGAGGAGCACACCCGATCTGGAACCGTCACGGTAGACAGTACATCCTTTACATCCGCTGTTCCAGGCCGTGATATACAATTCGCTCACCAGTTCTTCAGATGCGTCTTTCGGGAGGTTAATGGTTACTGAGATTGAATGGTCAACCCATTTCTGTATCGCTCCCTGCATTTTTACCTTGCTGACCCAATCTACATCATTGGAGGTGGCTTTATAATAGGGTGATTTGCTGACGAGGGCATCTATCTTTTTGTCATCCATCTTCTTTACCTCTTCAATATCATACCCGTTCGTTTCAAGCCAGGTTTCAAATTTGTGGTGGAATACGTTGAATTCCTCCCAGCTGTCTCCCACCTCATCCACAAAATCAATATTGGCCGTGCCGTCTGTAGGGTTAACCTTCCTCCTCCTCTTATAGACCGGCATGAATACAGGTTCAATCCCGGAGGTGGTCTGGGTCATCAGGCTGGTAGTACCGGTCGGAGCGATGGTCAGCAGGGAGATATTCCTTCTTCCATATTTGGCCATGTCCTCATACAGGCCTTCATCTTCATCCTTCAGTCTGTTGATGAAAGGATTATCCTTTTCCCTGTTGATGTCAAAAATCGGGAAAGACCCTCTTTCTCTGGCAAGGTTTACAGAGGAACGATAAGCTTCGATGGCCACTGTTTTATGTACTTCGGTGGAGAAGTCAATGGCATTTTCACTGCCATACCTGAGCCCGAGGCCAGCAAGCATATCTCCCTCACCTGTGATCCCTACGCCTGTCCGTCTTCCTTCAAGGGCTTTTTGCTTGATTTTTTCCCAGAGTCGTCTTTCCACCCACTTCAATTCCGGATCTTCCGGATCAGCCTTGATTTTATCAAGGATGGCATCTATCTTCTCGAGTTCCAGGTCTATGATGTCATCCATCATCCGCTGTGCCAGTCCCACATGCTTCTTAAACAGGTTAAAGTTGAACTTCGCCTTGGATGTGAACGGCTGTTCAACATAATTGTAAAGGTTAATGGCCAGCAGCCGGCAACTGTCATAGGGGCATAATGGTATTTCACCGCAGGGATTGGTCGATACGGTCTTGAATCCAAGATCGGCATAGCAATCTGCAACGGACTCATTGGTTATGGTATCCCAGAACAGGACCCCCGGCTCGGCGGATTGCCAGGCATTATGAATGATCTTGTCCCAGAGTTTAGTTGCATCAATGTCTTTCTGGTAGACCGGTTCATCAGCGTCAATCGGGTATTTCTGTTTGAAAGGTATTTTATTGACCACGGCATCCATGAACTCGTCATTGATCTTAACCGATACATTTGCCCCTGTCACCCTGCCTTTTGTCATCTTGGCATCGATGAAACTTTCTGCATCAGGATGTTTGATCGAGATGCTCAGCATCAAAGCGCCCCGGCGGCCGTCCTGTGCCACTTCACGGGTGGAATTTGAGTACCTCTCCATGAAAGGTACAATCCCGGTCGATGTAAGTGCACTGTTCAGTACCGGGCTCCCTTTGGGACGAATATGTGACAGGTCATGACCGACGCCGCCCCGGCGTTTCATCAACTGGACCTGTTCCTGGTCGATTTTCATGATCCCGCCGTAAGAATCGGCATTCCCCTCATGTCCTATAACAAAACAATTGGAAAGAGAAGCGATCTGGAAATCATTTCCTATACCGGTCATCGGTGAACCCTGGGGGACAATATAACGGAAGTCCCTGATCAGGTCAAATACCTCATCTTCCGAAAGTGGATTGGTATATCTTTTTTCAATGCGGGCAATCTCCCTGGCGATCCTGCGGTGCATATCATCGGGAGTTTTCTCATAAATCCTTCCCTGTGAATCTTTTAAAGCGTATTTATTGGCCCAAACAGTTGCTGCAAGTTCATCCCCCTTGAAATATTTTTTAGAAGCTTCACTGGCTTCTTCAAAAGTATAGGTTTTTGAAACTTGGTCTTCGGCTTCTTTTTTTACCTGTCTTTTTACCTGCTTATCGACAACAACATCTATATTCTTCTTCGGGGCCGAATCTTCCATAGAGGCTTTGAAATTATTATTAAGTGATTAGTAATTAAAAAAATAACCGAGGACAATAACAAAAAAGTTGAAATTGCAATTTAAAAAGAGAACATTCGTGGTACAAGTTGAGTTGATTCGTATTTTTCAACAAATGAAAATAGTTATCAACTCGTCTTTGTAACTAGTACAGGATCAGTTATATAGAAAAGCCCTTGCCGAATTAGAATTTTAAGATCTTTTATTCGCTTAATATTGTGTTTACCTAGAATAAAGGAAAATCGACTGTCAGTTATGGATTGTTAACAGTGAAAAATTTTGTTAAAAAAAAAATCTTAATTCTCCATTTTTGGCAGGCATTCTTTCGTAAATTATTAACCGAAACCAGGGTGAAAAAACTGGGATAAATTTTTCAAAAAGGGTTAGAGAATTAGGCCGCCCCGATTTTCGGGGCGGCCTTTGTTAGGCAGCCCCGTAAGGTAACATCTTCATGTTTGATATCTCCGTTTCAGGTACTTTCTGGCTGATAAAAAGTAAGTTCAAGGATCTTTTCTGTAGCGCCCAGGTTAGCAAGCACCAGGTTTCTGGCTGATTCCCCTGAGGTGCTTAAGAACTCCGGATCATCAAGCAGGCTGGAAAGAATGGATTCAAATGCTTCATAATCATGGACCGGAAATGCGGCACCGGTGGCCACCAGGTCAACAGCTTCCTGAAATTTCTGGTACTTCGGTCCGAATATCACCGGCAATCCGAAGGTTGCAGCTTCAAGTGTGTTGTGTATTCCCTTGCCAAATCCACCCCCTATATAGGCCACCTTACCGTACTGGTAAAGGGAAGAGAGGATGCCAATGGTATCCACTATGATCACATCCGTTTGCTGTAATTCACTATCTGTGAGGGTTGTATAACGTTGTGACCTTTGCTGTATCTGTCCCGCAAGCCGGGTGATTCCGGATTCATGGATTTCATGCGGGGCTATGATCCATTTTATCTTGCGGTCAGTGTGGTTGATATACCTTACCAGTAATTCTTCATCCTGCGGCCAGGTACTTCCGGCAATGATGGTGGGAATTGAACCTGTAAAGGCCGTGAACCCGGGGTCCTTTTTTATTCCCTGAACGATAGCATGGACGCGGTCAAACCGGGTATCCCCGGCCAGTGATACGTTTCGTATGCCAATACTTGCCAGCAGGTCGAGTGACGATTGCTGCTGCACAAAAAGATGATCAAAACAATGCAGGATCCTTATAAACCATTTTCCCCAGGGACGAAAAAATACCTGTTTTTTCCTGAAGATCCCGGATACCAGGTAGGCAGGTATGTTTTTGGCTTTCAACCGGGTCAGCAGATGATACCAGAATTCATATTTAATGAAATAGGCTTTTTCGATGTTGAGCAGGCTGAAGAACCTGTTTGCATTTCTTCTGGTATCCAGGGGCAGATAGAAAATATAATCCGCCCCTGTGTAATTTTTCCTTATTTCGAAACCTGACGGTGAATAAAAAGTAAGGAGTATCTTCCTGTCTGGTTCCCGCTTGCGTATGCTTTCGATGAGCGGCCTGCCCTGTTCGAATTCCCCCAGGGATGAACAGTGGAACCATATCAACGGGAGTGCCGGATCAATCGTGCTTTTCAGTCTTTTCATCAGGCCCTTCCTTCCACGGACCCACTGCCCGGCTTTCGCATTAACAGGGGAAACCAGCAGGATTAACAAGCCATAAAGGCGTATTCCGAGATCATATATTAAGCGCATCACTGAAATTCAAGTCTTTAAAATTAAAGATTTTCTCCACATACAATTTACTATCTTTGCCGAAAATCAGACACATGAGCCATCAGGCTGTACGGGTGCGTTTTGCTCCGAGTCCCACAGGTCCCCTGCATATCGGCGGGGTGAGGACGGCATTGTTCAATTATCTTTTTGCCCGGAAAAACAATGGGACTTTCATTCTGCGAATTGAGGATACCGACCAGGCAAGGTTTGTAGACGGGGCCGAACAATATATCATAGATTCCCTGGATTGGTGCGGGATACAGATTGATGAGGGAATAACAGCCGGCGGACCGCATGCTCCATACAGGCAATCTGAAAGGAAGGATCTGTACAGGAAGTATGCGGAGATCCTGGTCGATAAGGGATTTGCCTACAGGGCATTCGACACACCTGATGAATTGGACAGGCTAAGAAAAGAGGCAGAAAGCCGTAAGGGTGCATTTACCTACAATGCCCTGGTGAGGGAGAAAATGAATAATTCCCTGTCCCTCGGTGAAGACAGGGTCAAAGAAAAAATAGCGGCCGGATTACCCTATGTGATCAGGCATAAAATGCCTGAAGATCATTGGGTTGAGTTTCAGGATGTCATAAGGGGGGAAGTGGAGGTCAATACAAGCACCCTGGATGATAAGATCCTGCTTAAAGCTGACGGAATGCCTACCTACCACCTGGCCAATGTGGTGGATGATCATCTGATGGAGATCAGCCATGTGATACGTGGCGAAGAATGGCTGCCTTCAACCCCTTTGCATGTATTATTATATGAAGCATTTGGGTGGCAGGATACCATGCCGGTCTTTGCACACATGCCTCTTACCCTGAAACCGGACGGGCAGGGAAAGCTCAGTAAACGGGACGGGGACAGGCTTGGGTTTCCGGTTTTTCCGCTGGCATGGATACAACCGGATACCGGGGAAATGTCCAGCGGGTACCGGGAATCAGGTTATTTCCCCGAGGCATTCATCAATATCCTTGCCTTATTGGGCTGGAATCCCGGTACGGAACAGGAGATCTTTTCCATGGATGAACTGATCCATGCTTTTTCACTGGACCGCATCGTAAAGGCCGGTTCCCGGTTTGATCCGGAAAAGGCCAGATGGTTCAATCATCAGTACCTGATCAAAAAAAGCGGTGATGAACTGGCTGCAATGTTCGCAGGCGAGCTGGCACAACGGGACCTGAAGTACGATACCGCATATATCAGCAAAGCGCTTAACCTGGTTAAGGAAAGAGCCTTTTTGCTTACGGATCTGTGGGACCAGTCATGGTTTTTCTTTCAATCACCTTCAAGTTACGATGAAAAAGTCATCAAAAAGGTGTGGAAGGAAGACAGCGCTTCCCTCCTGCATGACCTGAGCACATTATTGGTCCCAGTAGAACCCTTTAAAGCCGGACACATTGAACCGATTTTAAAAAACCTGGCAGAAAGCCGGAAGATTGGTTTTGGCAAGCTGATGAATCCACTCCGGCTGGCCCTGGTGGGATCCAATATCGGTCCCGGGCTCATGGATATCATGGAGGTGCTGGGCAAAGAAAGTGTGCTTCAGCGCATCAACAAGGCATTGCAGATCATTCAATCTCCTTGATCAATTCAAGGTATTTCTTATAAGGGATCGCCGGCAGGCTCTGTGCCTGGAAGGCTCCGTTTGCCTGGCTGATGATAGAAACCTTGGCAGCTGTCTGCTCATTCGGCGCTTCATAAATATCCAGGAAATCGAATTGACCCAGCAATGCATAATGAGCGAGGAATTTCACTTCCGGACAGGTTTCCTTAACCTGGTCCAGCCAGGTCCTTCCCAGCTGTGCCCTGTCTTTCATCTGCATCGAAAGATCAGGAGATAATTTGGTCAGAAGAATGTAGGTAGACATGGGTATCTGGATTTGATGATTTCATATAAAGTTACGTTATAACAGGGGATCAAGGCAAGTGTTCGCCAGGATTTTTTACATTGCGGACAAGTATCCAGGGGAATACAGGGCTTTACTTAGCCGGATGATAATTTGTAGACTTCACTCGCTGCCAGCAGGAATGTACCGCTTACATATTCATGTGAATCTTCCATTTCAAACATTACAGGGCGGTCCCCAACTTTCTGTCCCCATTGGACTTTACCTTCCTCACTTACTGCATCGCAAACAGATTGCCATGCTTTTTCCACAACAGGTAAATACATTTCCCTGTCAAGGATACCCTGGTTGATTCCATATGCCAGTCCATAAATAAAAAAGCTTGTCCCGCTTGTTTCCTTAAGTGGGATATGGTCCGGATCCGCCAGGTTAGGGTACCAGAAGCCTTCCTCTGACTGCCGGCCGGCCAGTGATTCAGCCATATTTTCAAATACCTGTTCGTATCTTTCGTAGCCTGGATGATCCTTGGGGAGATATTTCAGGATCCTTGCAATGCCCGCAAAGGCCCAGCCATTGCCCCTGGACCATATGACTTTCTTACCTGTGGCGGTTACCTGGTGATTTCCCTCCCATCCGGGATCATTTATCCGCTGTTCCATGCAATCCGGAAAGAAACGATGATCACGGTAAAACAGGTTTTCTTCAATGTCGTACAATTTCCCGTAGACGTCCCAAAAGCAGGTTTCCATCCAATCCAGGTATTTCTCATCCCCGGTGACGGCATACAGCATGGCCAGTGTGGGTGGCCCGGTAAACAACCCGTCAACATAACGCCTGCCTGCCTCAAAGTACCATTCTAAGGGGTTTGACACAGGATTCCTTATTTCAGGATCTTCAAGGTGGGAAATGATGGATTCAATTTTATATTTATCCTTCTTTACCATGTAACATTCCAACATGGTTTGTCCGCAGGTCAACAGGTTTGCACCGCTGCCTCCTTTCCAGGGAGGCAGGGCAGGCAACTTCCAGTTGATGGAATGGCAAAATGCTTCACTTTGATCCAGGTATGCTTTATCCCCGGTGGCGAAATAACATGACATGACACCGGCATAATAGGTCCCGCGTATCCAGTTGTTATCAAATGCCTGCCAGGGGTTTTCAAACTGGTACCTGTTTACCCTGTCCATGATGGATTTGACAGATTCTTTATCAAATAGGGATTGTCCAGAAGTAACGATACACAGGAATAATAGTACGGGCATATAAACGATCTTCATGGGTAAAGTTTTTGATATTTGGTAATCAAAAATAAGATTTTAGATTAAGATCCAACAGGAATAAGCAAGGATGATCGGGAAGGCGGACAATCATGCCATCATTGGGGAGGTGAGAATTGATGTTTGCTAAAATGAAAAAGACCCATTTGTAAAAATGGGTCTTTCCGGGTCAGTCTGATTTTTTATGATCTGTTCCTTCTGGCTTACTATTCACAGTAAACGGTTAGGATATCATCGGATAAGTTCAGCAGCCAATCTTCCAGCTCGGGTTCAGGGTCAGCCACAGGTTTTTGCGCTTCAGCAAGACGTACTTCCAGGCTGGTTTTTGATTTATTGCTTTCTTCGTTTAAATCATGGGAAAACGACAGCAGCCAATCTTCCAGCTCAGGCTCGGGATCTGGTATGGGGACCAGGGCCTCCGTCAGGCGGGATTCGAGGTTCGGAATTTCTCCCATCCCTGTATCATCAGCGTAGGTAAAGGCCCAGTTCATGAAACCGACTATGATTACTATAAAAAGATAGATGGTAAACCTGAAAGGTTTCGGAAATCGATTTTTGTTATTGCTCATTGTTTTCATGTCTTCTAAAGTTAAATTTAGTAAGTAAACACACCAGCTGATGTTTTGTTCAATATTTAACCCTGAATTATTAAACAAAAAAGTCATTAAATTTATTTATTCAAGCCTGAGATCATATTTAAATGCCTGTAAATGAGGCATCCATGGACAATTATTTATGTAACCGCCCGGCTTCAATTATTCAAGATAATTGTGTACCTTAAACCTTCACGAAATATTAACCCACACACATAAACCCGATGAAAAATATTGTTTTCTTACTGTTGCTTGCAAGTGCAAATCTGTTTGCACAGGATAATCATTCCTTGACATCTCCGGATGACAGTTTTGCAGGATTGAAATTCAGGAATATTGGTCCCGCCTTCACCTCCGGACGAATTGCCGACATTGCCATTCATCCGGAAAATAATAATATCTGGTACGTAGCCGTGGGATCAGGAGGGGTATGGAAAACAACCAATGCAGGTGTTACCTGGACCCCGATTTTTGATTCCCAACCGGTTTATTCTATCGGTTGCGTAAGTATTGATCCGAATAACCCGAATACTGTCTGGGTTGGGACCGGTGAAGATGTCGGGGGAAGGCATGTAGGTATCGGCGATGGGGTTTATAAAAGTACGGACGGAGGTCAGCACTGGAAGAATATGGGACTCAAATCATCCGAACATATTGCCCGTATAATCATCCATCCTGATCATTCAAATGTTGTTTACGTGGCTGCCCAGGGTCCCCTTTGGAATAAGGGCGGGGAACGCGGGATTTACAAATCGGTGGATGGGGGAGAGCAATGGAAGAGGGTCCTCGGGGATGACGATTGGACCGGTGCCACCGATCTTGTGATTGATCCCAGGGATCCGGACTGGATGTATGCTGCTACCTGGCAGCGGCATCGTAACGTCGCCGCATACATGGGAGGAGGTCCCGGGTCGGGAATACACCGCAGCAGGGACGGAGGGGAAAGCTGGGAAAAACTTACCGAGGGCATTCCCACCTCAAACCTGGGAAAAATAGGCCTTGCCGTCTCACCCCAGGATCCGGATCGGGTTTATGCAGCCATTGAACTGGACAGGAGAACGGGTGGCGTGTTTATGTCCACCGATCGCGGTACGACCTGGGTAAAACAATCGAATACGGTTTCAGGGGCAACCGGTCCCCATTATTACCAGGAACTCTACGCTTCACCGCATGCTGAAGGCAGGATATACCTGATGGATGTTCGCATCCAGGTTTCGGACGATCATGGAAAAACATTCCGCCGCCTGAAGGAGGATAAAAAGCACTCTGACAATCACGCCATGGCTTTTCGCTGTGATGATCCCGGTTATCTGCTGATCGGCACTGACGGGGGAATTTACGAAAGCTTTGATGGGGCAGAAACCTGGCGTTTCATCGGTAATCTGCCGGTCACCCAGTATTATAAACTGGCAGTGGATGATCATGAACCATTTTATTTCGTTTATGGGGGGACCCAGGACAATGGCTCACATGGCGGACCCTCACGCACCGATAATGAACATGGCATCAGCAATGCAGACTGGTCCATTATACTGGGTGCAGACGGTCACCAGGCGGCAACCGAACCCGGGAATCCTGACATTATGTATGCGGAGACCCAGCAAGGGGGACTGCACCGCATAGACCGGATTACCGGCGAGCAGGTCCTGATCATGCCTCAACCGGGTGAGGGGGAAGGTCCCGAGCGGTTTAACTGGGATTCACCCGTGCTGGTGAGTCCACACAACCCGGCAAGGATATACTTTGCTTCCCACCGGGTATGGCGATCCGATAACCGTGGTGACAGCTGGACAAGTATATCGGGTGACCTGACAAGGGACCAGGAACGGCTGTCTCTTTCCATCATGGGGAAGCAGCAGAGCTGGGACAATCCCTGGGATTTAAATGCCATGTCGGAGTACAACACCATCACTTCCCTGGCAGAATCTCCCATTCAGGAGGGACTGATCTATGCCGGTACGGATGACGGGCTCATACAGGTGACCGAAGACGGCGGACAAAACTGGCGGAGGCTGGAAATCGGCAGCATCAAGGGCATCCCCTCCACCGCGTTCGTAAATGATCTGAGGGCAGATCTGTTCGATGCCATGACCGTTTATGCGGCCCTTGATAACCATAAATTCGGGGATTACAAACCCTATGTTTTAAAAAGTACTGATGCAGGCCGCAGCTGGACCTACATTGGCGGAGATCTTCCGGAAAAACTCCTGGTCTGGAGGCTTGTGCAGGATCATGTCAAGAAGGATTTGTTGTTTGCTGCCACTGAATACGGTATTTATTTCACCCCGGACGGGGGAAATAAATGGATCAAACTAAAAGGCGGTGTTCCGACCATCTCCTTCAGGGACCTGACCATCCAGCGGAGGGAAAATGACCTGGTATGTGCATCTTTCGGACGCGGTTTTTTCATCCTCGATGATTATTCACCGCTGAGGGAAGTCTCGGCCAGCGGCCTGTCAAATAAACCCACCCTGTTTCCTGTAAAAGACGCCTGGTTATATGTTCCCAGATCAATACTGGGAGGACCTGGAGCATCCTATTATGCAGCGGAAAACCCTCTCTTTGGCGCTATCTTTACCTACTATTTACCGGAAGATATTCCATCCCTGAAATCTGAAAGGCAGAAAAAAGAAAAGAACCTGAACAAGGAAGGCCAGGATATACCCTTCCCCGGATGGGAAAAGCTGGATGCAGAAAAACTTCAGAAAGCACCCGAGATCCGGCTAACCATCAAGGATGCTCAGGGGGATCTCGTGAACACCATCATAGGGAAGGCTTCAAAGGGCATTCACAGGATAGGCTGGAACCTGCGGTCAGCATCCAAAAGAGGCATCAGGTGGGAGGAGGAGGGATCTTCCCGGGGACCAATGATCATTCCTGGAACATATACCGTTGAACTAGCTAAGGCAGTTGACGGAGAACTGACGGAATTGTCCGGTCCCCAGCCTTTTGAAGTAAAACCACTTTACAGGGGAGCCCTGGAAGGAGCTTCCGATGAAGAAAGGACAGCATTTAAAAATGAAATGGAGGCTTTCCAGCAGGATCACCTGGCCACTTCACTGGAACTGGACAAAAGCGTGAAACGGATAAAGGCCATGCAGGCTGCCGTACTGAGGCTGGACAGGGAAGCGAAGGAACTTGAGCTACGGATCCACAAGACCGCAGAGCAACTAAAGGATCTCTATGCCCTTATGCACGGAAGCCCTTCGGCGGGGGAAGTTGGAGAAAGCCGTCCGCCAACACCGGAAAACAGGCTCAATGTCGCTTTAAACGGTTTGGCTACGACCTACGGACCCACAGAGATGCATATGCAATCGCTGGAGACCGGCAAATCAGAACTGGCAAAATTAAAACAACGCCTGGCGGAAATCGCAGATATGGTCCTTCCTAAGCTTGAGAAAGAACTGCAGGATGCCGGTGCACCCTGGATAGAGGGACAGGGATTGATAAAGGAGTGATCCTGTTCCCCACCGATGATGATACGGTTCTACTGCAGGTCCCGTATCCTTACTTCTATTTCTTTCTCATCCTGCAGCAGGATTACCAGTTCCTCCGGGTCTGTCTGGCCAAAATGATATGGATACAGGATTTTTGGCTGCATGGCCCTGGCTGCATCTGCCACCATTTCAGGGGTCATGGTATAGGGCAGGTTCATTGGCAGAAAGGCAATGTCAATATCTTTCAGGGCCTTGATTTCCGGAACGTTTTCGGTATCACCCCCAATCAGTACTTTCAGGTCACCGATGCCAAGCAAATAAGCATTCCCTATGCCTTTTGGATGGAAAGGCTCTCCGTTTGACCTTTTGTGTTCAATATTATAGGCGGGAATGGCCTCAATCGGAATGCCTTTCACGGTTTTTTTATCACCGTTTTCCATGATGACAGTTCCTTTGATATCCTCAAGCTGGTCAAGGCAGGATGGTGTCATTACGACGGGACAATCCTCTTTGATGATGTGCTTGATCGCTGTCACATCCAGGTGATCTCCATGATGATGCGTGACAAGGACCATATCCGCATCAGGCATTTTGGCATAATCGGTTTCACTCATGGTGGGATCAATATGTATCACCATGTCGTTGTACTCGAACATGAGCGTTCCATGTCCGATAAAAGTGATGGCAAGTTCTCCGTCCCCTGTGTCGAAGACATCTTTCGAAAATTCAGTTTCCATTGGATTGGCATTAAGAAAATTAATGGTTAACAGCAGCATAAGTATTTTCATGACGGTAATGGATTAATTTCTGTATCTTTAATGTAAAGGTAACAATACTCAAGGTATTATAAATCAGCCTTATGAAAAATTTTTTGCCCATTCTTTCAGCCGGTCTGATCACGCTTTTTACGGTTTTGTCCTACCCCGCATGCATGAACCGTTCTTCGGGAAGTCAGGAAGACAAAGCCGGGCAGGGGAAATTTACCGTGGATCAATTACAGGCTGATTTCAGACAATTCAGGCAATTCCTTGAAGAGAGCCACCCGAAATTATACCAGTTTACATCCAGAAGGACGTTTGACAGTCTTTTCGAGGCACATTACCAGATGATCCATCATCCCATGAGCACACAGGAATTTTATCGCATACTCATTCCCCTTGTGGCCAGGGTGGGTTGCGGGCATACTTCCCTGTGGACCCCGGACGGGTATTGGGACAAAGCCCCGCAGCGAATGTTTCCGCTGGGGGTACACGCTTTGGATGGAAAGCTTTATGTAATCCATAGTTACAATCAGCACTGCCCGGTAAAAAAAGGCAGCCGGATCATCTCGGTAAATGGGCAAAATGTTGAAACCCAGGTTAATGAAATGCTCGGCAACATATGGTCGGATGGCTTTATCATGACCAAAAGATGCAGAAGGCTGAACAATGTATTCCCGTATCTCTAT
>LJUP01000067.1 GCA_001303955.1 Bacteroides sp. SM23_62 | reverse complement strand
TGTGGCTGTCACAATTACTTCAACCATACCCTTATCTCCGTCAGCCGGTGTGCCTGAGAATTCTCTGCTTGCCGCATCGAATGTAATCCAGGCTGGTGTGCTGCCTCCCATCGACATGCTTGCACTCAGAACAAGGCTGTCACCCGGATCAATGTCAGCAAATGTATTCGGATCCAGAATGAATGAGAATGCTTCCTCAGCCACTGCTGTGGTATCCGGTATGGCTTTGTTGAGCGTCGGGGGATCATTTACCGCCATTACAGTGAGAATGGTGGTGTCCGTATCAAAAGCCCCGGACGTATCTGTCGCTGTAAATATCAATGTATCACTTCCGTTCCACTCTGCATCATCAATCGTAATGGTAGCAACCCGGTCGGTTATCTCAGCTGTAAGATTTGACTGTCCAGTGACTGTCCAGGTCAATGCACTGTCAGGATCATCAGCATCAGAAACAAAATCATCCAGGCTGATCTGGCTGAAGCTCTGGCCTTCGGCAATGGTCTGGTCAGGAATGTCTTCCACCATCGGTAGATCATTAACACCGTTCACATAAAATACAACATCTGCACTGTCCTGTAATCCGTCAGGATCCTTTGCTGTGAATCTTATTAGATCCGAACCGTTCCACTCAGGATCATTTACTGTAATGGTGGCAACGCGGTCTGTAATGTCCACGGAAACACCGCCTTCGAGACTGGCTGTCCAGGTAATTGTGCTATCAGCATTATCTATATCCGATACATAATCATCAAGGATAATTGGTGTGAAACTTTCCCCCTCGTTGATGGTCTGATTGGGTATAACATCTACCACGGGGGGATCATTCACCGGTGTTACTGTAAAGGTAACCGGATCCGAATCAGTCCCTCCATCAGGATCTTCTGCCTGGAAGGTAATGGTATCGCTTCCGTTCCAGTTGGTGTCAATCACTGTAATGGTAGCAACCCGGTCGGTAATGTCCACTGTTAGATCTGACTGTCCCGTGGCTGTCCAGATCATGGTGGTGATGTCATTATCGATATCAGTGACAAAATTATCAAGGTTAATGGTGGCAAAAGCTGTCCCCTCAGGTACCGTATCGTTTGGAATATCGCCCACAACCGGTGGATCATTGACCGGGGTTACTTCGAAAGTCACTTCATCGCTGTCAGTTTCCCCTTCGGGATCCTCGGCGGTAAAGGTCACCATGTCGGTCCCATTCCACTCCGGATTGTCAGCGGTGATGGTGGCCACCCTGTCGGTGATGGTAACCGTAACATCGGTTTCTCCGGTTACCGTCCAGGTGATCTCACTGTCCAGGTTATCCGGGTCATCTACATAATCATCCAGGTTTATGGTTGCGAAGGCGGATCCTTCTGCCACTGACTGATCCGGGATATCATCTACCACCGGAGGTAAATTGGTCCATGATATAATATACTGGCCGCTGAATCCCCCTGCCGTAGTTTCAGTAATGGTCAGTTCAATATACCCGATACCATCCGTGGTGGAAGATGCTCCGCCGTCATTGGAAACCACGGTATATCCTGTGGCCGGGCTCCAGGTATCGTTAACATCATCCCTCCTGAAAAGATCGAGTGATGATTCAGTTGGTAGACCGCCGATATCATCATAATGAAAACGGACATCAGCCGTGAAATTCCCGTCAAAATCAATGTCTTCTGACCAGATCTGCCAGTACATGCTGGCCCTGTCAGGGTACAATCCGGTACTACTGTTCGGAAACTGGTTCACCTGCATCGCTGACAGGGTATGCTCTGGCCCGGGTGTCTCCGGAAATGCTCGAAAATCCACATCCACATCACATTCTGGGATTTCAGTAATATCCAAAGATTCCACAGTTTGGGAATAATCACCAATAGGAGCTGTCGATGTTAACCAGGCTGAAGGTGTTGACATGTTCGTTAATGTTCCATTATTTCCATAAGTGGTCTCATCATCTGCAAGGGTTCCTGAGCTCTCATCAAACCTCCAGTATCCAACCAGTCCCGCTGTGGTGCCGGGGATGGTCCGGTTCATTGTGCTCCGGATATCATCCCTGCTGCGGGCTATATCCCAGATCCTGACTTCATCCATCATACCATTTAGATTGTTAGCATTTGCAAAAATATCCAAGGATCCAAGCCTCATATTTAGCATGGTTCTGGCCATGGTATCACTTGCAACGGATGAACCTTCCTCATTTCCATTTAGATAAACGCGTGCATTGGCTCCATCGTATGTGGCTGCCAGGTGATACCACCGGTTCGGGACAATGGTTGTGGAGCCAGTCGGTTCAGACCAATCACCCTCATCGTTCCGCAGAAACATCTTTACATGACCGTTGTTATCAATGGTAAGAGAGTAACAGTTTAACCTAGCAATCAGATAAGGAGTATGAGTGCCCGAGGGGGCTTCATTAAGATAAACCCAGGTTTCCAGAGTTATAGTAGTGTCGGGATTCAGTTCATCCCCAGAGGAGGTTGAGATATTGACATAATCATCATCTCCATCGAAGACCAGGCCATTTTCCGGCACCTGCGCATTTAACAGCAATGGAGCTGCCATGAAAAACAGCATTAATAGAATTGTAAAAGCGTTAAATTTTTTCATGTCATAAAATTTTTTAGTATTAGTTATTATCTGTTCTGCATTTTTAGCCTGAGGCAAGGTATTTAACATATAATTCTTATTCAAATTCTTACATCCCAATTTTAATTTATTTTTATCAACGCCATACATTCATACGTCAAACGACCAGGAATGTTAGATTTAATGCAGCCGATCCCTGCAAAATGGGGATTTGCACAGGTTAATGGACGCAATTGTGTGATAAACGAAATCCAAACCATGAAAAAATGGGTAAAATCTTATTAAAAAGACTATAAGTGACAATAAAACAGATCCAATGATTGATTCTCAAACTTCAGATGCAGCAGATTTATTAAGCAATTTGAAATAGGCAATCAGTTGTACTTGAATATCTTCAAATAACATTTAATAGGATATTACGAACCGCTTGTTGATCATACCTGATTTGTTTCTCACTCTCAGGAGATACAGGCCATCAGGTGCGCTATTCAGATCAACGGATTCATGCAGTGTTCCTATCTCATCTTTAATTTCCCTGTTCCAGATCAGCTGTCCTTTCTCATTAAAGATCTCCAGTACAACATCCTTCAGTTCAAATATATCGCTTTCAATGACAAACCTGCCATTGTTGGGATTCGGATAAAGGCTGATTTCCAGGCTGGTCAGTGGATTGCCAATGCCAACATAAGATTTGACCTCAATGTTGAATGTATCTGCAACACTTGCAAGGCTATCATCAGTGGCTGTCACAATGGCTTCAACCATGCCTTTATCTTCATCAGCAGGTGTGCCTGAGAATGTTTTGGTCACAGGATCGAATGTAATCCAGGCTGGTATACCCCCTCCCATCGAGATCACTGCACTGTAAACCAGGGTATCCCCAGCATCAATATCACCAAATGTATTGGGATCTAATACATAGGAAAAGGCGTGGTTAGCATCTGCCGTGGTATCCGGTATTGCCCGGTTGAGCGTTGGGGGATCATTCACCGGCATTACAGTAAAGATGCATGTATCCTTATCTGAAGCTCCAAGTGGATCTGTTGCTGTAAATATTAATGTATCACTGCCGTTCCAATCAGGATCATCCGCTGTTATATAAGCAATCCGTTTTACTACATCAACGGTGACGTTACTTTCACCAGCAACCGTCCAGGTTATCACACTGTCAGGATCATCAACATCTGCAACGAAGCCATCAAGATCGATTCCCTGCGCTAAACCCTGGCCTTCCGATATACCCAGATCAGGAATATCCGATACAACGGGAGAATCATTTACCGGTGTGACCGTAAATACTGCCGTATCACTGTCCTGTCCACCCAATGGATCCTTGGCCTGGAAAGTAATGGGCTCACTTCCATTCCATTCCGGGTCATTCACGGTGATGGTGGCTACCCGGTCGGTTATATCTACGGTAAGATTTGACTGGTTGGTGGCTGCCCAGGTTATGGTAGTAATATCATTATCAATATCTGTGACAAAATTATCGAGGGTAATGGTCGCAAAGGCTGATCCCTCAGCTACTTCCTGGTTCGGGATATCACCAACAACCGGGGGATCATTGACCGGGGTTACTTCGAAAGTCACCTGGTCACTGTCACTTTCCCCTTCAGGATCTTCAGCCGTAAAGGTAACCATATCGGTCCCGTTCCAATCCGGATCGTCAGCGGTGATGGTAGCCACCCTGTTGACTATGCTGACCGTAACATTATTCTCTCCTGTAACCGTCCAGGTGATCTCATTGTCTGCATTGTCCGGGTCATTTACATAACCATCCAGTGCAATGGCAGTGAAAGCCGTTCCTTCCGGCACCGATTGACCCGGGATGTTTGAGACAACCGGAGGATCGTTATTCCCCCATGAAAGTATATACTGCCCGCTGAAATCTCCCGGTGTATTTTCTGTAATCGATAATTCAACGTACCCTATGCCATCTCCGGTAGTAGATGAGCCGCCATCATCGGTAACGACGGTAGATCCGGTAACAACAGACCAGGTATCATTGGCATCATCCCTTCTGAAAAGCCTCAGGGATTTTTCATTGTTAAAACCACTGATATTATCATAATGAAAACGAACGTCAGCAGTGAAATTGCCGTCAAAATCCGGGTCTTCTGACCATATCTCCCAATACCGCTGAGCCCTGTTTGGTTCCAAACCAGAAACGTTGTTGGGAAGCTGGTTCACCTGCATAACCGCCATGGAGTGGCCGGAACCGGGTCCCTCGGGACTGGCCCCGAATTCCACATCCACTGCACATCCAGGGGTTTCGGCAAGATCAGCTGAAACTGCGAATATGGAATTATCACCAATCGAAGCAGTTGAGGTTGTCCAGGCTGATGGTGTTGACATGTTGGTTAATGTCCCATCATTATCATAAGTTGTCTCACAATCCGCATTGGTCCCTGAACTTTCATCAAATCTCCAATAGCCGATAAGACCTGAGGTGCTGCCCGGGATGGTCCGGTTCATTGAGCCCTGTATTTCAGACTGGGAACGGGTTGTGTTCCAGATCCTGGCTTCCTCAATCATGCCCGAAGTATTGGTATTGTCAGGTGTGGCATGTAATGCACCAATCCTTACATTTTCAATGTTTTGACTCAATGTTAGGTTCACAGGGGCTGAATTTTCCATAACACCATTAACGTATATACGCACGGTAGCTCCGTCATAGGTGCCTGCCAGGTGGTACCAGACATCTGTAAGTATGGGTGTGGTAGATTGTGTAAAGTGCCAGTCCCCGGTATAAACAAATACCGATGCATATCCGTTGATATCAACTGCCAGGGCATAAGAAGCAAACTTTGTTATCAAGTGAGGACGATGACTTACTGAAGGGGCTTCATTTAGTTTGACCCAGCATTCCAGTGTAAGAAATTCTGCAGGATTCAGTTCATCAGATGTTGTGGATGGAACATCTACATAATCATTATTTCCATCAAAAACCAGTCCATTCTCAGGCACTTGAGCCAGTAACCGGAAGGAAGTTGCCATGAAAATTAGCGCATAGAAAACGCTAATAAGTTGAGAATTTTTCATTGTGTGAAGATAGTTTATTGGGGAGTCAAATATGAATCTTTAACTATTTGTGAAGGTATTCAAAAATTAGTTTATTTCAAATAGCGCTTTGCTTTTGACAATAATTTTATCTGCCCGTATAATTATATAAAATATTAGGCCGGTGTATGTTTGAAATAGTGGTGATGGTTTAAGTCATACCATTTCATTGATTAACAAGAACTGATCAGGCATTTATCAAAAGATGATTGGGATTAAATGAATATGTTCTATTTTTAAAACAAAAAAAATGCTATGAAAGACCTGCGTTTCTGTCTGCTTGTATTGATTTTAATGTCCATGAATTCATGCGGAGGAAAAACAGAACAGCCGGAAACGGCTGTAAATATAATTTTCCTGCATCACAGCACAGGATATAACATCTGGCAGGGTGATAAGTCCACCGTTAAATCCAAAATCCAAAGAAAACTTGGCGGCGGATCTGCCGTAAAAGCCTGGTTTAAGCAGTACAACAAAAATCATGGTACAAATTATAAGATTGAAGAATTGTATTTCCCTGCAGCGGGTCAGTCCCGCGAATACGGCAACTTCCCTTTTGACTATTATGACATCTGGGTTAATAATGCCGGTGATCAGCCGGTCAATGCTGATCCTACCCTGGAGATCCTTTCCAGGGATTACGATATCATCATATGGAAGCATTGCTTCCCGGTAGGGGATATCCTGGAAGACACAGGGCAACCGGATATTAATTCGAGGGAGAAACGGATAGAGAATTATAAACTGCAATACGAAGCTCTGCAAAAGAAAATGCTGGAATTTCCCGACACCAGGTTCCTCGTGTGGACCGGTGCAGCACTCCTGGAAGAAAACACAACAGAAGAGAAGGCCACAAAAACGAGGGAGTTCTTTAACTGGGTCCGGCAGACCTGGGATGAACCGGGAGACAATATATATTTATGGGATTTTTATGAACTCGAAACAGAAGGTGGTATCTACATGAAAAAGGAATTTGCCGCCGGTCCGGGAGATTCACATCCAAACAACCAGTTTTCCGGTATGGCTTACATCCTTTTTTGTAACAGGATAGTTGATGTCATACAGGATGAAGGTAATAAGACAAGCATCACCGGGGAACCTTTGTCTGCTCAATAACGTATTAGCAATCGTTAATTTTAATATTTGTCAATAAATGATCTCACTTGGTTATATCATATTCCTGGCGGTAATTACCCTTTTATATTACATTCTTCCCGATAGATTTCAACGCCCATTATTGCTTGTTGCCAGCCTTGCTTTTATTGGCAGTCTTTCTGTTCCATTTCTGCTTTTTGCGGTAGTTTTCTCTACTATCAATTATTTATTCGGAATATGGATGAATGCTCTCAAGACTGCTCCCCGCAAGAAAGGCTTATACATTACCAGTCTTTTTATCAATATCGGGGTACTTATTTTCTTTAAATATTCAAATTTCTTTGTTGAGAATATCAACTTTGTTTTACGGTCATTTGCAGCCAGGGAGACCATACCCCTGTTGTCTGTGCTTTTGCCCCTGGGGATCTCATATTACACGTTTCAATGCCTGGGATACATGTACCGGGTTTACAAAGGCATAGAGGAATATGAAAAGAGATTTGATGTCTTCGTGATCTACAATTTATTCTTTCCCAAGTTCATTTCGGGTCCCATTGAAAAATCGAACAGTTTTTTACCACAATTACATCAGAAGAAACAATGGAACAATGAAGATATGTCAGCCGGTTTGCATCTCCTGCTGTTCGGTTTCTTTAAGAAGCTGGCCATTGCTGATACACTGGGTTTAATCATCAACCAGGTATACGGTAATGTATTTGAATATACCGGCCTGACCTTGATTGTAACCTATCTGCTCCAGCCTTTTTATATTTATTTTGACTTTTCAGGATATACAGATATCGCCCTGGGATCAGCCCGTTTGCTGGGATTCAAGCTTACCGATAATTTCAACCGCCCTTTCTTTTCCGAGAATGTATCCACATTCTGGAGAAGATGGCACATCTCATTAACAGCATGGTGTAATGAGTTTATTTTTATGATCGTGCTGTACAAGAGGCGGAAATGGAAAAACTGGGGACCGGCTTACGCGGTCTTCCTGACCTTTTTCATCATCGGGATATGGCACGGTCCGCGGTGGAATTTTATTATCCTGGGTATCATCCAGGTGCTGGCCATCAATTATGAGTTTTTTACCAGGAGGAACCGGATAAAACTGGCCAAGAAGTTACCAGCCGGGCTTGTTTTAAGGATCAGCAGAATCATTACATTTCTGTTTTTCTGTTTCTCCCTTATCTTCTTTTATGCTGAAACCTATGCTCAATCCTCTCATTTTGTCGGTAACTTGTTTGCTTCCCTCGATATGGAGCTATTAAAATCGGATTTCAGGGACCTGATCGTAGTACAATATCGAAAAGACTTCTTTCTTGCCCTCATTATCCTAGTCATCTGGATGATTTTCGAGTCCTTCCAGGAAAGGAAAGTAGATATCTTTGGATGGTTCCAGAAATTAAGCATCTGGATAAGATGGCCGGCATATTATTTTCTCATTATTCTGATGCTGTGGCTGGCCAAGGGTGAAAATACATTTGTTTATCAACAGTTCTGATTTATAACCACCAGCGTACGTCATATGAAAAAAGCATTGGCAAGATTTGTATTATTCCTGTTACCCATCATAATAAGCGCTGTGGCTCTTGAGGTCGTACTCCGTCAATTGCCTCACGATTTCAAGTTTAAAAAGGCGCAGATGGAACAGAAATACGATGAAATTGAGACCCTGGTCATGGGTGGCTCTCATACCTACTATGGAGTTGACCCGGAACAATTTGATTCAGAGACATTTAACCTTTCATATGTAAGCCAATCACTGTTTTTTGACTATCTGCTTCTCGAAAAATATATTGATTCCCTGCCGCAATTGAAGGATGTGGTCCTGATGATCGCCCATGCTTCCATGACATATATGTTCGGCGAAGGGGAAGAGGCCTGGAGAAAGTTCAATTATTACCGCCACTATGATATTACACCTCCCTATAATCAATGGTATCACAAGTATTACCTGGAGATATTGAACCTGCCTGTCCAGAGAAGTATAAAAAAGGTATACCAGTATCATTTAAAGAATAAAAGCCTTATATCCACCACCGCTTCGGGTTGGTGCGATGAATACCATATGGAGAACAGCCTGGATCTTGAGAGAACAGGCGAAGAAGAAGCACACAAGCACGACAGTCCCTCTCTGGATTTTTCCTGGAACCTCGAGATTCTCAGAAATATAATCGAAATCTGTGCGGAAAGAGGTATCAGGGTTCACATGATTAACTTTCCTACCTATGTTTCTTACAGGGAAAACCTGAACCCGGTTAAATATAACATGATCATCGATACCTGCAGCTGGATGGCCAGGGAATTTGAGAATGTATATCACTTTAAAATTGACGGGGATCCCAGGTTTACCGCAGAGGATTTTTATGACGGTGATCATTTAAATGACGCCGGCGCCTTAAAATGCAGTCAATTGGTAAATGATTACCTTGAATCTGTGAAAGGAGATCCGATCAAACCTTCCTGACCGGGAATAATACTTTCAGTATGTTATTCGGTTATAATTTTAATCACCTCCTCAGGAGTAATACTGACCAATTTGTTACCCGTATAGATGATATATCCCGATCTTTGTGCACTATTTGTTACTGGAAACTCAATTATCTCATCAACTTCTACAAGGATTTCCGAGCGGACAATCTCCTGGAAATCAGAAGATCTATTCTGAATTGCTGTTACTCTTCCTGCTTTTGGGGTTAGATAGAATATCCCGGCATGTTTCAATTGCTTTAATCGGGGGATGGTGAATGTTCCCATGGCAATTTCAATAACCCCCTTTACAAAGTCGTATCCTGTAAATAATTTTACCAGATCAGACCCGATGTTGTCGCCTCCCATGCGGGCTCCTATCTCCACTATGAAAATCTCCCCCTCATGGGTTATCAATATTTCGGAATGGCTGGCTCCGTATTCAACTCCAAGGAATGTCAGGGCTTCTTTTACCAGGGCAACGATCCGGCTTTCAAGGTCAGCCGTTATACTGGCCGGGACATGGTGCTCGATCTCGACAAAATATGGTTCGCCCGTACTGACTTTATCAGTGCAGGTGATGTAGTGATGTGTCCCCTGCCAGGAAACCATTTCGACACTTATCTCTTTCCCTTCAATGAATTCTTCAATGATCGCTTCATTGACAAGTGATTCCGACAGGGCCCTTTCCAGGGCATCCGGGATTTCCTCCTCGGTTTGTATTTTTGCCACTCCCCTGCTGCCGGACCGGTCTGTGGGTTTTATGATCAAAGGAAATACAAAATCGTCAGCCGTCCACTCATCGGATGAATTGATTTTTTTAAACCTGGGACAGGGGAGGTTATGCTCCGATAATCTCCGTCTCATTGCAAATTTATTGGTAGTTAACAAGGTAGACTCAAGACTGTTACCGGTAAGGTTCATCTGGCTTGCGATGTAGTTTACGGTAGGCATGGCCAGATCTGAACCTATGGAAGTAATGCCATCAATCTGGATCGCCTGACATTCTTGCAGTATTTGTTCTTTCTCTGTAATGGAGATCGGATAGAACTGGTCACATATGTTATTTCTACACTGGTCTTCTTCCCAGGAAAACACATGTGTTTCAATGCCCAGTTCCCTGGCCTTGATTATGAGCGGGACCTGCAGATAACTTGCACCTATGATGGCCAGCTTTATCATATACTATTCCCAGATTACAGCATTGTTGCTTTGGTCAGTCGATATGACCAGTGTATCCTTTATCATCTGTTTTGCATTGTTCAGTTCCGGCAAGGTATCACAACCAACCAGTATGGGGCCCAGCCTATGTGATTTATCAACCAGTCCCTTCACTTTTTTCCCCGGCTCCAGGTTTACCTCATGAATACCCAGCACACATTCCATATCCCTGATCCTGTCCATGCCATCAATTCGCAGGATTTCTCCTGCCTCAAGATAAAAACAAATATAGCACACTGCTTTTGATGCAGGGCGGTAATCACTTATATCCAGAGGTTCACCGAGTGCCAGCCGGATCAGCATTTCCGTAGCATCAAATCCACAAGCATAGGGAAGCAGATGGGAGGAGATGAACGCCCCGCCGCCGCGGGCAGCCGCATCTATCAGGTAAAACTGATCATCCCGGGGATTTAACAGGTATTCATTATGACTCATTCCGTTTGCCAGTCCGAATAAAGTATTAATCTTCATATCTATCGATATCAGCTCAGTGATTTTATCTTCAGTCAACGCGGTTGGGGAAGTCCTTCCCCTGGGGATACAGATATCTTTCAGGTTAAAATTCTCATTATCAAGTATTAACAGGTGTTTATAATCTCCATCAATGGCAAGGCCATCTACAATATATTCCTGGCCTTCCATGAATTGCTCTATAATGATTTTCCCGGAAAAGGCATTGGCCAATACCTCATCAAAAACCCGGTTTAACGCATTTTCATTTTCGACTTTAAAAACCCCTTTACTTGACTGGTTATCCGTAGGTTTACACATCAGGGGATAACCGATCTCCCCGGCGATTTCAAGGGCCCCCTGCAGATCTGATGCAATGCCATATGCGAGAGAAGGCATGCCGATTTCCTTGCATTTTTCTCTCATCAGGTCTTTCCGGCAATAGATCTTACTTGTGGTATAGCTGTTACCGGTCAAACCCAGCTTTTCTGCAACATATCCCATGGTTTCAACCGGGATATCATTCTGATCCGAAACAATGCCATCGATCTTTTCCCTCTGTGCTATTTCCAGAACCTTTTTTTTATTCCTTACGTCTTCATAATATATAATATCGGCATACTGAAAGCCGGGGTAATCCCCATCGGGACTCACAACAACAGTTTTCAGTCCCATTTCCCGCGCTTTCTTTAAAACTATCACCTGTCCGATTCCAGCGCCGGGAACCAAGATCTTTTTAGCCATTGCTGTGAATGGGCTACTTACTCTCGATGATCCTGCTGATGATATACTTTGGTCTCCCCTTGGTTTCCAGGTAAGTCCGTCCCAGGTATTCGCCAATTATACCGAGGAAGAAAAAATTAATACCAAACAGGAAGGCAAGCAGGACAAGCGTTGAGGTCCACCCGGCAGGAACATTCTCATTGATCAAACGCTTAATGATCAACAATATTCCAAAAACAAAACTCAGACCTCCAACGGTCAATCCTACATATGTCGCGACCCTGATCGGGAAACGCGAATAGGAAAAGATCCGGTCTGCGGCCAGTTTCAGCATCTTACGCAGATTATATCCGCTGGCACCAGCATACCTGGCATCACGTTTTAACTCGACAATACTGTATTCAAACCCGGACCAGTACATCAGACTTAGTGTGGTTCCTGTGGTCTCGGGAATATTTTTAATCTGGTCGAGTGCATTTTTTCTAAGCACCCTGAACACACCGAGTCCAGGTTCATAATGAAGATTTGTGATCCTGTCAGAAACCGAATGAAATAATCGCGAAAAGAATTTCTTTGTAAATGAGTCTTTCCTGCTTATCCATTTCACAATGGCCATGTCCGTATCATTATCTTCCATTGACTGAATCAGCTTGGGAATATCTTCAGGCCTGTCCTGCAGGTCAGAATCCATGATCACAATGATATCGCCAGTAGCATGATCCAGTCCCGCGGCAGTCGAATTCGACTGCCCGAAATTCCGTGCAAGTTTGATGATTTTTAGATTCGGGTTGCTTTTTTGAAGTTGCATCAAAACCTTCCAGGACTGATCCTTGCTTCCATCATCAATGAAAATCACTTCAAAATCTTCTGATAGTGATTCTGCTACGGGGATCAGGCGTCTCACTAACTCATCCAGTACATCCTCATCATTATATACCGGGATTACAATAGACAAAAATCGGGTTGGTTTCATTTCATTTATTTTTTAAATTCGATACAGGTCATTATTTGCATAAAAATAGAAAGAATTTTACTCTATGCTGGTTTTAATGTCACTCATCTCTCTGATTTTCCTTTTGAAACAGATGAAAGGATTAACTTCTTTATGGCCGGTTGTGTAAGTAACAATACAGTATAATAAATCACGCCCAGCATGGCTCCGGTGAAGAATACAACCAGATCGGACATGCTGAGCATTTGCTTTAACAGCACATATATCCCTGCCACCATAATCATGAAAAATAAATAAAGCCTGATCTCCCGGAACAGGGAAAGCAGTCGCAATTTTATCAGATGCCCTATATACATGACCTTGGCCAGGTTTACCAGTGCACTTCCAATGGAAAATATTACCACAGTCAAAACAATGGTAAAACCCTCCTGTTTTACCAGCCGTGCACAGATGATCAGGATACCCAGCCTGATGGCTACAGCCATGAAATTCAATACGAGTGCTATCTCCTGTTTTTCAAATACCATGTAAGCGCTGTGCAATGAGGTACTCAGCAGCAGGAAGAATAACCAGATAGACAGGAACTGGCTGTATTGTCCGGCAATCTCCCACCGGGGACCCAGGAGCACGCTGAAAATCTCAGGTCCCGCAATGCTAACCAGGATGAGCGGGATGGTCCCGATAAAGATGATACTTTTGATAGTCATCCGAACCATGGGTTCTGTGGATTGTCCCTTGTTTTTCAGTTCAGCCATCTGCTGGAACAAGACCTGGCTGAAAGAATTCCCTATCATGATGGGAATCACGTAAAGCATATAGACAGCTTTGGAAAAATGTCCGGCGGAACCTGCATCAAACAATACCGGGAAGAGCAATACGGGACCATTAAATGCGACTACACTCATCATGATCGACCAGAATTCATAAAGCGGGAACTTCTTGTATCTTTTTGCCAGGCGTAAAAGATCCTTTGCACGATGCTTTAATTTGAAGATCCATGAGTCCTGGATCATGAAAAAGATGAAAAGGAACAATGGCGGGATCAGGATCCCAACCACACGGTAATCAATGAGGTGAATGGCCGTATTGTAACCGAGGTATCCTCCGATGATGATTAAAAATACCTGGGGGATCTGGACAAGGACCGAAGCAATGGATATATGGATGAATTTCTTTTTGCGGGTGAACCAGGAAATGAATACGTACCAGAAACCCATGAATCCGGACAATAACGGTAAAAGCCAGACCACCTGCCGGATGGAATCCCATTCCAGCCATTCGACCATTTTTGTGGTCCATATGAATAAATAGAAAACAAAAATCCATCCGAACAACAGAAGGGAACCCAGTTTCAGTAAACCGGCTGCATCCGGATGATTATCGGGGAGTACAATCGCCTGTTCATACCTGAAACACATGATCAGCCCGATGATGGATATCAGGGAATAAAAAGCATATACAATACCGAATACCTCGGGGGGAAATAACCTGGATGCGATGGGTTCGGCTGCCAGTGAGATCAGGCTTGCGATGGCCGATCCTGAGGCCAGAATAGAAGCATTGCCGAAAAAGGAAAACTCCCGATTAGCTAAATTCCTCCTCCTGCCTTTCTTTGATATGTTCATGTAACCTTAAACGTGTTTGCCTGGTTAAGAAAGGTTGAACGGCAAAAATTTAATCCAGCCGTGAGATAATTATGGGTCTTTTACCCCCACTGCCCCTTTCTTCAAACTTATCGACGAGTTCCACGTCAAATACCATTTGTTCATTAATGTAATCCTTACAATTCTTCTTTACCTGATCTGTTGATTCCATTCTAAATTCATCATCCGTAAGCAGTTTAATGCTGATGTGATCAATTTTATCCTGGATAAACTGTGCCGAAATGATACCGGGTATATTAAAAATGGGTTCACCCATGAAGTAAAATTCACGGCCACCGGGTGTAGTGATCTTATCGTTCATCCTTCCCTGTATCTTCTCCACCTGTGTGAATTTGTACCTGTTTGCTTCAGTGTACTTCTTGACTGTTAATATATCGGTGGTCTTATACCTGATCAGGGGCATGGTATAATTATAAAATCCCGTGCCGATAAGTTCTCCGGTCCCTTCTTCAATTGGCTGGTTCTGATCATCTATAATCTCCGGATAAAAGAAATCCTCCATCAAGTATTTCTTCCCTGGTTCAGGATCTGCAGCAATTACAGTATCTTCCCTGTGGCTGTAAAAATCATATACTTTTGTCCGGTACACTGCTTCCAGTTTCACCCTGTCGTTCTCCATGAGGTTCTCTCCGTAATGTACCATGCTTCTTGGACTGGGAACATCAAGTTTGAGCTCATGCAGGTATTTATAAAGGAGCAGAAAAGCCCGCCCGTAGCCTACATAATACCTGGGCTGGAAACGCTTTAATAACCTGTAAAACTTCCGCACATTTTCCCGGTTGACCGCCCTTGTATCAAAGAAAATGGAGTTGGATGTTAATCTGTATCTGAAATCCTTGTTCAACCCACCCGGCTCGACCAGTAGAAATGCCCGTTTCCCCGGTGAATATCCTGCCCAGTGATAGGCCCTGAGAGTGGCGGCATACTTATTTATGTGACAGTCCCTGTCAAGGAATAATTTAAGCGGCGTACCTGTTGATCCGGTGGTTTGTTTCCAGTAACCATGGATCGTATTCCTGTGATCAGCGATGAATTGTTCAGGATTCTTCCTGATGCTTTCTTTATCGAGCAGGGGGATCCGTTCAAGGTCCTTAAGGGATTTAAACTTCTTGGGATCGAACCGGACTGATTTGAACAGGTCCCGGTAATAGGGCACATTCGAACCGGCATGCAGTAAAATGTTCTGCACTTTCCGGAGCTGATATTGCTCAATCGTTTCCCTGTCCCAATACTGGCTTTTCATGTAAAAACGCAAGCGGGAGTATACTCGCAGGGGACTGAGATGTACTTTTTTTACCTTCATAATTCATGGCTGATCTGAAAGAAAGTTACGATATATAATCATTTTGGTTTGGAACCGGGTGGCTTTTTTGATCAATTGACAATGTGCCGGGATATATGCCTAACCGACTTTATTTAACCTTCTGCTGATCTTATAGGATTGATAGATTTTCACCGGGTTGATTCCCGGGAGCCGGTCCGGAAAACGTATCCCGTATGCCAGCATGTCATTACGGAATTCTTCCGTCATGAACCCCCGGTCACCAAGCTGGTCGTATGCCACCTCAACACCCGTACTGTTCCCTTCGATGATGACAGGTCCGGATTCCCCCACGGCAATGTCCCAGCCGACAAATCGCTGCAATGGGATTACCTTCGCAGCTTTCCTGCACAGATCAAGAATCAGTGGCCAGTGAGGAATTTCTATTCCCTTGAATCTTGCCCCGGTATCCGGATGGTCTGTAATATATGATTGTTCCCTGGAAATTATTGATAAACCACCAGTTATCCTGCCCGTTTCAATATCGATCGTTGCATGGATTCCCCCCTGGGATATATTATCTACAAGGTTGCCATTTCTTCCCATCCTGATTCTTGTCCCGAGAATTTTCGGCCGGCCATCTTTTGTCAGATAGGTCAGGATTCTTAATGTATTAACCGAGTGTGGATAAATTTTTTGCAGGACAGGATGTTGTCCAATTACCGCTTCGACAACAAATCCCTTGATTTTTCTTATCTCCTTCAACATGGAATCGAGTTTTGCTGACAGTTCGCTGTATGTTAGGGTTGTCCCGTTTGATGACCTGAAAACAATATCATTATCGTATTGTATATTGTTAAAGATGAATATCCCTAATCCGCCAAAGGTATCATGTGGCTTCAAAACAAGGTTTTCCGGCTTTTCCATTAAAAGGAAATCAAGAAAATCTTTCCGGGATGAAAGATTACCCCCGTTGTTCAAAAAACCGAAATCCTCACTATAAAAGCCATATTGATGGGCTACCGGGATACCAAGATTTCTGAAATAGTGGTTGAAAATCAGCTTGTCATTTAACATGTGATGCCATTGTGGGGGATTCAGGACCGGGTTTATATCACGTGAAAACTGGGCACTGTTCAGGTAAGTGATTACATGGTCTTTTTTTACGTTCTTTTCATATAACCTGAACAGATAATACTCATGGGGTTCCAGTTGTATCCTTAAGATCAGGACGAGGTTTTCCCAGATCTGTTTGATCACCGATTTATACTCCTTCCCGCGTTTAAGCCTGAAGTTTTTTATGGTTCTCCTTATTACAGTTGATAAACTTGACATGGCTTTCTCATTTGGTTTCTGCGGATGACAAATGTTTCGGATAATTTACCCAGGGTAGTGAGAAGCAATTATCACTGATTTACGATATATGAAAAAATTCTCACTTAGCCATATGTTTTTTTATCAAATAGCCATAAGTCTTGATATAATGGTTATTGTTGACAATAATTCAATTATTCTGAACAGAATATTAGAACCTTTTTATATTTTTTCCTGTATACGGACTAAGCTGTAATCCAAAATTCTCCTGACATGTCCAAGGTCAGCACCCGGAAACTTTTGCGTATGATCCAGAAAGCACTTTACTGGATCATACCTCCTGTGGTCCTGGTGTACATCTTTATG
This sequence comes from Bacteroides sp. SM23_62, assembly GCA_001303955.1. Taxonomy (GTDB): domain Bacteria; phylum Bacteroidota; class Bacteroidia; order Bacteroidales; family SM23-62; genus SM23-62. The sequence goes on along the minus strand of LJUP01000067.1, from coordinate 2,863 downwards.
AAGATTGATATCAATTCCTTTATCGCCTCCATAAAAAATATTGAGCTGAAGTATTATTTGCTTGCTTTGATCATTTATCCGGTGTTTATGATCATTGGCGGATTCAGATGGTATTACCTGAAAAAACGGTTGGTGGATTCAGCCATACCCTTTTCCTTTTCATTGAATAATTACTGGATCGGCCTGAGTATCGGATTCCTGGCCCCGGGATCCATCGGCTGGGATATTTACCGGATTATCGCTGCTGCCAGGAAATACGGGAAATTGGTCAGGAATACATTCGTTGCGGTCATTGAAAAACTGTCAGGTCTTGCCGCCTGCAGTATGATCATCATAGTAAGTTTCCCGTTCCTTGATATAAGCTCAAATGAAGTCATTAACAGGATAATGGTTTTCTCCTATATCGTATTTTTCGGCATCGCGGTATTTACCCTGGTGGCCGGATTATTTTCACGCAGGTTCCAGTTCATAACGAATATTGCAAAAAGGGCACAAAGATCACTGCTGGACCGGCTTAAAAATACCCGGTTCAAGTTCTCACAATATCTCATAGAGGAAACCGGCGGGGAACAGGAAGTAAAATATAACCTGAAAAGAGTTATTCCGGGACTTCCTGTAATACTGGTATCCGCATTGGCCATTCAACTTGTTTCATCATATGCGATCTTCATATTAATAAAAGCGCTGAATTATGATCTGCCTTACTACATACCCATGTTTATAACGCCGGTAATGTTTTTCATCTTTTTATTGCCCATATCATTCGGCACATTTGGTATCCGGGAGGGAGCCTTTATTTTCTTTTACGGCATTTTTGGCATGGGCCAGGAGGCAGCATTGCTGTTAAGTTTTCTCACATTGAGCGGAAGGTTATTGAATGTCATTATCGGTGCAATCATCCTTCAGGTCACCAGTGTAAAGAAAATCATAGAATAAAATCACTTTATATAATAGCCAACTTTCTCAAATACCATGTTTAAGGGCCTGACCATTTGTCCGTTTTCATAGTAAAATTCATGGTATTTGGTTTGTTCCGGGACTTTAAAATCCGCGGTCCTGAATTCCACGTTCGGTTTCTGGCTTAGAAAGTGCAATCCGAGGATGCGTCTGTATTGATGAATGGTTTCAGGAATGATTTTCTCCCTCAGGAGCATATCAAAGGAAAGTTTTAATAAATCTATACCTGCATAAGACCTGATCAGCCTCCATATATGACATCCATCGAGACGAGGTGTGGCTTCAATTATATTCACATCATCACTGTTGTACATCATCTGGAAATAGACAGGTCCATTCTGTATATTTAAATGTTTAACTGTATCCAAAATTAATTCTAACGCCCTGGTTTGCAAATCTTTATTCATTTTGGTTGGGAAAATATGAGATTTGACCAGGCCGCCATCCAGCTCTTCATAGATCATCCTGTCACTGATAAATGAGTAAAGAATCCTGCCATCTTTCAAGAATATATTTGCCGAAACCTCTGCCCCGGTTATGAATTCTTCCAGGATAACTTCCCCTGTTTCCGAGAACTGCTGGGCATTCTGAATATGTTTTTTGATATCGTCTGGATTCTCAATTCTACGTATTCCCCTCTGGCCCTGGCTGCAGACTGGTTTTAAGATAGCCGGGAATTTGTGCCAGTTTTGAAAATCCTTCCAGTGCTTCCCACCCTGAAAAGCGATGTTCAGGAGATTATGTTCCATCAGGAAACTCCTGAATAAGAACTTATTATTCATCAAGGTCGCACTGGCCTCGCTGCAAAAATACGGCAAACCTAACTGCTCACTGACATATCCGATGGTCGGCATGGCCACATCAGAACCAACTGAATATACTACGTCGACCTTGTTCCTTTTCGCATATGCAAGCACCTTCTCCCTATCTTTAATATCGATCACTTCAAAATGATCACAGTATTCGAGTCCCCGGCCTTCTTTGCTATGGCTCAAACCATATGTCATACATTTTATTTCTTTCAGATAACGCAGGGCATCGACCTGGGCATTGCCCACGCCTAAAATCAATACTTTTACCATTCTGTTCTTTATATTACTACAATCGTTGAAGCCTGAAAAAACAAATTTCTCTCCTTTATACGCTATTGTAAAAGTAAGGTTCTTTCTGTATAAAAACCACAAAAATTACGCAATGAAAAAAGCGCGATTTATTAACACCTTCCTGTTTGAAAAGTGGCCGCCCAGCAAGCATTATTTCAGTATTTTTACCTGTACGGAAAACATTGCCTCCGGAGTATCCGAGGTTAAGCATTGATATGTCCCGAAAGAAAAAAATCGCAGTGATCGGGCTGAAAGGCCTGCCGGCATTCGGAGGTGCCGCAACGGTTGGTCAGAGCCTCATCGAGCATCTTACACAGGAATTTGAATTTACGGTCTATTCAGTTTCATCACATGCTGACAGGCAATTTGATACGCCCGGATATCGGCAATTCATCTTCAAAAGCTTCCCTTTAAGGAAATTGAATGTGTTTTATTATTATTTAATGTCAGGGATTCATGCTGTTTTTCTTCGGAAATATGACCTGATCCATCTTCATCATATTGACGGAGCTTTTATATTGCCCCTGTTGCGCAGGAAATACCCGGTGATAGTAACATCGCATGCAAGACCCCAGGAGAGTGTAAAATGGGGCTGGTTGGCCAGGACATTATTCAACAGGAATGAAAAAACAGTCATACGCAGGGCCAGTATCTTTACGGCTGTATCCCTGAAACTGAGGGACTATTACAAGGAACATTACGGCAGGGAGGTATACTATATCCCGAATGGTGTAAGCATACAGGAAATCGGGTCAACCTCCGGCAGTAAGGAAGACAGGCCCCTGGTATTTGCCGCCGGCAGG
>LJUP01000350.1 GCA_001303955.1 Bacteroides sp. SM23_62 | reverse complement strand
CCCATCAGTTCGGAAATGGGAACACCCTCGTATTTTGAAGCCAGGTCAATGACGGCCACTTCGCAGGCATGATAAGTCTTCTTCCGTTCCGGTCCACCCGAAAAATTAAACTCCTTCCAGTCCAATGGATCCCTTCCCGCCAGGAATTCCCTTATCTCGCCGTTGATCTCTCGCAATGCCCTCTCATGAGCAGGCCCCGGGGCGTAACCTATCAGCTCTGTATCGGTGGATATCCGGATAAGCATGGCATCTCTCTTGACAATGGTTCTGAGTCCCCCCCAGAAAGGCAGCCTGACCTCCTCCGGCATGGGGAATGACATGAGAAAGGCCTCTGCTTTATCTATTTTCATGCTCCTGTGTCAGTATTGCTGATCATTCCAGGCCACGGCAGTTCAATGAATGCCTGTATTAATCAGTGCCTGTGCAGATGCGCATGGCATTCAGCCGGTAAATCTTCTCCAGGACCTCCTCCGGCAGGTTTAATCCGTGCAGTGGCCAGTGGTAACCAAACCTGTCATCATATATGTGCTCATCTGCTGTCTCCAGAAGCCTGAAGGTGATCTGGTACATATCCGGGGATGTGCCCATATCTGTCCCATAGACGATCCGGTCCTGGTATTTCTCCATAAAAGCAGCCGTGGCCCTTGGCGTCGCACATATCTCCGCAAACCGGGCACCGATATCAACATGCAGGTTTGGATAAGCATCGAGCAGGCGGGCAATGATGCCCAGGTCATATCCGCAATTTGCCACGTGGCAGGCAATAAAGGTGGTTCTGGGATGGTTTTTGACCGTCCGTTCAAGAATGTCGATCATCCCCTGGTGGTCAACTATATCCGGCTGGTTGTCGAGCCTCCATTGATAGGCATTCATCAGCCCGTCATTGGTCGAGTCCATCTTTTCATACATCCATTTTGGTTCGGCTACGTGGATGTTAACCGGCATGCCCAGCTCAGCACATTTTTCCCATATCGGTCCCATCCTGGGATCATCAGCATGCATCCCCCATGCAGGCGGTTTTGAAAAGAAAAATCCTTTTCCCTTGTCCCCTAACTCTCCCACTCCACTGGCCCCATTTTCGTGGCATCGTTCCAGTTCGGCAATGGCACTGGCCGGGAAGCCAGGATCTTCATAACCCGTAAAATCAATGCCACACCAGACTTCAAAGCGGTCGGGATATTTTGCATAGGCATCAAAGACCGAATCAAACTCCAGGCCATGGATCGGGGATAATATGACGGTTTTTTCAATGCCCCGTTCATCCATGGTTTTTACCCATTGATCCATCTCGGCTTCACTTCGTGCATATGTATGTGCGTGCATGTCAATGACCGGATACCTGGCTTTTTCAACAATGTTTACCGGAATATTAAAGATTGATTCGGGCCGGAAATTCTTCAGCAGCAGGGTTTCAGGTCCACCCGCTTCCGTTTCAGGTTCACTTTTGCTTTCATTTACACATCCGCTGACTGAAAGCAGCAGCATCGATAATGAGATGATGAATAATTTTTGCATTTGATTTAAGCTTTTATGAATTAAACATGGCCTTTCTCATCTTTAATGCAAATTACCGGATCCGACACCAAAATGCAAATCCCTGGATGGAATATGCATGGTGCTGTATGCGATGAAGGATTGGCCAAATTGATTATTTTTATGAATTATTTGCTGAACTGGCTTTGCAACTCACTGTTGGCATGGTAAACTGTTTTTTCAAGCACAGCCTCGTGACAGGATGTCGGAAATCTATGAAATCAACCTGCAGGAGTATTTTGATGAAAACCGCCTGGCCAAGCTAAAAATTACCGGGACGGAACATTTAGCCAATAAAACACTTCTGCTTATAAAATAAGCATCATGAAAAAACTGAGCATCTTTACATTGTTTCTCCTTTTCGCCCATTCGGCCGGCATACTCGGACAGCCAGAAATCATCAGGATATTTCAGCGGGGTGGTCAGATGGAACTGTACGGGAAACTTGAAATCAGCCTGCGGCTAGATGCCGATTTTGAAAATCCATACGATCCTGACCAGATTGATATCATGGCAAGATTTATCTCCCCATCAGGAAAACAATGGGAAGTCCCCGGATTCTACACACAGGCCTTCAGGGGAGGATTTAACGTAAGGTTTTCAGCCAATGAGAATGGTGTATGGACCTACACCGTCAGTGTTAGGGACAAAAACGGAAGTACTGAAAGTGAAACCAGGACCTTCACCGTTATTCCGTCTGAACATCACGGCCCTATCAGGATTGCCGCCAACAAAAGGTACCTGGAACACGCAGACGGGACTCCCTGGTACGGGGTCGGACTGTGGTATAATCGTGGGACTGATACGGATGTACTGGATGAACTGGAGGACAGGGGGGTGAACTATATCAGCAAATTGATCACGCCCCTGGAAACCTGGGGCACGGGACTCGGACGATACGACCAGCTGTTGTGCAGCCAGATTGATGAATTGCTTGAGGAACTGGAGCAGCGGGATATGCAACTGGCTCTTAATTTCTGGTTCCATTCCTTTTTGTCCGAGACCGTCTGGGGAGGGGGCAACATAGCCTGGCATACCAATCCCTACCAGCTTGTCTGTGAAGCCAGGGATTTTTACAGCAGCGAACAGGCCTGGGCATACCAGGAAAAACTCTACCGGTATATGATCGCCCGGTGGGGATACAGCCGATCACTGGCCATATGGTTTGTTGTGGATGAAGTGAATGGCACGGATGGCTGGGCCTCGGGCGACAGCCTGGGCGCGGCTGAATGGGCCGGCAAGGTACATGACTATTTTAAGGCGCACGATCCCTGGCAGCATCTGACCACCGGAACCCGCAGCGGTGGCATCATTGAGTGGTGGGACAAAGGGTATGAGATATTTGACCTGGCAGGCCGTGAGATTTATGAAGCCCAGGGATTCCCGATCAATCAAACCGGCCAGATAGATAAGGATCCCGTTCATCCCCTGACCCACAGTTACCGGAATTACCATGGCCAGGTCAGCAGGCTCTGGAATGATTACGAGAAACCGGCTATCATCCCTGAAACAGGCTGGGACCATACCTTTTATGAAATGAATATGCCCGGCTATATGGCGCAGTTCCATAATGCCATTTGGGTAAGCCTGGCCTCGGGAGCGGCCATGTCGCCTTTCTGGTGGTCGTATTCCAGGGCTTTGAATGATAATGTGGTAACGGACCAGCTTTTACATTTCCGTCGTTTTACAGAGAGGATACCATTTTCACAACTTACCGGCCTGGATCCTGTAGAGATCAGTAATCCGGGGGGCGATGCCTATGCCATGGGAAGTGACCAGCTGATCTTCGGCTGGCTTGTCAATGCCGATACGGATATGGCCGGGAAATCCATTGCTATTCACGGTGTGGAAAGTGGCCGGTACCGTTTGAAACTTTACCAGCCCTGGAGCGGAAGGTTCATCAGGGAAGACGGTGAGGCAGAGAAAATCATCAGCACGGACAACAGTTCATTGTCATTCGATATCCCCATACTGAAGATAGAGGATTCCCATGCCCATTATATCGGCCAGGATATCGCATTCATACTGGAACCGGTTGAATGATCAAAATACAGCATACCTGGTACCTGCTGGTCATCCTGCTGACCTGTGCATCTGCCTGCCAGGAGCAACCTGATAATCTATACCCGGATGCGGACCATCAGAACATCGATGGTATCCGGCTGACACAGGCCTTTGCCAGTGCGGGACAGATAAAGGATCTGCAGGGACTGGCCGTGGCAAGGAACGGGGTACTTGTTGCTGAGAAATATCTGAACAATGCCACCGCTGAGCCGGATCCCTACCTGCATGTGATGTCGGTTACCAAAAGCATCACCGCCACGCTAGTAGGCATCGCCATGGAGAAGGGATTTATCGGATCGGTTGACCAGACCCTATCCGACTTTCTGGGAGCCGAGGTGGATACCCTGAACCCGGACCTGGGGAAGGTCACCATACACCAGCTGCTCACCATGACCTGCGGGCAAGACTGGCATGAACTGGGCGGCGATTCTGAGTTCGGTGCCTTTGCCAGTGCACCCGACCAGCTTAAGTATGTCCTGGAGAAACCCATCGTGCATGCGCCCGGAACCCTCTTCAACTACAGTGACGGCGCGGCCCATCTGGTTTCCGCTGTGCTCACCAGAGCCACCGGGATGGAAACCTCTGTGTTCGCAGACCAATACCTGTTCGAACCCATGGGCCTGGGTAAACGATCATGGTATGCTGATAACCGCCTCGTAGCTTACGGTGGGGTCGGATTGTGTATAGGCATCCATGACATGCTGGAGATCGGATTCATGTATTTAAACGAGGGGTTTTACGATGGCCGGCAGATTGTCCCGGCCGCATGGATTGAGAAGGCCACGAGTTTTAAGATATCCTCCAACAATGAGATCCCTTTCCTGGCCGATTACGGCTATTTCTGGTGGCTGGGAAATGCACACGGCCATGATTATATATGTGCCAACGGTTACGGCGGCCAATTCATCTTCATCGTAAAAGACCTCGGCCTGGTTGTTTGCTCCCGCTCCAACTACCGGCATATTGACCCGTCACAGGCCGGCCAGAACTGGTATAATATCCTGGATATCATCATTAACCAGGTGCTGCCGGCAGTGAGGAAAGACTGAGGTAATTCGTGATCAGGATCTACTCATTCCACATATCGGGTATCGCTCCATAACCGCATGGGTTTAATGGCAATTGATCAAAAGGCTTAAGCTGACCTTCATGGATTTTGTTTAAATTCTGGGCTGTTTCCATGATCGCCCCGACCATGTGTTTGTATGGACGGTCGGTCACATCCACCAATCCGCAGTTGTAGTTTTCCCCGTCATAGCCCCGGCCGGTCAGGTCCTGGTCCGGCCACTGAAAATAAGCCACACCAATCAGTCCCGGATGGGCAAAGGCATTTTCGGTATAATGACGATATGCCACTCCGCGCTCCTTTTGGTTTTCCACCTGGACCAGGGCCTGTGCCATTCCACGATCGACTGTCCCAAAATGGTATTCCCCGATGATCATGGGCAGGTCCGTCACACGCATGACCCTGTCCATATCCGCTTCCGGCGGAGACAGGTCATAACAGTTGAAGCTGAACACATCGAAGACGTTTTTACAGATACCGAGTATTTCATCATCGGGAATATGACCGAATCGGATACCCAGGTTCAGATGATTCGGATCGTATTTTTTAACCGAGTGCTGGACTGTTTCAAGGAATATGCCGAAGGTATTATAGATAAATTCCCTCCTTCTTTCGGGTGTATCACCCTGGTCCAGGTATCTTTCGAGGGCCATTTTTATGGGTTTGTCATCACCGCCGGCAAGGATCATATCGCAGAGCCTTGATTCCTGGCCCAGCCAGGATGGTTCATTCGCCACGAAATATCCGATCAGCCATGGATTATCCATAAATGGTTCAACGAACCGTTTACAGACAGCTCCTGTATTTTCAATAAAATCCGGGTGATAGACGTCCGCCAGTCCCATGATACCCTCATCAATACCCAGCCCGTAAAGCTGCAACATGAAGGCTTTTCTGTTCAGGCTGATTACTTCCCTGTCGGACCAGTTGGCAATGGTATTGAGGCCCCAACTCTCCATGCGTCTGATGATCATGTCCCTGGACTTTTCCGGAAAATCTTCTCCAAACCTTCTGTAAAGGTTCCAGGCTCCAATGGAGGCGGTATTGGGCCTGGCCGGACCAAGGTCCAGGTCGCCGGGTGGCAGGGCCTTGTAAAAATTCGGCCGCTTGTCCAGATGGTTGGCACTGCCGCCACGGCCCGGACCGACACAATCTACTCCAAGCGACAGGAAAAGATAGCCTTCAGGGTCAATGAACCACCACCGGCCGTCAATTTTTTCAGTGCGGAAAAATCCTGTGCCGTCGACTCTGGTATCAAGGT
>LJUP01000066.1 GCA_001303955.1 Bacteroides sp. SM23_62 | reverse complement strand
CAGCCCGGGATCCTGGTCCTATCACTGGGATTTTGGTGATCAAACAACATCCACAGAGGAGGAACCCGGCAGCCATACCTATGCTGATTTCGGGGAATATGGGATAGAACTCATTACCTTCAGTGAATTCTGTAAAGATACTGCGGTAAAATCCATTGTGATCCTGCCACCTGTTCCCATTGCCGATTTCGAACCCGACACATCCGGTTGTCCCCCGGTTACGGTTACCTTCAGGAACAACAGTATGTATGGGGAAACCTATATCTGGGATTTTGACGATGGATCATTTTCCACCGAGGTCAATCCAACGCACGTATTCTATGTCAGCGGGACCTATCTGGTTAAACTTACTGTATATGGACTATCCGGGGAGGCTGAATTCACACAGGCAGTAACGGTTCATGAAACACCCCAGGCCCTCTTTAATGTCTATCCCTCAGAGGCGGATGATGTTAACCAGGTTTTCAAGTTCTCCAATGCTTCCCTGAATGCGGCAAAGTATATCTGGGATTTTGGTGATGGCACTACGTCCACGGAAGAGGAACCCTATCATATCTATGGAAAAGAAGGAGCATATAACATCACCCTGTATGTCTGGAGCGAGGACAACTGTCCGGATACCACCTCCCTGGAGAACCTGCTGAGAATCACAGCAGGTGATGGATTTATCATGTTCCCGAACGTATTCCGCTGGAACCGTACAGGTCCCACCGGCGGATGGTGGAATGAAGGTGTAATTGACAATACCGTATTCAGGCCACATTTCATCAATGTTGAAAAGTACCGCCTCATTATTTACAGCCGGTGGGGTGAACTTGTCTATGAGTCAGACGAATTGTATAAGGGATGGGATGGATACATAGACGGCATAAAACCGGCCATCCAGGATGCCTATGTATGGAAAGTCTGGGTAACTTACGTTAATGGAAGGACGGAAGTAATAATCGGCGATGTAACCTTTCTCCATTAAATACTGATTTACAATCTCTTATAATTTTGTTTTTAATTTAACTAATAATTTAGTTGATAAAACGAAATATATAGTTTATCTTTGCGTTATACCAACATGAAAATGAAAGAACTTACCAAAGCCGAGGAACAGATCATGCAGATTCTCTGGGACCTGGAAAAAGGATTTGTGAAAGATGTGCTGGAGCGGTTCCCGGAACCCAAACCGGCCTATAATACGGTATCAACCATCTGCCGGATCCTTGAGAAAAAAGGATTTCTTGACCACAGGGCTTATGGCAATTCCCACCAGTACTATCCCCTCATTGCAAGAGATGCATATGCCAGGGATTACCTGAACAATTTTGTTGACAGTTATTTCGGCAATTCCATCGAACAGCTGGTATCCTTTTTTTCCAAACAGAACAAGGTAGATATCCGGGAAGCTGAACGCATTATTGAACTGATGAACAATATTAAAGAGAAGAAGAATAATGCATAATTTATTATTATACATTCTTGAATCGGGCATCTGCCTGGCGGTTTTCTTCCTGCTGTACCAGGTATTTTTGAAGAAGGAGACCTTTTACAGGCTCAACAGGGCCTATCTCTTGTTTGCCCTGTCGTTTTCATGGCTTGCTCCATTGCTGAACATCAGCGTTGCTGCAGGAACCTCCACCCAGCTCATGGCCTACCGGATCGAACCGGTGGTTGTCAATTCCCTGTCAACAGTGAACCCGGAATTTCCGGGATGGGATACCTGGCAGTATATCACACTGGTTTACTGGATGGTCGTAGCCATACTTTTCATCAGGTTCCTTATCAACTTGTCCAGGATACTGATATTATACCGGATGGGGGATGTACTGCATGAAAAACCTTTCAGGCTCATCCTGCATCCACTGAATTATCCACCCTTCTCCTTTTTCTGGAATATATTTATCAGCCGCAAGCATTATTCCGGTTCCCAGATGGAGGAGATCATTGAGCATGAGAAGGCCCACGTGCGCCAGCTGCACTCTTTTGATATACTGCTGGCCGAGTTGCTGATTATTATCCAGTGGTTCAATCCACTGGCCTGGATATACAAAAAAACAGTTACAGAAAATCATGAATTTCTTGCCGATGAGGCAGTCCTGCACCGCGGTTATCCTCCTGATGCTTACCAGCTCAGGATACTTGCTCAGTTGTTTGGCATCCGATCAATGCCGGCAACGCACCATTTTAACCAATCAATTATTCAAAAACGATTAAAAATGATGGAAAAAACGAAATCATCCTCCATAAGCAAATTAAAACTGCTGCTGGTCTTTCCTGCAGCACTGGCCCTCTTCTATGTATTTGCATGCACATCTACTGAATCCGACCTGTCCGGCCGGGATGTGCCGGACACAGAAGAAGAATCGCTGGTATACCTGAAACCTGATGTTAAGGCAGAACCCGCTGGCGGAATCATGGAATACAGGAGGTTCCTGGCAAAAAATATGATCTATCCTGAGGAAGCCAAGAAAAATGGCGTCCAGGGGAAGGTGTTTATCCAGTTTGTCATCGATGAGCATGGGAAAGTGATACCGAATGTATTAAAGAACGGTGAGATAGCTCCGCCTCCACCACCGGCAGAAGGTAAGGAAGCAGCTCCGGCTCCGGAAACGACGAATATAGAAGGGATTGTCGTAGTAGGTTTCGGACCTCCCGATGGAGTCGAATCGGTCGAATACTCCAAGGAGCAAAAGAAGTTACTCATCGATGAAGCCATCAGGGTGATACAATTGCCCTATGAATGGACCCCGGCCATAAAGGACGGAAAGCCGGTAAAGGTGCAATATACCATGCCGTTCCAATTTAAATTACAGTAGCAGGATGAACCTTTCATCCCGGACCTGTGTTGTCCGGTCCGGGATGAATGATATTTTTTTAATTTTGTAGCTTACAAGTAACCCAGTAAGCTATGAAACGGAACGTCCCCACCCTTTTATTTCTCATTTTTCTTCTATCGGCTGTTAAGGCGCAGGATTATCATACCGGACTCGGACTCCGTGCCAGTGTGTCACCAGGCATTTCAGTCAAACATTTTTTTACCACCAACATGGCCGGGGAAGGGATCCTGACCGTCAGGTGGGGAGGTTTTAATGCCACCGGGCTGGCCGAGTGGCACCTGCCGGTATTCGATACGGAAGGATTCTACTTTTTCTATGGCGGGGGTGCACACCTGGGGGTATGGGACAGCGGAAGGGATTACTACGGATCCACCAAAGACGGTACCAATCTCTTCCTTGGAGTCGACGGTATCATAGGACTGGAATATGCTTTCCTGGATATACCGCTTTCCATAGGCCTGGACTGGAAACCCGGGATGAATATTATTTCCGATTTTGGATTTTTCTTTGATGACCTGGCCATCTCACTGCGTTACCTTTTCCGCTGAGGCATGCGGGCAGATCAATCCAAAATAGCAGCACGGGCCGGCTGGATCTCAATCCTGGTCAACGTCCTGCTGTTCGGTCTTAAATACTGGGCCGGTATTGCATCCGGTTCCGTTGCCATCATAGCAGATGCCTGGCATACCCTCTCCGATTCCATTACTTCCATCATCGTGGTGATCAGTGTATGGATTTCCAGCCGCCCGGCAGATAAGGAACATCCTTTCGGCCATGGCAGGGCGGAGATTATGGCTACTACTATTATCGGGGTAATACTCGCTGTGATTGCAGTAGAGTTTTTTATTGAATCTGTCCAGCGGCTTATCCAGAGGGAGAAGGCATACTATGGCACGCTGGCCATCGTAGTTACGGTGTTATCTGTCCTGGCCAAGGAAGGACTTGCCAGGTATGCCAGCATGGTAGGAAAGAAAACAGGATCAAAATCGCTCGCTGCTGACGCCTGGCACCATCGCAGCGATGCCATATCGTCGATGGTGATACTGGCCGGGATCTTTCTGAATAAACACATCTGGTGGATCGACGGGGCCATGGGCATCCTGGTAACCCTCCTGATCCTGCATGCAGCCTATAGTATCCTGAAAGATGTTTTAAATGCCTTCCTGGGTGAGAAGCCGGAAAAGCAGATCGTTAAAAAAGTCAACGACATCTGCAAAAAGAATCATCAATCGGCAGTTTACCCTCACCATATACATGTCCATCATTATGGTATACATACCGAGATGACACTGCACATCAAGCTCGATAAGAACCTGTCCCTTGAAAGGGCCCATAACATTGCCTCCATGATAGAGGATGATATCCGGAACGAGCTGGGGGTAGAAGCAACCATCCATACCGAACCCCGCATCGGCAGGATCCACAAAACATCACGTGGGACAAACCAAAAGTGAACTTCGGACCGGACAGCCCGCCTGTGCTGGGTCAAAGCAGACCGGAAAAACAGTCAGTTCAGCTTGCCAAGGATCTTATCCATGACCCAGTTGATATGGGCAGCTGAATCGCCTTTTGATGGACTCTCACCCAAACCCTTTAAGTCCTCAACTACAGATTTGATCATAGGCATCTGGACATGCACGGGGGGATCGATTTCAAAAATCTGCTTTCCTGTCTCGCTCACTACTTCAATGGGGGTGAATTGAAAACAGGAAAAACGGATCCGCCCCTTTTCTCCAATGATTTCAATACGATCAGCAGCGGATTCCTCACTGGCTACAAAACACCAGGAACCCGTATACAGGAGGCCACTCTCAAAGACCATGCTTGCCGTAACAGTATCTTCAGCAGGGTATAAGCCACCTGTATTTGCATACCATCCCTCCGCTGATCTGAACCTCCCAAAATAATAACTGAGTATATCCAGTTCATGGCAGCCCATATCATAAAAATAGCCTCCTCCACTGATCTCGGGCAAAACCCTCCACGGCAGATTGTGCCTGTCCATGTCTTCTGTCCGGGGAGGAACAAACAGGCTTGACTGTACCATCAGAAGTTTACCGATGGCCTGGTTATGGAGCAATTCCTTTACCTTCAGAAAGTATGACATGCTGCGCCGGTAATACGCCACAAATAGAGGCATGCCCGTTTCTGCCGACACCCTGTTCATTTCCACACATCCCTGGTAATCAAGGGCCATCGGCTTCTCAACGTAAACCGGTTTTCCCGCCTGCATGGCCATGATGGCATACGCTGCATGTGTGGATGGTGGCGTTGCCACATATATGGCAGATATCTCCGGGTCCTTCACCAGCTCACTGGCTGAATCATATACCTTCGGAACCAGGTGACGCTCCGCATATGCCGCTGCTTTGGATTTGCTCCTGCTGGTCACCCCATGAAGGGAAGAGCCGTTGATCTTATTAAAAGAAGGGGCACTCTTCTTTTCGGTCACATCCCCGCAACCGATCATGCCCCACCTGACTGATTCCATAAGTATTTGTGATTTCCGGTCAATATATAAATTATTTCTTTTCCTTACATTTGTATAAAGACAAAACATCAGAAAAATGAAGTCATCACATATTCACCTGTGCTTTTGCCTGCTTTTCCTTTTCACAGGCTTCATTTCACCGGATCTTTATGCAGGCAGCTGCTATTCAATCCAGGCATATCAGGATTCTACAGAGTACCAGTCCTTCCAGGGTAAGGTTGTTGACATCCAGACCGGTAATCCCATCATTTTCGCCAGTATCTTCCTTTCAGGAACAAATATTGGAACCGTATCCAATTCCGAAGGCGAATTCCTTATCAAGATCCCCATGTTCCTGGAAAACAAGGTTATTGGCATTTCCAGTATTGGATATAAAAATGTTGAAATACCAATTGGCCAATTAAATCCCGAAGGCAACCTGGTCGAACTTGAACCCAATCCCATACCGATTGAGGAAGTAACCATCATCAACCAGGATGCCAGGGATCTCCTTGAGATGGCTTTGCAAAGCATTCCCGATAATTATAGCAATGACCCGGTGATGATGACTTCTTTCTACCGTGAAACCATCAAGCAAAACAGGAATTATGTTTCCGTCTCAGAAGCTGTTCTGGATGGTTATAAAGCCTCTTATACCGATCTTGGTGACCTGGACAGGGTGAAGATTTTCAAGGGCCGTAAAAGCCAGGATGTAAAGAAAATGGATACGATCCTGTTCAAGCTGCAGGGCGGTCCCCAGACAATGTTCATGCTGGATATCGTCAAGAATCCCGGAGAATTGTTCGAGGACGATATCATGGGTTATTATATATACCAGATGGGTGGAATCATCAATATCGATGACAGGCAGGCCTTTGTCGTTACTTTTGAACAAATGGAACATTTAGATATCCCCCTGTATGCGGGAAAGATATATATCGGTGTCAATGATTATGCATTTGTCGGAGCCGAATTTAAGATCCATGAGAAGAACCTCGAGAATGCAAGCCAGTATCTGATCCGAAAAAAACCTGTGGGCATGAGGGTAGAGGTAGACAATGCGAATTATCTTGTGAACTACAGGCTGATCGATGGTACCTGGCACCTTAATTATGTCAGAACGGAATTGATGTTTACGGTCCGCTGGAAAAAGAAGCTGTTCCGGTCAAGATACACTACCATGACAGAAATGGCAGTGACAGATATTGAGGCCAGGAATATTACCAAATACAAGTTTCGTGAAACCACAAAGAGGAGTGATATTTTCGCTGACCAGGTAAGCAATTTTGAAGATCCCGATTTCTGGGGTGAATACAATATCATCCAGCCTGAAGAGTCGATCCAATCTGCCATCGAGAGGATCGGACGTAAACTTCAAAGAATGACCAGATAGGCTACCCTACCCGCACTGACACTTTTTTCATCCTGAAATAGGGTATACAGGTTTTCATGCATCATAGATACAGAAAACAAAAAATCTTAATGATGCAAATGAAAACTGAATCCTCACGCAAACGTTTTGGAAACCCGCTGATAATAGCGTTTTTATTCATCCTCTTGCTATCCCTGGCATATGCCTCCGTATCTTTTGGGATCCCGGTGCCAGATGAGCAGTTGGTGGAAGACACCCTGGCCTATGAATCCTATACAGGTAAAATTCTGGACAGCGAGACCAAAAAACCGGTGGTCTTTGCCAACGTAATGCTGAAAGGGACCACCATAGGAACGGTTACCAATGCCGACGGGGAATTCCTGATCAAGGCACCCGCAAATTCGGACATACAGGTACTCGAGATCACCCATATCGGATATGCGACCAAGCTTATTCAACTGGCTGACCTGGAAGGTGGCAAGGCCAGTATAATGCTTTCCTCGGTGACCATACCCATCGAAGCTGTAACGGTTTCTTATGGAGATCCTGTCGAATTATTGCTGACCGCCATTGAAAATATTCCCGAAAATTACTCCATAGATCCAGTAATGCTGAAAGCTTTTTACCGGGAAACCATCAAACAAAACCGGAATTATGTTGGTGTGGCAGAGGCTGTGCTGGATATTTACAAAGCTGAGTACCTGAACACCGCCGGTTCAGACCGGCCATTGATATACAAAGGCCGGAAAAGCCAGGACGTTCAAAAGATGGATACCGTCATCGTCAAATTGCAGGGGGGACCATACGTCAGCCTGATGCTCGACATCGCCAAACATCCCCGCGATATCCTGGCGGATGACCTGATGGACCAGTATATTTTTACCTACGGTGGAATTACCTCCGTGCAGGACAGGCAGGCCATGATTATAAAGTTTGAACCCAGGGAAGGCGTTAACATACCCCTCTACAGGGGGAGCATCTTCCTGGATATTGAAAACCTTGCATTCATAGGCATGGACTTCCTGCTGGATGAAGGCAGGATCGATGAGGCCGCAGCCTTGTTCATCCGGAAAAAACCGGCCTCCATGAGGGTAGATATTGAATCTGCAAATTACCTGGTTAAATACAGGGTATACGAAGATACCTGGTACCTGTCCTATGTAAGATCAGAATTGAATTTCAGATGCAAATGGGAGAAGAAGCTGTTCAGTTCAAGATATAACCTTATGACGGAAATGGCCGTCACGGACCTTGACCACGAGAATGTTACCAAATACAAGTATAGCCAGACCTCCAAATTATCTGATATCCTCTCAGAACAGGTCACGCAATTTGAAGATCCTGACTTCTGGGGAGAGGACAATATCATTAAACCGGATGAGTCTATAGAAGCTGCCATCGCAAAATTGAGCAGAAAGATGAGAAGAAGATTGTAATTGGAAATTTCAGGGTTAGTGGTAATTTTGCGTATGGTTAACCAGTCCCGGTAAAACGAAGAATACCTAACCTAACCGGGACTGGTTCTTTCAGCGTTGCTTACAGATCATAATCGTGAAAGAAAAACAGGTCATAAGCAGGATCCGGGATGGAGATGTGCAGGCATTCGAGTGGCTGTTCAGGCAATATTATGAAAAGCTTTGTCAATGGGCATATCATTACCTTCATGACCTCGATTCATCTGAAGAAGTAGTGCAGGATCTGTATTACCATCTCTGGCGCAACAGGGCTTCCATGGAATTCCATGTATCTGTTAAGTCCTATTTGTATAAGGCAGTATCCAATAATTGCAAGATGCTCATCAGGAAGAAGGACAGGCGGTCCGCCATTGAAGCCGACCTGGCTTCACAGGACCAGGGATCGGTTACAGAGCCTGAGGAATTGCTTGAAGTCAAAGAATTAAGAGAAGTCGTGAACAGAACCCTGGAGGAATTGCCCGAGAAACCTGCTCAGATCTTCCGGATGAGCCGTTACGAAGGATTGAAATACAGGGAAATTGCAGAGAAGCTATCCATCTCGATCAAAACGGTCGAAGCAAATATGGGCAAGGCACTTAAAATTTTCAGGAAAAACCTGCAGGAATATATTTAGCACAAGATATGAGGACAAATTGGACATTGATAGCGAAGGTACTAGCGGGAGAAGCAGGACATGAGGAAGAACATATACTGAGCAGGTGGTCCCTTCAAAACAAGAAAAATAAACAATTGATAGATATGTTGAAAAAGAACTGGGAATCAATAGAGCCTGAAGATGGGAAGATCCGGGTAGATACCGACCAGGCCTGGATGAATCTCCGTAACAGACTGGAAAATGACGGCTTGTTGTCAGATCCGGCCGAACCGGCAACCACCAAGACCATGCTGCCACAAATGATGAGGGCAGCTGCGGCGGTGATCCTTCTTGTGGGACTTGCCATCATTTCTTACCTGGTCCTGACTCCTGACTCCAGCAGTGTCAGGCTAGCCGCCAGCACAACTGACAATCAGGAATTCGGCATCATTCTGCCAGATGGTTCAGAAGTGGATCTGAATGCGCATTCAGAAATCGAGTACAGGCTTGAAGCATCAGGCATACGATCTGTCAAATTGACCGGCGAAGCCTGGTTCAGTGTAAACCGTGATCCTGTTCATCCCTTTATCGTTGAGGCCGGCAGTGGTGTGATCAAGGTGACCGGTACTTCATTCAGTGTCAGGACTGATCCTGAAAGCGACCGCATAGAAGTCTA
Source organism: Bacteroides sp. SM23_62 (assembly GCA_001303955.1). Taxonomy (GTDB): domain Bacteria; phylum Bacteroidota; class Bacteroidia; order Bacteroidales; family SM23-62; genus SM23-62. The sequence continues at coordinate 10,705 of LJUP01000066.1, read as the reverse complement.
CGTGTCATCCGGAAGTGTCCAGTTTCATCAGGCCCGCAAAGATCATAAGGTCCTGAGCCTGGAACCAGGCACACTGGGCGTGCTCGAACAAAATCACCTGGAGGAGGAAAAATCCATTGACATAAACTATCTTTCCTGGAAGACCAGAAAATTGACCTTCCGGCAGACACGTCTGGGAGAAGTGGCTGACATCCTGAACAGAACATATGGCAAAAATATCCGTTTTGATAATGAGATCCTGGAAGATTGTCTGTTTACCGGTACTTTTGACCAGCAACCCGTCGACTCTGTTATGAAAGTAATTCAGATTGCATTCAACCTGGATATGGAACAGGAAAAAAACACCTTCATCTTTTCCGGAAGCGGATGCAACTGATACAGGTCCCGGGTCAATAAATAAGCCAGGCCTTGACAAAAGCGGACCATGATAATATTCATCTGATCAACCACCTCCCGTATTTTTCCAGGCGGATATTCCTGATATTTCTTCTGTCCTCCGGAATTTACTGTTATTCCCAGGAAATTCCGGGAAACCTTCAGATCTCCCTTCCCGATACAATCCTGACCCTGGAAAAATCATTGCTCCTGCTGGAGGGGAAAATGAGTCTTTACTTCTCATACAATCCGGAGATACTTGATCTCGAGGATGATTTCATTTGGCAGCGGGGCGTATATGCACTTGATGATATCCTGCAAACAATCACGGAAAGGCAGAAGGTGAATTACACGATTATCGGGAACCAGGTTGTATTTTATTTGCCCGGTGAGGAACCAGGACTGGTAATACCTGTCGGACAGAGGGATCCGGATCAAATCAGGATAATCAGCGGCCAGATCCTGTCCGGCATGGACCGGAAGCCGCTGGAATTCGCGACCGTATGGATACCGGACACCTGGGAAGGTACCATCTCCAACGCGAATGGCATATTTCAGATAAACCTTCCCGGACCTGATCCTCCTGACACCATAGCCATAGGCTGTATGGGTTACAGCAGCACGAAAATACCCGTAAGCGACCTGCATGATTCTGTGAACCGTATCCTCATGAGCCCGGCCATCATCCCCATACAGGAAGTGGTCATCCGAAGATCCGAACCATTGCATTTGATCAGGCAGGCACTTGACAGGATCGAGGAGAACTATGGCAGCGATCCTGTCATGGAAACTGCTTTTTACAGGGAATCGATACAGAAAAATACACGGTATGTCATGGTATCCGAAGCGGTGATTGAAGTCTATAAACCAGGCGGGGCTTCCTTGGACAGGGAACAGGTCAGGTTGCTCAAGGGACGTAAGAACCTGGACCTCGATGAAACCGACACCTTAATGGTCAAGCTGAAAGGGGGACTGAAGACAAGTTTCATGCTGGATTTTATCCGGTACCGCCCAGAATTTCTTGATCCGGAGCTATTTCATCGCTTCGACTATAAAATGGCAGACATCATCACAGTCCAGGACAGGAGTACCTATGCCATTGATTTCAAACAGAAACCCAATACTGATCCGCCACATTACCAGGGCCGTATCTATATTGACATGGAAACGCTGGCTTTCAGGGGGACAGAATTGGAAGTGGACCCACAGACCATCTCCAAGGCGACAAACGCCATGGTGCTACGAAAGCCCAGAAACCTGAAAGTCAGACCATTGTCGGCAATGTACCAGGCGAGCTATAAATCCGATGGTAAAAAGTTTTACCTTTCCATGATCAGGGCGGATGTAAAATTCCGGGTCAGAAAAAGGAATAAACTATTCGGTAACGATTTCAGGACAATTTCCGAAATGGCCATCACCAATTTGCGAACTGATCATGCAGGTCGTTTCAGGCCGAGGGAAACCACCAATACGGGGGATATATTTGCAGACCTGCTGGGTGGGTACGACCGGGAATTCTGGGGACCCTATAACATCATCATACCCGATGAATCCATGGAAGAAGCGCTGAAAAGGATCAGCCGGCTGATGGATATGAACATGGAGGATTAATTCAAGCTGCTGCATAACTTATCCCCGAAACAGGTGCCCATATTCCTGGCCTGGAGGATCAGGTGATGTTTTTCCGGTACCGTACGTACCCTGTCACTCACCATGTTTAAAGGGACGGCGGTAATTTCGCCATGCTGAATGGCGACCATGTTTCCGAATTTTTGTTTGGTGATAAGTTCAGTGGCATGTGCCCCGTAACGGGTAGCCAGGATCCTGTCCATGGGGGTCGGGCTCCCTCCGCGTTGTATGTAGCCGAGGACAGTTTCGCGGGTTTCCAATCCGGTAAGTTTGCTGATTTTTTTGGCTATTTTCGTTGCAGCCCCCCTCTTTGATCCGTCGACAATACCTTCTGCCACCACGACAATCGAATATTCCTTCTTTGCCTTGGCCCGTTGTTTCAGGTATGTTGAGATAATTTCATCATCATGCCTGATCTCGGGTATCAGGATAATATCCCCACCGGCAGCCACACCGGCATACAGTGCTATCCAGCCGGCATGATGGCCCATTACCTCTATGACCATGATCCTTTTGTGGGAGTTGGCTGTGCTATGCAGCCGGTCAATGGCTTCGGCGGCAATGGTCACAGCACTGTCAAATCCGAAAGTGAACTCTGTACCCCAGACATCATTGTCTATGGTTTTGGGAATGCCAATGATATGCATTCCCAGCCCGGATAAACGGTAGGCGGTCTTCATTGTACCATTGCCACCGATGCACACCAGGCAATCCAGTCCCAGTTTTTGATAATTCCTTCGTATAATCTCCGGTTTATCGATCTCCATCATGTAGTTGGCTGATTTCCTGAATGGTTTTTCACGGGAGGTCCCAAGAATGGTCCCACCCATGGTAAGGATGCCTGAAAGGTGTTTTTCCCGGATCTCGAAATATTCATTCTCGATCAAACCCAGAAAACCTGAGGATATACCCAGTACCTGCATTTGCTGTTCGAGCAGGGCGGTTTTAGCCACCCCTCTGATGGCTGCATTCAGTCCGGGACAATCACCCCCGGCGGTTAAAATTCCGATTTTCATTATTTATTTATTTCAGGATTCCGCTGCTGCGGTTATTTGCATCACCTTCAACCTTACCCATCAGCTCTGTAATTTCATGCTGTATTTTTTTCTCCTTGAAGAGTAAAAATGTCAGTCCTGCCAGGACACAAAATGCAAAACCAACCAGGCCATTCAGCCGTATCCCAAAATCATCCCCCGGATCTTTCCCCCAGATGGTCAGTATGGTAAACAACATGATCCCGGCGGTCATGCCAAGCTTGTAAAAAAAATTCCTGACCGCAAAATACATCCCTTCTTTGCGAAGTCCTGTTTTCAGGCTGTCAAGCTGGGCCACTTCTGCAATGATGGCATATGGTAAAATCCCCAGAATGGCCACAGGGAGAGAGGCCAGCAGGGCAAAAAGGTAGATCTGGGATCTGGGAGGAAGGGGGAGTCTGCCGAGAAAGAAAATAGCCAGGAATACGATCCCCAGGAATATCAGTGCTGACGATACCAGGATCTTTTTCTGAATAAACTTTGAAACATAGAGCACAAGGGGATAGAAAACCAGTGAAACTACGATCATCAGTCCAAATACCTTACTGCCCATTGCTTCTTCCAGGTCCAGCAATACCCTCAGGTAATACAGCATGCCACTGGCAATGATGGCAACCGCCAGGAAATAGGAAAAATCCGCGAACAGGAAAAGCCTGAAATTATAGTTCCTGAGTGTTTGTCCCAGGGATTTCCGGAAGGATACCAGGGCCGGTTTTCCCGGACAACAGGAGGGTTCATTGATGCTGATTACAGGCAGGTAAAGAAATATGGCTGCCACCAGGGACAATAGCCCGATGGATAACTGAAAAGACCGGATGCGCTCATCCAGCAGAAACAGGTCCTCCAGCCAAGAAGCCAGCAATGGTGTCTGTGCCGCGATGATCAATCCGATCACGTAAGCCAGGGAAAGCCATGTTGACAGTGTAACTTTTTCCCTGCGCGATGGTGCCAGTTCCGGCATGAGTGCATTGTACGGGATAAAATAAATGGTCAGGAAAAGATAGAAAAGGGTCAGTGTGACCAGCAACCAGGCTACATTCTGATGACTCTCGGACAACCTTAAAGGCAAGAATACAGCCACACAAAAAACAACTGCCGGGATCCAGCCAATTCGCATAAAGGGGACCCTCCTGCCCTTTCTGTTTTCAGAACGGTCACTCAACCATGCGATCAGCGGGTCAGTAACAGCATCGAACAGCCTGCCACCTGCAGCAATCAGCGCAAGAATGGAAAAGATCCCGATGTAAACCACCGGAGGGATGAGGGTGTTCAGTCCCGCATTATTCGGCGGCAGGTAAATATATATAAGCATGACCGATACAATATTGATCAGGATAGACCACCCGGCCATTCCTGCCGAATAGGCCAATATGTTTTTATATGTGAGTTTGCGTGGAGCCATCCGGGACTTCAAGATACTAAAAATGCCTGTTGTTTTGATTTTTCCCTGTATATTTAGCCATCCATTCTGCCGTGAAAATCCATCATGATGACCAGAACCTGCCTGCTTGTTCTAACAGCCCTGTGCACCACCCTTCAGTCGTATGCTCAATGGGAACCAAAAATATCCCCCATGCTGACCCCCTGGGGTGAAAAACTGGATACAAGCAGCGTTCTCCCCGAATATCCCCGTCCCCAAATGGTCCGTAAAAACTGGATTACCCTGAACGGATCCTGGGATTTTGCCCTGACCGACTCGGCCAGTGAAGTACCCGGATACTTTGCTGACAGGATCCTTGTACCATTTTGTGTGGAATCAACCCTCAGCGGGGTCACCAGGAAGGTTACCGGCAGGGATGCCATGTGGTATCGAAAACACTTCCGGCTGGATAAGCCCCGGAACGGTCAAAGGATCCTGTTGCATTTTGGAGGCGTTGACTGGCATACCAGCCTCTGGATCAATGGTCAGAAGGTAGGTGAACATGCCGGAGGTTATGATCCATTTTATTTTGATGTTACGGAAGCATTGAACCGCAAGGGTGTCCAGGCCATTACCCTGCGGGTCTGGGATCCGACCAATGAAGGCCTGCAGGCCAGGGGAAAACAGCTCCTTGATCCCGGTGGTATCTGGTATACAGCTGTTTCGGGCATCTGGCAGACCGTCTGGATGGAACAGGTACCCGCATCTCATATAGACCATATCAGGGTGGTCCCGGATTTAGACAGCCATTCAGTCCTGGTAAGTGTGGGGATCACAGCTCCGGATAAACATCACCTGCTCAGGATCTCGGCCTGGGATAAGGATTCATGCCTGGTGATACAGCAGGGGCAGGCGGATTCAGTACTCAGATTGAACATACCGGATCCCAGGGTATGGTCACCGGACCACCCCTACCTCTATGGGCTAAAGGTCCAACTCATTGAAAAAGGCGACATTGTGGATGAAGTTTCCAGTTATTTCGGCATGAGAAAGGTGGAGATCCGGAAGGATACAAACAGGATCAACCGGATCTTTCTGAACCAGGAAGCAGTCTTCAATTTTGGTCCCCTTGACCAGGGCTGGTGGCCGGATGGGCTGTATACAGCTCCCTCGGACGATGCCCTGAAATATGATATCGAAATGACAAGGGCAATGGGATTCAACACCGCCCGGAAACATACCAAGGTGGAACCGGCCCGCTGGTATTACTGGTGTGATAAACTGGGACTCCTGGTCTGGCAGGATATGCCGCGGTGTGCCGGCGGACTCGACCCTTATGCTGCCGGGGATGTGGAACGTCCTGCACGTCAGGAGGAAATATTCCGCAGGGAATGGGAAGCCATCATCAATGCATTCCGCCACTTCCCTTCCATCATAGCATGGGTACCCTTCAATGAGGGCTGGGGACAATTCAAAACGAACGAGATCCTGGATTGGACCAAAAAACTCGATACCACGCGACTGGTCGACGGTCCGAGTGGATGGAAGGATTTCGGCGGCGGAGAGATGCTTGACCTGCACTATTATCCGGGTCCGGGCATTGCTCCCCTTGAAGAAAACCGGGCGGTGGTGCTGGGGGAGTTCGGTGGACTCAAATACGCGGTTTCGGGGCATTTATGGCAGGATACGGACAACTGGGGCTACCAGGACACCGAATCACTGGCCGATCTCAATGATACCTATGAGCAGCTCATCCACAGGCTAGTCCCTTTCGTGTCAAAGGGCCTGGCCGCCGCTATTTATACCCAGACCTCGGATGTGGAAGTCGAAGTAAACGGCTTGATGACCTATGACCGCAAGATTATAAAACTGGATACCAGCCATGCATCAAGGCTGGCAGAAATGCTTTATAAGCAGGCCGGAGTGTTCCGTTTCATCCTTCCGGCAGGGGAACAGGATGACAGTATCATGTGGAAGTATTCCCTGGATCCACCCGGTCCCGGATGGCATGCTGAAGATTATGCCGACACATTATGGCGAACCGGCAAAGCCGGTTTCGGTCACCGGGGAAGCTACCGGCTTTTCGGCAATGGAAGTCCATGGGATACGGCTTCCATATGGCTCAGGCGGGATTTTGAAATGGACCAGTTGCCGCCGGAAAAACTTTATCTGAATATCATCTCGTACAACGCTGTTTCAACAGTATATTTAAATGGAAGAAAACTGGCCGTATTCAAACCCACGGAGAACATCCACGAGATGACGGATTTCAGTTCCGACCTGCAGCAGCTTCTGAAAAAGGGCAAAAACACCATCGCCGTCCACAGCTACAGCAAGGATCCGCCGGTGGACCGGAACAGCGGGCTAAAAAGGCAATTCATAGATGTCGGGATCATCGGGGTATTAAACGATGACCGTTGATCTGAAAACAAACCTGGCCTGATTTGACCTGATCAGACAAGGAGATCTTCAGGTATATCTTTCAGGCGCCGGATATCCAGCAGCCTATCCCGGATATCCAGTCCGGCTGCACATTTAACCTTGCACGTCTTGCACTCCAGGCACGGCAACCGGCCATCGCCCGCATGAAACAGGGTCTGCCTGGCATGGGCAAGGTTGCGGTAAGCATAGGCATACATATAGCTGCGCATCAACGTCGGTATATCAACCCTTTCGGGGCATTGGCCCGAACAGGCACGGCACCGTCTGCAATATGAGCGGGATACAGGAAGTTCTTGCGGTGGGACCAGGCTTTTTTCTTCCTCATCCGTCAGGGCAGGGTCATCCATGATGGAATAGTTAGATTCCATCTGGTCAAAGGTAGTAATACCCGGTACCGTTGCATGGATATTTTTATTCCGGATAACCCACTTGAGGGCGGCTCTTGCATTGATCGGTCTGGTGCGCTCCTTATCCCAGTAAATCCCGGCCATGGTTTTCATGGCAATGGTTCCCAATCCCTTACCAACTGCATAATCGAGTGCATCGTCTATGGCTTCACGTTGATGGTGCTTAAAATTATAGGCAGTCATGACAAGGTCATAAATGCCTGTATCTGCGGCAGCCCTGATGGCTTCGGGTTCAAAATTATGAGTGGCTATCCCGATGAACCTTGTCTTGCCTTCTTTCTTCACATCCTCCATCACCCTCATCAAGGGCTCATAGAAGACAGATTCCCTCCTCGCAGCAAAGGGAAGGAAAAATATATCCACATAATCCAGTCCCATGTGTTTCAGGCTCTCCTCCATTTCCCCCCTGAATTTCGCCGGGTCTGATTCCGCTGTATAAAGTCCCTGCTGATGATCGATTCCCGAAGGCATCACACTCGTTGCGATCAGATAGGAATCCCTTGACCTCCCGTTCAGGACTTTACCCATCATTTCCTCATTCCGTCCATTACCGTAATAACGGGAGGTTGCATACAGCACAATTCCCCTGTCCAGAGCAGCCTTAACAAGATGCTGGTTATCCGTGTCCCCGGTTCCCATGCCAACGACCGGTATTCTGATTCCTGTTTTACCGAGCGTCCGATAGAGGATCTTCCCGGTATTTTTTTCTGCGCTCGCCGATCTGCTTTCAGAAGTATTGACAGACCTCAGGGAATGGGCTGCCATTCCGGCACCCGTTGCACCCATCAATCCCTGCTTGATAAAAGCCCTGCGATTTTTAGAAGGCATCTCTTAGGTTTTTAGGGGATTCATTGATTAATATTACGGATAATTCCGACCATGGGCAAGACCGGTTGTCAGGGATCTCACCGGGTTTGCTGGCGATCAGGGAGAATCCAGGTCGGTGGTAGAAAGCCTGAATGCAGGTATTCAGGCGTGCTCTTCATCATATTGCCTGATCTTCATCCTGATCATTTCATCCGCTCCGTTGTACATTTCCTGGATAAATTCATCATGGAAATTGAACGTCCTTTCTTCCACGCTCATGGATTCCAGGCGGTCAAACAACATTTCTTTTGCCTGCTGTATATCCCTGCCGTAAATATGGTAAGAATCCGCCTGCCAGTTCATTCTTCCCAGCCTGACGGTTTTCCCGCTCCGGCGGGAAATTTCATCGGCAATCACCTCCCGGTTGAACCGGACAAATCCGAACATATTCATGAAATTGGCTCCCCAGGCATCATTGCTCCTGAAGCGGATGTTGCAGTTCAGCCACTGCACACCATCTTCATCCTCGAGGATCCTGTACCACAGGGACTGGAGGCAGGGAGGATCGTATACCTGCAGATCATGGTTCGGCATCCAGGTGATCATCTGCGCCTGCCTGGTAAAAGGCTGATCCACAAGTTTCTGTATCACATATTCTACCTGGTCAACCTGGTATCCCACATCCTGGCGCTCCTTTTGATCCCCGTTCCCTGCAAGTTCCTTCCAGGAGCCATACCGCCTGAGCCTTCCGTGATAGGTATATTCCCAGCGGGTATCATCCGGATCATTCATGTTTTTCACCCAGTGATCCTTGAATCCCTTAAGTTCAAAGACATACTCTTTCAGATCATCGATCCCCCCGGGAAAAGCCTGGTGGATCATCGGGTCACTTTCCGGATCAAGGACAGTGATGTTCATGGTGCAATCTATGCTCAGGGGATCACCCGGTTTATCATATTGGGTTCTGAATCTTGTTCCCTCATTATACAATCTTACCAATGCGCCTTCATAGGCCATGGCGAGGGAATTTTCGGTGACATGCAGTACAGGAATATTTTTCATCTCTGGTATGATATTTTTGATAAAGATATGCATAGATGGCAGCATAAGCCAGCATTGTTGATACATTGTCAATAATTCCCGTCACAACAAATCAGATGAAACCTTTTGACTAATGCAAAATCCTTTGTGCCCAATAAGGTTTTTTATTTACTTTTAGGTTCCTAACCAAACCCATATGCCAATGACACGTTTTCACTTCCTGTTTTCCGTCCTGCTTATTATGGCACTGCTCCTTACCGGTTGCGGAGGAGGTGGTCCATCCCCCTCCCCCGAAAAGGAAGAATACGATGCGATCTGGAAGGATCCGGGCCAGGCAATAGATGACCGGATCGCCGACCTGATTTCGAAAATGACCCTGGAAGAAAAGGTCTCCCAGATGGTCAATAACAGTGCGGCCATTGACCGGCTGGGAATCCCGGCATATGACTGGTGGGGTGAATGCCTGCACGGTGTGGCCAGGTTCGGCAGGGCAACCGTCTTTCCGCAAGCGATCGGACTGGCTGCTACCTGGGATAAGGACCTGATAAGCCGGATCGGGACAGCGATCTCAGATGAAGGACGGGCCATGTTCCATGCCATGGAGAAATATGGATTTTCAAGGAGGTACGGTGCACTGACTTACTGGACTCCCAATATCAATATTTTCCGTGACCCGAGGTGGGGACGCGGCCAGGAGACCTATGGGGAAGATCCTTTCCTGACATCCCAGATCGGTGTCTCGCTGGTGAAAGGGATACAGGGTGACCACCCGAAATATTTAAAGGCAGGTGCATGCGGAAAACACTACGTCGTACATAGTGGTCCCGAAGGGCTCCGCCACGAGTTCAATGCCATCACAAGCCAGAAAGACCTGCATGAAACCTACCTCTATGCATTTAAGGCCCTGGTCGATGCAGGTGTAGAGTCCATCATGTGTGCCTATAACCGGACCAACGATGAAGCATGTTGCGGAAGCAATACCCTGCTGCTGGACATCCTCCGTGATGAATGGGGATTCAAGGGACATATATTATCTGACTGCGGGGCCCTGGGAGATCTCTACGGGGGACACAGGCTGGTCGCCGACGGTGCAGAGGCTGCAGCCATGGCATTAAAGAACGGTGTCAACCTCAACTGCGGTAACACTTATCCATTCTTGCTGGAAGCGGTTGAAAGGGGACTGGTAACCGAACAGGAGATTGATGCCTCCCTGGCTTACCTGCTCCGTACACGATTCAAGCTGGGTTTGTTCGATCCCTACGATATGGTTCCTTTCACAAAAATCTCCACAGATGTGGTGAATTGTCCCGAGCACAAGGCACTGGCCCGGGAAGCAGCACAGAAATGCGTTGTGTTGCTTAAAAATAACGGGGTACTCCCCCTTTCTGATAAAACCGAAAGGGTATATGTTACCGGACCCAATGCCACCAACCTGGATGTAATGCTGGGCAATTACTTTGGTGTGAGCGGGGATATGTCCACCATCCTGGAGGGTATCGCTGCCAAAAGACAGGCAGGGACATTCATTGAATATCGCAAAGGCGCCGAACTCGACAGGGAAATAATGAACCCGATTGATTGGAACACCGGACCCGCCAAGACACCCAACA
>LJUP01000065.1 GCA_001303955.1 Bacteroides sp. SM23_62 | reverse complement strand
CCGAATACAATCTGGTTGCCATGGACAGGCATTCGGGGGACCTGATATGGAAATGTGCCGGGGAAGGGAGCCTTTCAGCCTACTGCACACCCCTGCTGGTGGATTTTCCTTCAGGAAAGATCCTGTTCACCATGACAAACAGCCATGTACTGGCCGTCAGGGCATCGGACGGCCAGCTTTTATGGTCCCATCCTTACGCAAATTCGCGGAACATTCACCCAAATACACCGATCTATTATAACGGCGGACTCTATTGCTTCAGCGGATATGGTCACGGTGGTGCCATGCTGAGCCTTGACAGCGAAGGCAGATTACTTGGACAGAAATGGTTTGATCCCACCCTTGACAATAAAATCGGGGGTGCCGTCATGGTAGATGGAACCATCTATGGTTCAGGGGATAATAACCGCAGCTGGAAGGCAATTGATTGGAAGACAGGGGAACAACTTTTCGAATCCACGGATGTAGGGAATGGTACGGTGATCTATGCTGACGGCATGCTCTTTTGTTACAGCCAGAGAGGAGAACTGGCACTGGTACCTGCCGATCCGTCGGCCTTCAGGGTAACCGGTATGGCAAAGATAACCATGGGAACCGGTGAGCATTGGGCACATCCTGTGATCAATAAGGGACGGCTGTTGCTTAGGCATGGGAATGTGCTGATGGTCTTTAAAATCAAATAATCATTGAAAAAAAATAGGACAGAAATGAGAAAGATCTGGATTGCTTTATTAATCACCATAAGTACACTTACCTCAGCCCAGGAGGCCACCAGGTGGAGAGGACCCGGGGGGAACGGGATCTACCCTGACCAGGGCCTTTTGAGGGAATGGCCGGCAGAAGGTCCCGAGATGGTGTGGCATGCAGATGGACTGGGACAGGGACATTCGTCACCTGTTTTTGCCAATGGGAAAATTTATGTTACCGGAATGATAAACAGAACAGGGCATGTCTTTGTACTGAGCACGGATGGTAAGATGATTGACAGGTTTCCCTATGGTGAGGATTGGCATGAAAGTTACCCGGGTTCCCGTTCATCTCCCACCGTTGCCGGAGACCTGATCTATGTTTTCAGCGGCCAGGGGAAGGTGGTCTGTATGAATGCCGAAGATGGAAGGATTCAATGGTCAAAGAACCTTTTCAGTGATCTGGACGGAAGAAACATTACCTGGGGGGCCACAGAAACCCTTATGGTGGATGGAAATACGGTGTACTGTACCCCCGGAGGATCAAAGGACAACGTGGTGGCACTGGACCGTTTTACCGGCAATGTTCAATGGTCAAGCAGGGGGAAAGGCAATCCTTCTGCCTACTGTACCCCACTGCTCGTTAAATTGCCGGCGGCAAAGATCCTCGTGACGCATACAGCGAGTAACATCCTTGGAATTGATGCTTCCGACGGGAAGCTGTTATGGTCACAAAACCATACCAACCAGTTCGCGGTACACGCCAATACACCCATCTATCATGACGGGGCAGTATTCTGTTTCAGTGGCTACGGACGGGGTGGTGTAATGTTCGAGCTCGACGGCAGGGGAAACAGGGTCAGGACCAAGTGGACCGAGAAATCCTTGGACAGCCGGATGGGGGGTGCCGTCCTTATCGATGGTTATATTTACGGGTCAGGAGACTACGGACGCAGCTGGAAATGCCTTGACTGGCAGACCGGGAAACAAATGTATGAGTCCACCAGCATCGGTAACGGAGTAGTGATCTCGGCTGATGGCCTTTTGTTCTGTTACAGCCAGCGCGGGGAACTTGCACTGGTTCCGGCGGATCCAAATGAATTCAAGGTAACCGGCAAAACCAGGATAAGCATGGGCTCCGGTCAGCACTGGGCGCATCCGGTGATCAATGACGGACGGCTGTTTGTAAGACATGGTGACGTTTTAATGGCTTATAAGATCAAATAATCCCTGCAAAATGACCCCCCGCATTCTCATTTCCTGTGTTCTCCTGTCAATCTTGCTCATTGCTGAATCGGCGGGTCAGGGAGATTGCATGGAACAATGGCCCGGGTTCCGGGGTCCTTATGCCACCGGTATTCTTGACAGTGCCAACACGCCTGTTGAATGGGATGCAGAATCAGGCAGAAACATCAAGTGGAGAACGAAGATCCCCGGATTGGGACATTCATGTCCCGTGATCTGGGATGATTATTTATTCGTCACTACAGCTGTAAGCGGATCGGGGGAAGATTACCTGAAAGTAGGCTTGTATGGTGATATTGACATGGTGGATGATGAATCCATCCACGAGTTTAAAGTTTACTGCCTGGATAAAAATACCGGGGAGGTCATATGGGACCAAAACTCCCATGTAGGTGTCCCCAAAACCAGACGGCATACCAAGTCGTCCCATGCCAATTGTACCCCTGCTGCAGATGGTAAGCACCTGGTGGTATATTTTGGCAGCGAGGGACTTTATTGCTATGATTTCGAGGGGAAACTGTTATGGAAAAAGGACCTCGGTGTGATCAATGCGGGACCCTATACCGACCCGGAGGTGGAATGGGGGGTAGGCAGCTCCCCGTTGATCCACCTGGGAAAGATCATTATCCAGTGCGATGTTACCGGCGAGGATTTTCTGGTTCTTTTCGATATCGAAACCGGGACGGAAATATGGCGGACACCCAGGGAAGAAGTTTCGACCTGGTGTACGCCGGCCGTTTATTTGAAAAATGGCAGGACACAGATCATCGTCAACGGTTTCATGCATATGGGAGGATATGATTTTGAAACGGGACAGGAAATCTGGAAAATGAGCGGAGGAGGTGACGCCCCGGTTCCCACACCGGTCATAGCCCACGACCTGATCTACCTGAACAATGCACATGGCAGGTACTCACCCATCTATGTGGTCAGACCCGAAGCAAAAGGTGATATCACCCTGGACGAGGGTAGCACCACGAATGAATTCATCGTCTGGAGCATCAAAAGGGGTGGTGCTTACATGCAAACCCCGCTGATCTATGGGGAATATCTATATAATCTGCAGGGCAATGGCTCACTGAGCTGTTTTCATGCAACCACCGGGGAGATGTTGTACAAGGAAAGCCTCGGGATCAGCGGCGGGGTTACGGCCTCCGGAATCGCCTCTGACGGGAAACTGTATTTCACTTCAGAGAACGGGAATGTATACGTGGTGAAGGCCGGTCCGGAATATAAACGACTGGCTGTTAACAATATGGACGATATCTGCATGGCCACTCCGGCCATATCAAAAGGCACTCTATACTTCCGTACGGCCAGCTACCTGGTCGCAGTTTCGGGAGAATGATCATCCATCCGGAAGACTGTCAGCATCAAAACCATTTCCGCCTTTTAAAATATAGCAGGAAGCCACTGCCGACCAGGAGGATGATGACCCAGAAGTAAGGGTATCCCCATTTCCAACCCAGTTCTGGCATCGTTTCAAAATTCATCCCGTAAATGCCTGCGACAAAGGTAAGGGGAATAAACACGGATGCAAAAATGGTCAGGGTTTTCATGATCTCGTTTGCCCGGTTGGAAATGCTCGCGTTATACATATTGTACAGGTCCATGATCATGACCTGGTAAAACTCAATGAATTCCAGGGTTATTTCCACATGCTCGGACAGATCCCTGATGTAACTGCGTGTCATATCCTGCATCATGGGGGAATCAGATCTTACAAAAGCAATGCAGATCTCCTTCATGGGACGGATGGATTTGTGCAGGTAATTCAGGTTTGTACGGTAATGGTAAATGCTGCCAGGTGTTTCCTTCTTCGGGGAATGGATGACCTCCTGGTCAAGGGATTCAATATCCCTCCCTGCCGTGGCGATGATTTCCATATAATTGTCCACGGCACAGTCCAGCAGGGCATAGGCAAGGTAATCCGGGTGGATGAGCCGTGCCTTGTTCTGGGTGTTGCGAATGCGTTCCCTGACCGGTTCAAAATGGGTGCCCACCCTCTCCTGGAATGTGACAAGTACCCCCTTGCCAATCAGCAGGCTGAGCTGCTCGGCAGCCGTTGTTCCGTCATCGCTGCTGTGGTTCAGCAGTTTGATGATCATGAATACAATCGAGCCCGATTCTTCAAACTTCGGGCGATGTTCTGTGTTCATGATATCTTCCAGGATCAGGCTGCTGACCTCGAGCCTTGAACCGACCTCCTGGATGATCCCGGCATCATGAATGCCATCAATATTGATCCAGGTCATGGTCCTTTTCCCGATAAATTCAAATGCTTCGGCCACGGAAGTACAATCCTGCTCAACAAGCTCGTTGGAATCAAAATGCATGACCCGGATCCGGACCTGCTCCTGTTTTATGTCTCCAACAAAGATCAATGATCCTGGCGCACTTCCTTTGGACCTGGTTTTCAAATGTATGAATCTGGACATGGGTGGCATGTTGTTTTATTTTGGTTGACCGGATTCCGGTGGATTCTTGAACACCAATGTCCGGTAGGGAAACGGGATCTCAATCCCTTCCCGGTCAAAGATCTCCTTGACCGATTTAAAAAGATCCGTTTTGAGGACAAAACCGGCTGAATGGTCAGCGGTCCAGACATAGGCTCTCAGATTGACGGAGGAATCCCCAAAACCGATCACCCTGACGCGTACTTCAGGGACTCCTAGGTTTATATCTTCTTTGGTGCGGTGATCAATAAAGTTGGGGTGTGACACAGCTGCCCTGGCGATGATCTCCATGGCCTTGTCCACATCTGAATCATAACTTATGCCGAAGTCCACAAAATTACATATCAGCTCATCGGTGATCGAAGAATTAATGATGATCTCTGCATTGATAACCGCATTGGGAATGACGATCCGGCGGTTTTCAAAATCCCGGATCACCGTGTGCCTCAGGGTGATATCCTCGACCCTTCCAAGCCGCTGGTCACCGACCTTTATGATGTCGTTTACACGGAAAGGTTTGGAAGCGATGATGAAAACTCCGCTGATGATATTTGACAGGGCCTGCTGGGAGGCAAACAGAAGGATGGCGGTGATGAAACCTGCACTGGCAAACAGGGTAATGCCCAGGGATCTCAGTCCGGGTATGCTGTAAAAAACCAGTATCAGGGCTGCCAGGATGATCATCAGGTTCATGGCATAATAGAGGAAGTTGTATTGTGTCGGTTCGACCTGGAGTTTTTTCGAAGCCAGATTGATGGCCCTTTTAAGGATGATCTTCAGGATCCTTGAAAGTATGAAGGAAGATAACAGGATGAGGATCACAATGAATCCGTGTTTCACGGTGGATTTCCCGAAAAACTCCGACAGATTATCCAGGATCTCAGCCATGTGATTTATGCTATTTATTTTTAAAGACGCGTTACAATTTACAAATTATTCAAACATTACTGTTCCCGGATTGGTCTGAAGGCGGTGACTGAAATTACCTGCTGATGTTATAGGCAGTCAGCGTTTCCCCATGCCTTATGTACAGAACCCCCTTGCTGATGGTGGGGTGCGCCCAGTGCGGACCGCTGCCATGCTTGTGCTGGAAGGAGCTTGTTACATGGAAATCATCCGGACCTGGTCTGACCAGTCCGACAAAGCCCCTTTTTTCCTCATAAACGAAAAGTTTGCCATCGGCAGCAACGATGGAACCCTTGTTGTTCCATTCTTTCTCATACATGATCTTTCCTGATTCCCAGTCAACGCATGCCCAGTTCCCCTGGCTGTTGTTGATCCATGTGGAACCGTAAATATACCCGTCCAGCAGAACTACCCCTCCATGGTGTGTATCCAGGACAGGCTGTCTCCAGAGCAGGTTGATTTCCTCGCCATCAGTGGAAAGCCCGAACATGGCCGAGGTATGATCGTAACCGCTGGTGATAAAGAGCCGGCCTTCCTTGTACAGGGGACTGATCGTATTGATATGGGGAGATTCGGGATGCTGGGTAGGTTTATCAAGTTCGCTGTAAAGATAGCTCCACATGATCTTCCCATTCTCTGCGTTTACCCCTATCAGGTAATTTCTAAGTATGTTGATGACGATCTTATGATCCCCTCTTTCAACCAGGATGGGAGAAACATAGGCGGTGGTATCATGGATGGTCTCGCTTGTCCAGATGGTCTCTCCGGTGTGCTTATCCAGCGCAACCATAGTGGTTTTATGTCCCCCGGGCGTATAGATAACTTTGTTATCGACCAGCAGGGGTGATTCGGCAATCTCCCATCTCGCAAATTGTCCCTCGAAATGATGATACGCATCGGCATACCATGCGATTTTTTGCTGAGACAGATTCACGCAAACGACTTCCCCGCGGCCGCTGACAATATAGGCCCTGTCTTCTTCAATGGTCGGTGTACAGCGGGTATCCTTGAAAGAACGGAGGGTGGAAAGGCCGTATGGGATTTGCCATAGCATGTGGCCGTTCTCCTGGTGGATAGCTGTCAGGTATTCAATACTGTCCTTGATGCCTGTGGCATATATGGTCCCATCCTTCACTGATACGGATGAAAAGCCTTTCCCGATCCCCTCCATGCTCCACAATTGTGCAGGTCCCCCTTCAGGCCATTGATCCAGCAGTCCCTCCACGGGATAGACCCCACTGCGTTCCGGTCCCCTCCACTGAGCAATTTCCTGCCCGGCAAGCAATACCGGGAATAGCAGAAAAAAAATCAGCAGATATCTGGTTTTATACATTTCCTCGAATTTTGAACAAATGGGAAAGCAAATTAAATAAGAATTTTCATAATTCCATTCTGCCATTTTACTATATTTATTTTGCCTTTTCTTATCCCAGCCGGCGATGGAGCAATATACCGATGAACAGATCATCGAGGGAATTTCTCAAAATGACCGAAAGGTGATGGATTATATCTATGATCGGTTTTATGGAAAAGTGGAGGGATTCCTCATAGTAAGGGGCGGTAACCCGGAGCATATCAAGGATGTGTTCCAGGAAGCTATCCTGGTGATATACCAGAAGGTCCATCAGAAAGGCCTGAAACTGACCTGCGCATTCTCAACATACCTGCTGGCTGTCTGTAAAAACATATGGATGCATGATATGAGGAGAGGTAAATATCATCTGGTGGAGGATTCAAGGCTGGATTCAGTCTCAGAAGAAGATGCCATTGACAGGGAACTGGAAGAGAAATTACTGGCCTTGTACGAGCATCATTTCAGGCAGCTGAGCAAGGATTGCCAGAAATTACTGCAACTGCATTTTGGTAAAGTTCCCCTTGCTGAAATCCAGCGGATTTTCGGATACAGCAGTGAGCACTACACATCGGACCGTAAATACAGGTGTAAGCAAAGCCTTTATAACAGGATCAGGAAAGACCCAAAATTTAAAGAGATTACAGATGATCGATGATAAAAACATAATCAGGTATCTCGACGGGGAAATGCCGGAAGATGAGAAGCTGCGATTCGAAGAAGCAATATCCTCGAATACCGGGCTGGCTGACAGGGTGGAGCAGCTCAGGAAGATCCAGAAGCTGGCCGGTAAAGCTGCGGGTAAAGCAGATGATCCTGAAGTAAGACTTGACCAGGAGACCAGGCAGGAGATCAAGCAGGCTGTGAATGATTTTAAGGAAGGCGGGAAAGATCTGATCCCTGAAGAAGTCAATGAGACAATAAAAGCGGCCGGAAAGGCTTTTGAAATAAGAAAAGAAAAGGATCGACATGATACTGCTGGAGCTGAGCCTGAGGCCGACCGGCCGAACATCAGGCAAATCAGGCGTATCTGGTTCAGGGCCGCCGCTATCGTAGTCCTTGCTGTTATTTTGTCTATCCTCATATTCAGGCCATTCAGGAGTAAACCGGCAAGGGATCTTTATGCAGAATATTATAAGGAGTTTCCAATGACCGGGGAAATGAATGAGCTGTCGAGGACAGACGATGACCTGCTATTTGCCATGAAGGTGTATGAGGCAGGTGACTATGAACGGGCCATTATCCTGTTTGAAATGCTGGCGGACAGCACTGGTCTCAGGGAGTATTCACTATTTTATGCCGGCCATACCTATATGCATCTAAACCTTACTGACAAGGCCATTGAAAAATTCCAGACACTCCTGGAAGATGCCCAAGGGGAACTGATACCGGCCACCAGGTGGTACCTGGCGCTTTGCTATCTCAAGACAGGGCAAGCCGAATATTCGAAGGAACAGCTGATGCTGCTGAAAGAAAGCGATTCACCCTTCAGGAAGGATGCCAGCATGCTCCTGCGTGACCTGCAGTGATTTCATTTTACCGGCATAAAACAGTGATTCTCTTAAGATTTTGTTATTTTTAACCCAAAGCATCCCTCTACATGGCGTCATTCCCATTCTATAAGCAATTAGATGCGATGGATTGCGGGCCTTCATGCCTGCGTATGATTGCCAAGTTCTACGGGAAGTCCTATTCACTCCAGACCCTGCGTGAAAAGAGTTATCTGTCAAGGGACGGGGTTTCCATGATGGGTATCTCCGAGGCGGCAGAATCCATTGGATTCAGGACCATGGGGGTCTCCCTCACTCCCGAGAAACTCTTCTCCACGGCACCCTTGCCGCTGGTGGTTCACTGGAAACAGAATCACTTCGTTGTGGTTTATAAGGTATCCAAGGATACTGTATTCGTTGCCGATCCGGCATTCGGACTGGTGAAATATACCAAAAAGGAATTCCTGAAGAACTGGATCAGTAAGCAGCAGGACGGGGAAAAGAAAGGCCTGGCCCTGCTGCTCGAAACTACACCTGATTTCTATGCCGAAGAAGGGGAGGTTGTCGACAAATCCAGTTTCCGTTTCCTCGTATCCTATCTTAAGCCCCACCGGAAATACATCGTCCAGCTGATCCTCGGGATGCTGCTTGGAAGCATCCTTCAACTCATCTTTCCATTCCTCACACAATCCATTGTGGATGTCGGGATCAACAACAATGATATAAATTTCATTTACCTGATCCTGATCGCCCAGCTGGTCCTGTTCATCAGCCGGATGTCGGTGGATTTTATACGGGGCTGGATCCTCCTGCACCTGAGCACCAGGATGAATATATCGCTGATCTCGGATTTCCTTATCAAGCTGATGAAACTGCCTCTTGGGTTTTTTGATATCAAGCTCATCGGTGATATCCTCCAGCGGATCGGAGATCACCGAAGGATAGAACATTTTCTTACCACATCTTCCCTGAATATCATGTTTTCCCTGGTGAACCTTTTGATATTCGGTATCGTACTGGCCATCTATAGCTGGAAGATCCTTTTATTGTTTGTGTTCGGGAGCTTCCTGTATTTCCTATGGTTAAGTATCTTTATGCGCAAACGCCGGGAACTTGATTTCAAACGTTTTTCAAACCTGGCGGATAACCAGAGCAAACTGATCCAGCTGATCTATGGGGTGCAGGACATAAAACTCTATCATGCCGAGCGCCAGAAACGCTGGGAATGGGAGAATATCCAGGGATCCCTTTTCAAGGTCAATATCAAATCACTTGCCCTTACCCAGTACCAGGAAGCAGGCGGGGTATTTATCAATGAGACCAAGAACATACTGATCACCTTCCTGGCAGCCACTGCTGTTATCCACGGCGATATGACCCTGGGTATGATGCTTGCTGTTTCCTATATACTGGGACAACTCAACAGTCCCATTGAGCAGATGATCAATTTCATGCATGTGACCCAGGATGCAAAGATCAGTATGGAGAGGCTGGGAGAGATCCACAAAGAGGAAAATGAGGAGAAGGAAGACCTTGGGGATATGATCGTTATGCCCGAAAGTAAGACACTGGGTATCAGTAATCTGTCTTTCCAGTATGAAGGTCCCCATTCCAGGAAGGTGCTGGATGGCGTGAACCTGGAGATCCCGGCGGACAGTGTAACGGCCGTCGTCGGTGTAAGCGGCAGCGGGAAAACCACCCTGGTCAAACTGCTCCTGGCCTTTTATCCAACGTTAGAAGGGGAGATCAGGGTGGGGGATACAAACCTGCAATCCCTCAGCCAGCAGGCCTGGAGGCGAAGATGTGGCGTGGTCATGCAGGACGGATATATCTTTTCCGATACCATCGCCAGGAATATATCCCTGGGGGAAGAATACGTAGACCCTGACAGGCTGTTGGCAGCCGTTAAAATGGCGAATATCAAGAATTACATAGAATCTCTCCCGGTGGGTTACAATACGAAGGTGGGGACCGGCGGACAATCACTCAGCGGGGGTGAAAAACAGCGCATCCTGATTGCCCGTGCAATTTATAAGCAGCCTGAATTCCTGTTCATCGATGAGGGAACCTCTTCCCTGGATGCAGAAAATGAAAAGGTGATCATTGACAACCTGCAGGATTTCTTCAGGGGGCGGACCGTAGTAGTGGTTGCCCATCGCCTGAGTACGGTTAGGAATGCAGACCAGATCGTGGTTCTCGACAAAGGAAAGATTGCCGAGATAGGGAAACATGATGATCTGATTAAAAAGAAAGGAAATTACTATGAACTGGTCAAAAATCAGCTTGAACTTGGTTCAGAATAACAGCCATGGAAGAAAAGAAAGACCAAAAGATTGAGATCAGAAGCGAGGAGGTACAGGATATCCTGGGACAGGTACCCTCCTGGATCGTTCGCTGGGGTACCGTGGTCATCCTGGCCACCATTCTGGTCATCATTGCAGGAAGTATGATTTTCAGATACCCGGACATCAAACGGGCAGAGATCCTGGTCACTACCGAAAATCCCCCTGCCAACCTGATAGCCAGGACAGATGGCCAGATTGAAAGGATTTTTGTCGATGACAGCCAGTTTGTGAAGATCAACACCCCCCTGGCAGTTATTGAGAATCCGGCAGAGTATTCGGATGTGATCAGTCTTCGTTATGACATCGAAGAGATCCGGACCATCATTGTCAACCTTGAAAAGGGTGAATATATCCCATTGACGAATACCTATACACTGGGAGAGATCCAGTCGACATATGCAGAATTCATCAATGCATATGATGATTATTTCAGGTTCCTGGAACTGGATTACCATGGCAGAACAATTGAGTCAAAACAGGACGAGATCAGGAGGTATGAAATTCATAACAACAGGCTGAGGGAGCAGGTTAGCATTCTCATGAAAGAGTATCAATTGGCTCAACGGCAATATAGCCGGGATGCTAAGTTACATGCCGAGGGTTTCAGTGCAGATGCAGATCTGGAGAACTCGGAAAAGAACATGCTGTCAGCCCAGTTGAAGTATGAAGAATCCAGGTTGAAAATGTCTTCCAACGAGATCGAGATATCAAAACTGGGCCAGGAGGTACTTGAGCTTCAACTCAGGGAACAGGAGGAAAGAGAAAAGATGCAAACGGATGTCCGGGAGGCATTTGAAAAACTGATCGGACAGATCGACATATGGGAGCAAAAATACCTGCTCAAGGCACCTATAGACGGAATTGTAAGTTTCATTGGATACTGGAGTGAAACCCAAAATGTCAGGACAAATGACAAAGTGATGACCATTATCCCTGCCAACCAGGGAGAGATCATCGGCAGGATAGACCTTCCCATGGAAGGATCGGGCAAGGTTGAGATCGGACACACCGTAAATATCCAGTTCGCCAACTTTCCCCACCTTGAATACGGAATGGTGAAGGGGATCATCCGGACCATCAGCCAGGTCCCCGATGACAAGCTCTATAAAGTGGAGGTTGAACTGCCGGATGGGCTGACCACATATTATGATAGCGAGATACCCTTTAAGCAGGAGATGCTTGGGCGCGCGGAGATCATCACGGACGACCGTGTACTCATCGAACGCATCTTCTCTCCAATCCGCTCCCTCATATCGGAGCAGCGGGAGACAAGGAGGGCTGCAGATGCAAGCATCCAGTCAGAATAGCGTCCAACACCTGGCCATGTATATTTAATCCAAAATCCTATTGAACTATGAATCCTGGAATGAAAAGTCTTGTCAATGGTCTTGTACTGTTGACATTTGTCACCAGCTTTTATGCCTGTACAGGGCGGGTTGCTGAAAAGCCCAATATCCTTTTTATATTTTCAGATGATCATGCCTATCAGGCGGTTAGCGCCTATGATTTTGAGATCGGAAAGTACGCACCAACCCCTAATATCGATCGTATTGCTGCTGAGGGTATGCGTTTTGACAGGTGCTATGTTACCAATTCCATCTGTGCTCCCTCCAGGGCTACCATCCTTACAGGGAAGCACAGCCATTTGAACGGGGTCCTTACCAACCGTGAACGATTTGACTCTACCATGGTAACCTTTCCACTGATCCTGCAGGCCAGCGGCTACCAGACTGCCATCGTTGGGAAATGGCACCTCAAGACCACGCCCATGGGGTTTGATTTCTGGGAGGTCCTTCCTGGCCAGGGCCATTATTATAATCCGGACTTCAGGACGCCGGAAGGAATCATCAGGGTGAAGGGATATGTCACAGAGGTAATTACCGACAAAGCCCTTGAATGGTTGCAGGAAAAAAGGGATAAGACCAAACCATTTATGCTGATGTTGCAGCACAAGGCACCGCACAGGCGATGGGAACCAGGTCCAGGACAGCTGGGCATGTTCGAGGATGTCATATTTCCAGAGCCGGGTAATTTATTTGATGATTACCAGGGACGCGGCACGGCAGCGAAGGAGCAGGATATGACCATAGACCGAACCATGCGTCTGGATTATGACCTGAAAGTATGGGTGGATGAAGAAGATCAGGGTAAAGAAAGGTTCTCCGGGCGATTGGCGGAAGACCAGCGTGCGCTGTGGGATGCTGTTTATGAACCTATCCGTGAAGCGTATCTCAAGGGAAACCTGACCGGCAAGGAGATGGTCAGGTGGAAATACCAGCGATACATGCGTGACTACCTGGCCTGTATCCAGTCCATTGACGAGAATGTCGGCCGTGTGTTGGATTACCTTGAAACGAGTGAACTGGCAGAGAATACCATCGTGATCTATAATTCCGACCAGGGATTCTATCTGGGAGAACACGGATGGTTCGATAAGCGTTTTATGTATGAGGAATCATTGCGTACTCCGCTGATAGTTCGCTGGCCAGGTGTGACCGGATCAGGGCAGGTGAACGATGATCTGGTTTCCAATCTTGATTTTGCACAGACCTTCCTTGCAATTGCCGGAGCTGATGCCCCGGATGAAATGCAGGGAGAAAGCCTTGTGCCCTTATTGCATGGCAATACCCCCAGTACCTGGCGAAACAGCCTCTATTACCATTATTATGAATTTCCGGGTGCCCATTCCGTGAGAAAACATGAGGGAATTGCCACCAAGTCATTTAAACTGATGCATTTCTATAACCTTGGTGAATGGGAGCTGTACGACCTGGAAAAAGATCCAGATGAAATGAAGAGCATATTTGATGATCCGGCCTACCAGGAGATCATTCCCGAACTGAAAAAGGAGCTGGACAGTCTGAAATTCATGTATGGTGTTCCTGTTCCGACACTGTTGTAAGTTTGGAACTAATAGGTCCAAACTATTTGAAGTGTTTGTCCCGATTAGTTCCAAACTTACAATATATCAATTGTTTGATTTACAGGAATTAAGGCTGAGAAATCTACTTTTTTCCAGCAAAAAGGTTCCAAACTTCTACTTTGTTTTTTAGCAACGAACCAATGGCTATCGTCTGGATGTAACAGCTTTAAGGTTTGGAGCTAATAGGTCCAAACTATTAGCTCCAAACCTTATATATACTGATTGATGATGGATTCGTAGAGTTCCTGCTTGCCGCTGATCTGCTTTGGCTCACCCATCTTAATGGCCAGCTCCCTCAAATCCTCAAGGCTCAGTTTCCCTACTTCGAAGGCAGCTCCATCCCCGCTGTCGAATGATGCATATCTTTCTTTGCGCATCTTCAGGAAATCCGAATCCGTCCTGACCTTGTCGGCAACGATCAAAGCACGTGAAAATGCATCCATGGCTGCAATGTGCGCTATGAAAATGTCTTCCAGGTCTGTGGAGTTCCTGCGGGTTTTGGCATCGAAATTCACGCCACCGGTCTTGAATCCGCCCATATCGAGAATGACAAGCATGGATTCCACAAGCTCGTAGATGTTGATGGGGAACTGGTCTGTATCCCAGCCGTTCTGATAATCTCCCCGGTTGGCATCAATGCTGCCAAGCAGCCCAGCATCCGCTGCCACCTGTAAATCGTGCTGGAATGTATGTCCCGCCAGTGTTGCATGGTTCACTTCGACGTTCAGCTTGAAATCCCCCGCAAGGCCGTATTTATTCAGGAAGCCGATCACGGTGGCAGCGTCAAAATCATATTGGTGCTTGGTCGGCTCCATGGGCTTGGGTTCCACCAGGAAGGTTCCCTTAAATCCCTGTTTCCTGGCGTAATCCCTGGCCATGGTCAGGAATTGGGCCATGTGGTCCAGTTCCCTTTTCATATCTGTGTTCAGGAGGGACATATAACCTTCACGGCCACCCCAGAAGACATAATTCTCCCCGCCCAGTTCAATGGTGGCATCAAGGGCATTTTTAACCTGGGTGCCCGCCCATGGGATCACGGAGAAATCCGGATTGGTTGCAGCACCGTTCATATATCTTTTATGAGAAAACAGGTTGGCAGTGCCCCAGAGAAGCTTGATCCCGGATGCGGCCTGTTTGGCCTTGGCATAATCCACCATGGTTTGCAGGCGCTTTTCTGATTCGGGTATAGAATCAGCTTCATCCGCAATATCATAATCGTGGAAACAGTAGAAAGGGATACCCATTTTCGATGTGAATTCGAAGGCTGCGTCCATCTTGTCTTTGGCTTTCAGGATGGGGTCTGACTGTTGCGCCCAGGGAAATTCTTTTGTTCCTGGACCGAACGGGTCACCGCCCGTACCTGTCAGGGTATGCCAGTAAGCAACGGCAAAGCGGAAATGATCCTTTAAGCTTTTACCGCCAACTGCCTGGTTTTCATCATAGTATTTGAAAGCCAGGGGATTTTTTGATGCTTTTCCTTCAAATTTGATTTTCCCAATGCCTGGGAAGAATTCCTTATCTCCGGTTAAATATTCCATAGTTGAATGATTATAGATTGTGATATAATTTAATATTAAAGACGAAAAGTCATGCCAGCCTTCTCAGCAATTCAGATTGCCAGGTTTGATATGCTTCCTGATAGGATTCCTGTCCGGAAGTATCCGGTTCTATAACCTTGATCTTCTTTAGGTTGCTGAATGCGCTTTTAAACCCGGGGTAATGTCCACTTCCAACACCCGCACCTATGGCGGCACCCTGGGCCCCGTCGGTGTCATAAAGTTCGATGACTGCACCTGTCAATCCGGACAGGGATTCCCGGAATACCGGACTCAGGAACATATTGGCATGACCGGCCCTGATTACAGCGGGCTGGATACCTGTGTTTTTCATGATCTCCATCCCATAATGAAAGGCAAAAACAACCCCTTCCTGGGCAGCCCTTATAATATGGGCATCTGAATGGATGTTAAAATTCAGGTTGGCAATGGTACAGCCAAGATCCTTATTGTTCAACATGCGTTCGGCCCCATTGCCAAAAGGCAGAATAGTCAGCCCTTTCGCTCCTGCAGGTATATCTCCGGCCATCTTGTTCAGTTGATCGTAATCAGTCCCTGCGGTTCCTAGATTTTTTTTAAGCCAGCTATACAAAATGCCAGTGCCGTTGATGCAGAGCAGTACTCCCAGCCTGGGCCGGCCTTTTTCATGGTTGACATGGGCGAAGGTATTGACCCTTGATTCAGGATCATAGGTGATCTCGTCGCTGACACCATATACCACACCCGATGTTCCCGCAGTGGCGGCAATTTCCCCAGGATTTAATACATTCAGGGAAAAGGCGTTGTTCGGCTGGTCCCCGGCCCTGTATGTTACCGGAATACCTGATTTCAGTCCCAATTCTGCCGCTACACCAGGTCCCAGTCTCCCCTGTTCTGAAAATGTAGGGACAATTTCGGGTATCAGATCCTGGCTGATCCCATAGTGATCGAGTAAAAAATCTGCGAGTTTGCTTTCCTCGAAATTCCAGAATATGCCTTCTGATAAGCCTGAAATGGTGGTCATGGCCATACCTGTCAAACGGAAGGCAATATAATCTCCGGGGAGCATGATCTTATGGATCTTCTCATAGATTTCGGGCTCGTTTTCCTGGACCCATTTGAGTTTTGAGGCTGTAAAATTTCCCGGGGAATTCAGCAGGCTGCTCAGGCAGCGCTGGTTGCCAAGTTCTTTGAAGGCTTTCTCGCCAATTTCGACGGCCCTGCTGTCACACCAGATGATGGAAGGTCTCAGTACATTATAATCTTTGTCAACGATCACGAGGCCATGCATCTGGTATGATATACCGATGGCTCCAATCAAGTCCGGATCAATTTCAGCTTTCTGAAGGACATCGCCGGTTGCTAGTTTCAGATTTTCCCACCAGGTCTCGGGATCCTGTTCTGCCCAGCCTGTTTTCGGGGCATTGATGAGCATTTCCTGTTTGGGCTGGAAGGCTGATGCAATAACTGAAGCCGTTTCTGCATCAATGATGCTGGCTTTCACGGAGGAGCTTCCAATATCATATCCAAGTAATATCATAATTTCTTGTTTGAACGGCCTAAATATTTACTGTGATGTTCCAACGGGTGGTAATAGGCATCTTATTTTTCCCGGACAGGAATAAAAGTAAGAAATAAAAGAATTTTTGCAAAGCGGGGAATTAAAGGAGGTGGATGAAAGGGTTGTTTTCAGCGTCACATGCTTATGGATGGTTCCTGACAGGGCAGGCTGAAGGTAAAAGTTGTTCCTTTCCCTGATTCTGAATAAAAACTGAGTTCACCCTCATGTTTTTTAATGAATTCGAAACAGATGATCAATCCCAGGCCGGTACCTGGTTCTCCGGCGGTCCCTGAAGTTGAATGGAACTCTCCAAAACTGAATAATTTACCCTGTTTATCCAGGGGGATGCCAACACCGTTATCCTTCACGCTCACGTGAATAAAATCCTCCTCAGGTACTGCTTCAACCGATATGGTTCCCTCTTCGGGTGTGAATTTGATGGAATTGCTCACCAGGTTGCGCAAAACGGTATGAATCATGTTCCTGTCAGCATAAACATAGGATGCCTCGGGTACAAGGTTTAACAGTGCGAGTTGTTTTTTTTCGGCATTCCCATGCAGCAAAAGCTGGATTTCGTTTACCAGGGAATGCAGGTCAAATTTAATGGGACTGTATTTAATTCTGTCTGTCTGGGTCCGGGACCAGTGCAGAAGATTATCCAGCAAATTGTTTGCATATTGCGAGGATTCATTGATCAGTCCCAGGAATTCCTGCTTCTTTGTATCTTCAAAATCATTGAAGTTTTTAATCAGCAGGTCGGTAAAACCCATTATGGAATGGAAGGGATTCTTCAGGTCATGGGCAATGATGGAAAAGAATTTATCCTTTGTGATATTTGCTTTTTCCAGCTGGTCACGCTGCAACTCGATCTCAGCTTTCTGGGCATTGATCATCTCCTGGGCCTTCTTTATGGCCGTGATATCAGTGTCGACGGCTATGAAACGGATGATCTGCTCATCAGCATTCAATAGCGGTGTAAGGGTTGATTGTGTCCAGATGGCATTGCCATCCTTATCCCTTGTTTCTGTCTGATATCTGATGGTCTTACCTGATTCGCGGCATTTGGCAAGTATATCCTCTATTTTTGGATGGTGACTTCCCTGCAGAATGTTTTTCCCTCTCTCTTTAATGAACTGTTCCAGCGTATATCCATACACCCTTGTGAAACTGTTGTTAACCCATTCGAAATTCCCGTCTGCATCCATGATAATGACAACATTATCTGTCTCACTTACTGCTACGGAAAGCTTTTCCAGTTCCTGGTTTATAAGGCGCAGGTGGTCAGCCTGGGCTGATAATTCTTCACTCTGCTGCTGGACCTCCTCCTGTTTTTCTTCCAGGAGGGCATTTATCTGCTGTAGCTGGTCCGCATGGTCCATTAATTTTTCCTCGGCCTTTCTCTTGTCCGTAATATCCCTCCCAATGCCAACAATACCTATGATCTTTCCATCCGCATCTTGTAAGGGGATCTTGGTGGTTGACAGATAGATATCCTTTCCCTTCTCATCAAGGCACCTTTCCTCGATATTGATCAATGGTTTCCCGGTACGGATGATGTCCTGTTCATTCCCGCGGTACTTGTCCGCAAGCTCCCTGGGGTAAAAATCATGGTCGGATTTCCCGATCAGCTGATCCCTGGATTTCAGGCCATGGACGTTCATGATTTTCTGATTGGCGACGATAAAATTGCTATCCGTGTCCT
The DNA here is from genome assembly GCA_001303955.1 of Bacteroides sp. SM23_62. Taxonomy (GTDB): domain Bacteria; phylum Bacteroidota; class Bacteroidia; order Bacteroidales; family SM23-62; genus SM23-62. The sequence goes on along the minus strand of LJUP01000065.1, from coordinate 1,907 downwards.
TAATATAGATAAAGTCCGGCATATTATCAATCAGGGTATAAAGCAGCTGCTTTTCATCAAAGAGCTGCTTTTTGTCTTTTCCCTTTTGCTCTGCCAATGCCTGTTGGTTGATGGATATCCTTTTTTAACGGATTTTTTTATATTTGGTTTTCAAACCAGCGTATTTACCTATTTCAAACAGCTAAAAGAAAGCCCGGGAATCACATGGTGAGTCCCGGGGCAAATATGAAGATTTAAGGTTTTCAGGATTTTACAGATCTACCTGTTTCATTTTCGGTGCAATCAGGTTAAAGAGGATCCATGCCACAATATAGGCGGAACCAGAAATAATAAACAAGGTGAAGTATCCAGCCTCAATGTTCCCCTTGCCTTCCCAGAATTCCAGTATATTCCCGGCAAAGATGGCCACAAGCATACCGCCGATTGCTCCGGCAAATCCCCCGATCCCTGTCACGGAGGCCACCAATTTTTTCGGGAACATATCAGATACCGTGGTGAATATATTTGCTGACCATGCCTGGTGGGAGGCCGCTGCCAGGCTGATCAGGGCAATCGCTCCCCAGAAGCCTATGCCCTCTGCCTGTGTGAAGACAATAGGAACCACAAGCAGGGCAAATATTAGCATGGCGGTAGCCCGGGCACGGTAAACCACCATGCCGCGTTTGATCATGGTAGACGAGAGCCAGCCACCGAAGATACTGCCCACTGTAGTGGCCGAATAGATCACCACGAGCGGCAACCCGAATTCCTTGATATTAAGTCCCCTTACATCGGCCAGCCAGGCCGGGATCCAGAAGAGGTAGAACCACCAGACGGGATCGGTGAGGAATTTTCCGACAAAGAATGCCCAGGTCTGACGGTATTTTAAAAGCGTGGCCCAGGGTATCTTTTCACTTGCGGTCTCCTCCTGGTCGCTTTGTATATATTTTAACTCGGATTCCTTGAGCCGTTTTTGTTTCTCGGGCACCTCATAGTATATAAACCAGAAAATAAGCCAGATAAGTCCAATAGCCCCCGTAGCAATAAAGGCCATCTCCCAGCCCCAGTTGATGGCCAGCCATGGGACCAGTATGGGGGCAAGGATGGCGCCCACATTGGTGCCTGAATTGAAAATGCCCGTGGCCAGTGCCCGTTCTTTTTTGGGGAACCATTCTGCGACTGTTTTAATGGCTGCAGGGAAGTTGCCTGCCTCTGTAAAACCAAGGGCTGCCCTGGCAACACCGAAACCTACGGGTCCCCTGGCAAAGGCGTGGGCAATGGCTGCCAGGCTCCATCCGATAAATGCAAAGGCATACCCCAGTTTGGTGCCAAGCTTATCTATGATCCTGCCCACTGCCAGCATCCCTATGGCATAGGCAAGCTGGAATGCAGAAACAATGTATCCGTATTCTGCTTCTCCGATCCCAATGTCGGATTCAAGAACCGGTTTAAGGATTCCGATGACCTGCCGGTCAAGATAATTTACAGTGGTTGCGAAAAACACAAGGGCACAGATCGTCCATCTGTACTTCCCTATTTTCTCATTTGTCTCATTAAATGCTTTAGCTGTCATGTGTAATTGTTTTTCTGTAATTGTATATGATTTGCATGGTATCAGCACAAAGCCCGGTTAATTTACTGAAATTACCGGTTTGTATGATCTCTCGTGTGACGAGCCCGGACCCGAGTCCCACACAATAGGCCCCGGCCTCAAGCCATGGTTTAAGACTGTCTTCCGTGGGTTTAAGCTGGCCGGTGGGCATGAAGCGTGAATTTGGACTCGGCCCGTGCATGGCCCTAATGTAGTCGGGTCCGCCAGTAGCCAAAATGGGGAATATTTTAATGATCGAGGCTCCCATATTTTCAGCACGGTAGATCTCGGAAGGGGTCAGGCAGCCGGGGATCCAAAGAATATTGTTCCGGTTACA
>LJUP01000349.1 GCA_001303955.1 Bacteroides sp. SM23_62 | reverse complement strand
ATTTTTAATGTGCCCGAAAACTACCGGGATAAATATGCTGTTCTTAAAATCCGCAAAAGCAGGTATAACACACAGGTTGTTTTGAACGGTCATGATTGCGGAACCTTTATGCAATGCAACACCCCGATCGAATGTGACCTGACGGACTTTATCCGGTTCGATAGCGAAAATATCCTGCTGGTCCGTGTGGGAGAAAGGGCATGGCTCCCTGCGGCTTCCGCCACCGGCTTTGACAGGGAAAAAATGACCGATATCCCGGGTATATGGGATGATGTTTTTATCAGCTTCACGGGACCTGTCCGTGTTGACAAGGTACTGATCCTACCCGACCTTGAGAATGGGAAGATTACCGGCAAGCTGATGCTGGAGAATTATGGAAAGGTGGTTGAACGCAACATGGAATATTCATTCATTGAATACACGCTGTCGGCATATGCCAGGGAGAAGAAAAGCGGGAAAGTGGTTACCGATACAATAACCCTATCGGGGAAGATCAAATGCCAGCAGACACAAGCGCTGAGTTTCGAGATGAAAGTCAACGATCCCCATCCGTGGTCCCCTGATGATCCATTCCTTTACGAAACCCTTATTGGTATTTCGGCTGATGCAAAGTTCATTGACGATTACGGAAATCCTGAAAGCCTGAGACCTCCCGACAATTATCCCTGGATTGGTCCCGCTGATGAAGTAGCGGTCACTTTCGGAATGAGGGATTTCAAGGCGGTGGAAAGGACCTTTCATTTGAATGGCGAACAAATTCAAATGCTCGGATCAACCATCACATTGAACAGGTTTTTTGAGGACAACGACCGGGGGGCGCTTCCCTGGGATAAAGCATGGGTGGAGAAATTATTCATTGAGATACCCAAATCCCTGGGATGGAATGGATTCCGTATATGCATCGGTCTCCTGCCGGATTTCTGGTATGACCTGGCCGATGAGCACGGCCTGCTGCTTCAGAATGAATATCCCATGTGGAATCTGCGCGGCAGGGATATGCAATACATGAAAGAATACAGCGATTGGGTCTGGTCCGACGGGAACCACCCCAGCATCGTGATCTGGGATGCCATGAATGAGCAAAAACAGGATTACATCGGCAATGTGGTCATCCCGGCATTGAAGCAGCTGGATCCTACCCGGATCTGGGATGCCGGATATATGAGCACAGCAGACCTGGATGTCAATGAAATGGATGAGATCCACTGGTATCCGCTGGGGCATGGCTGGTGGCATACGGATGAAGCTGTCCGGTCCCGGAGGGAGTCATTCAGGTTTGGTAATCTGCACAACAAGAACTACAGGCTGGGTGATGCATCATTCAACAGTTCCCCGATGATACTGAACGAATATGGCTGGCTCTGGCTGAACAGGGATGGTATTCATTCAGCCATCCGGACAGAAGGGAATTTTGTTTCAAAAGACATTACGCCCTCCAGGATCAATTACGAATATTTTGAACCGGATGGAACACAGCTCTACTCCGGCAGGGATATCTACGATTATTATCTGGGGCAGGAGGCGACGCCTGAAGACCGCCGGGAATTCCAGGCTTATCTGCTGGCCATCGAGGGTGAGGTGCTCCGCTCTGCCAGGATCTTCTCAGGTATATTTTCATTTGTCTACCTGACGGATAATGGGGGATACACAGGGGACTGGTTTAAAAATCACGTAAAAAACCTGAACCCTGCCCAGGCCTTGCTGATGCAGTATCATACGCACAAACCGTTTGCTGTTTTTATCGACCTGGAGGATGGCAGGTACCTGAAAGATCCAATCCATTATCAACCCGGATCATTGCTATCCCTTAGCCTTTTCGGGGTCAATGATTCGAACAGGAAACAGGAGGGAAATGTGGAAATGAAAGTAATGGATCATACAGGGGAGGTAACTTCCTCCCAGACCATAAGGGTTGAAATTGATCCCTTCTGGCAGGCCGCCATTCCCATTTCAGTCCAGATACCCGCAACCGAAGGAGGGTATATGTTACTGTCTGAACTGGATGACGGAAATGGAAAACCAGCACAGGTAAGCCGCCGGTATTTTATCGTTGGAGACGTTATGAATCCTGAATTCCCCGTTTATCATTATCAATTGCCACCTGGATGGCCGGAAAAATAACCATGAACAAAAAAATCATATACTTGTCGATCATTTTTGCCTGCCAGCTTTGGAAGGTAAATGGACAGCAGGGCACATGGGAGAATGGCCTGCCAGAGGATCCGGAATTTTTCCCCATTGCTGTCTGGCTGCAGGACCCGGCTGATGCCAGTGCCTATAAAGCAGGTGGCATCAACCTCTATATCGGATTGTGGCAGGGACCTACCGAGGACCAGCTCTCCACCCTCAGGGAAGCCGGAATGCCCGTCATGTGTACCCAGAACCCTACCGGGTTAGATCACCTGGATGACTCCATCATTGTTGGCTGGACACAGCAGGATGAACCCGACAACGCCCAGGCGGACGGATCCGGCGGATATGATCCCTGCATTGACCCGGAAATTATTACAGGTATTTATGACAGTATCAAAAAGAAAGACCCAACGCGACCGATATATTTGAACCTGGGACAGGGAGTATCCTATACCGACTGGGTCGGCAGGGGGGAATGTACAGGAGATACATGGATGTACCCGTTCTATATCGAAGGATGTGATATTGTTTCATTCGATATCTATCCGGTAACAAGCAGGTATGATCTTATCAGGAACAACCTGTGGTATGTAGCCGATGGGATTGATAACCTGCGGCTCTGGTCAGAGGATAGCAAACCTGTCTGGTGCTGGATCGAGACAACGCATATCAACAGTGAGAATAAACCTGAACCCTACCAGGTGAAAGCTGAAGTCTGGATGGCACTTATCCATGGGGCAAAGGGGTTTGGTTACTTCTGTCACGAGTGGGTACCTGAATTCAATGCCAATGCACTGCTTGATGATCCGGTGATGTTTCCGGCTGTGACAAAGATCAATGCAGAGATCCACCAGCTGGCCCCGGTTCTTAATTCACCTGATATACATGGTATGGTTTCCGTTGAATCCAGTAATACAGGAGTCCCGGTTGATATCATGGTAAAGACCTACCAGGATACACTTTACATTTTCACGGTAGCCATGCGGGATGCATCGACAACTGCAACATTTACCATAGACGGAACGGTTGATGGCGATGTATACGTGATAGGTGAAGATCGTGATCTTTCTATCTCAGGTGAAACATTTGAAGATCATTTTAACGGTTATGAAGTTCATCTGTATAAAGCAGGATTATTGAATACAGGTGTTAAAAGGGAAACAGAGAATGCCTTCAGGATTTTCCCCAATCCGTGTTCCGGATACCTGACCATAGATACAGATCTCCGGGTACAATACCTTTCACTGATCAGCATGACAGGAAAAATCATTGAGATCCATGCATTCACCGGCGATAATAAGCTTGATGTAAGCCAGATGCATCCTGGAACATACATTCTCCAGGTGCAGACGGGCGATGAATTATACCATCAGAAAATATTTATCCAGCATGTGTTTTAAGATCAAGATTTATCTCACAGTTAGCGTTTTAACCGCTTATTCTGCTGTCATTTTAGGACAGGATGTACCCGGACAGTACAGGGAAGCGTTTTCGGAATCTTTTCCAATCCGGAAACAGCAACACGTGGAATTAAAAGAATATATAGACCTATTGGTCGAGGAAAGAAAAGAACAGTCAATATCGAAATTCCAGCCGGATTTTTCAGGCATCAAGCAATACGAGAAATCCCTGATCCCTTTCCGGGAACAGCTGGCTGCATCGTTCGGCTACCCTCCTCCCCTGGCCACAGAAGGATCAGAACCGAGAATGGTTTACGTGGGCAAGGATTCCGTATGTAGCATTTACAGGATATGGATAGGGATTGCGGAAGGTGTGGAAGCCTATGGATTGTATATGTTGCCGCATAATATTGCGGGAAAAGCGCCATTGCTGATCTGTGAACATGGTGGCGGCGGGAATCCGGAGGCCATCTGTGACCTGGACACCAGGATCAATTACCATTCATTTGGCCATGAAGCCGTCAAGAGAGGCTATATTGTCTGGGCACCCGGATTGGTTATGCGTTGCGGATATGGTGGTGATCCTGAGATTGAAGGGGCGGACCGGAACCTGCTCGACAGGAAATTGAAACTCCTTGGAACCAGCATCATAGGGATGGAGCTGCACATGATCATTGAAAGTACCAGGACGCTGATCAGGCACCGGCCGGAGATCGATGGTGACCGGATCGGGATGACCGGACTTTCATGGGGTGGATTTTACACATTGCATGTGGCAGCCCTGTTCCCTGAGATCAAGGTGGCCGTGCCTTCGGGAAATTTCCGGGAGCATGAACTCGTTCTCAACCGGGTTGATGATCCGGAGAGCCGGGTAGAGCGGAACCATTTTGACATGTTTGGCAATGCCCAGGTGGCCGGAATGGTTTGTCCCCGTTCCCTGATGATACAGATGGGTGCTGAAGATACCCTTTTCGATCTTGAGGGGGTACGCCGTGAAGCAAAGAAAGCAGCAGCTTATTATGATAAACTTGGTATCGGGGACTTATTCGAATATTCCGAGCACCCCGGGGGACATGTATTTGAGAATGAAAGCATATTCCGGTTTTTTGAGAAACATTTATGAAAATCGCAAAGCATATGAAAGACAGAATTAGCAAACGGAGGTGGATCGCAATCGGATTATCCCTTGTTATTTCCATCGGTACAATTGAAGCACAGGTTGTATTTACCCTGAAGCCGGAACTGGCCGGACAGCACCCGCGGATCCTGTTTACCCAGGCGGAAGCAGATGTCCATGCCATCCTGGCCCGGAAATACATGCCAGCAGAATGGCAATTGTTTGTAGATGACTGCCTTAATATCGGATACACGACCAATATTTCCATCATCGGTCAGCAACAGTGGTGGTATTTCAGCCGCCTCGCGATCGGCATTGCCATGACCAGGGATTATCGGCTTATCAACAAGGGAAGGATATGGCTCAGCAATGCCTATGTGGAAGAATGGGCTTTCGATGCAGATAAAACAGTCGGGTTGGATGTAGCTCATAAACTGGCCGGTTTTGCCCTGCTGTATGACTGCATGTATAATTATCTTACACCGGGTGAAAGGGATGATTACGAAGAGCTGCTTGAAGAAGGATTGATCAAGTTCAGGACCCATGGTTATGACATCAATGACTACTGGACCAATGATTACCAGAACAACCACATGCACTTCAGGGCGACGGCCTCCCTGTATTGTGCAGCCATCCTCTATGATAAATTTACCGGCCTGCAAAGCGAATACAATAACGTCCTGACGGTCTGGCGGCGGATCGGATATATGTTACCACACGATGGTTCAAATCACGAGGGATTAAGCTATACAAACTACAGTGGTCAGATGTTGTATCCGGGGATCTATGGGCTGAAACATTGCACCGGCATGGATCTGACAGCCGGCGAGCATTATCAGAATGCGGGTTATTTTTATATCCATATCCTTGTGCCGGGAATGGTCAGCGGTTTTGGCTTTGGAGATTCACCAAATTCAGCCGCTCCCCATGATCCCAATTACCTGTTCCAGATCGCTAATCTTACACAAGATCCCTATATTCAATATACAGCCCAAAAATTAAGGGAGAAACATCCAAGTGCATTCTCCCGCAGACAATGGTTTATCCTGTTCAACGATCCACTCCTTGATAGGAAGCCCTTAACGGATCTTCCGCTTTACCGGTATTTCGATGATATAGGAATCGTCGTATCACGGTCTGATTGGGGAGCAGATGCCACTGCGGTGGCATTTAAATGCGGTCCGCTGGGTGGAAAGTTGCTGAATGAGACACGTGGCACAGAGTATTCATGGTTTACGGATTACGTGAACGTGGCGCACGATGATCCGGATGCAGGGACCTTCCTGCTGTACTCGAAAG
>LJUP01000348.1 GCA_001303955.1 Bacteroides sp. SM23_62 | reverse complement strand
GGGAATATAGATAAAACCCTGAAAGACCATGGCTTAAGTGAAAATACGATCCTGATATTTTTCTCCGATAATGGTGGACATGGCACCTATACCTGCCAGAAGCCCTTACGCGGGGGAAAAGGGATGTTTTATGAGGGCGGGATCCGTGAGCCCATGTTTGTTTACTGGCCGGGGACGGTCAGGGGTGGGACGGCCTGTGACGTCCCGGTTATTGGTACCGACTTCTACCCTACATTTCTTGACCTGGCGGGAGCACAATATCCCGAAAATTATCCACTCGACGGGAAAAGTATTATCCGCCTGTTAAAGGGAAGGAAGTCAATGAAGAGGGATGCCATTTTCTGGCATTTCCCGGCCTATCTGGAGGCTTATGAAGGATTAATGGATGATTCCCGGGATCCTGTTTTCAGGACCCGCCCTGTGAGTGTAATCCGAAAGGGAGATTGGAAACTATTAATGTATCACGAAGAATGGGTCCTTGATGGAGGAAAGGATAGAATAGCAACAAATAATTCTGTAGAGTTGTATCACCTGAGCAAAGATCCGGGCGAAGCCAACAACCTTTGCAACGTAAAAATCAAAAAGCGGGATGAACTGTTGAACGAACTGTTAGCATGGCAACAGGAGATAAATGCCCCGGTCCCACAAAAACCGAATCCGGATTATAGTGCGCAATAAGATGAACAAGCAACAAGAAATCCAGGTGGAAATCTAAAGATAAGAGGCACCGATCAAATCAGTTGTTGTCCGTGTTTTTTTCAAAAGAGACGAACCATTTCACTGTATCATTTTCCAGACTTTCCATGGTCAACTGGATCAGTCCGTCATTTTTTGAGGCCAGCGTTGTTTTGGTATCCTGATTTTCGCATGAAATAACTCCAGGATTGTATCCATTCAGCGCGACTGAGAGGGTATATGGATCCCCGCCGATGACCTTGCTGACTCCGGTTAAAACGCTGCGGCCCTCATCCCATTCGACACTGACCACATCAAGGTAACCCTGCATTACATGGCGATTTGTGGACAGGACCTGCGGATGGTCCATACACTCGCGCACAGACATCATGCGCGCTTCACCCGGACGCAGTTGTTGCTCCAGGCGGGAAGCTCCATCTACCTTTCCAATAAAATGATTGTTCCAGAAATCGAATACGTAATAGGTCTTATTTACATCAAGCCCCAGGGCTCCATCGACCGGTTTCCCCGACATATCAATGCCCACATGCCTTGCACTGTCCAAATCGGGATTATAAAAGGTCACCTGGTGCCATTGAGGATCCACCTCAAAATCATACACTGCAGGGAATTCGGCCACAAACGCATCCACGGGTCGTGCACTCTTCGGAGTTGTATGATATGGAAAAGTCCTGGTCAGGTCCCATAAGGTCTCAGGCGAGAACTGAGAAAAACTGTTTGCCAGAAGCAGCCGTCCTGACGTGACATATGACATGGTCAGGACGGCCCTTACCTGATCCCGGTTGTCTTGCAACCGGGCGAGGTTCTTGGAATCGGTATCCTGGTTTACAATGACCCGGTTTTTATACCATCGAAGGCCACAACGGGTCACCGTACTGCCATCCATCTCATCGGTGTCATTCTCGGTACGCATGGAAGACACCAAACCGATCGAGATATCGCTGCCGCGCACCATATTCCGTTCATGGACATATGATCCAGGGCCCAATCCATCATAGGCCAGCCTGAATATGTTACGGTAAGCAGCCGCGCACGTTGCGTATTGATCCTCCATCCCCCCTTGGGAAGCCCAGCCCGAGGCCGGGTAATCAAACATCAATCCTTTTATACCTCCTGCTTTCAAATTATCGTAAACCATGTTCATATGGGCAAGGAAATCCGGATCGGTATAATCATAACCCCAAACCACCCTGCCATTGCGGGTCCATGTTTTATTCCATGATGTAAATATCTCGCTGTTCGTATCCACAGGCTCGCCTTTCCAGGCATAGCACTTATTAAAGAGCATATGTCCCGGAAATTCCCTGGCGTAATCTTCGGACCGGTAACTGGTTTGAAAATATGTCAGGGGGATTCCGCCCAGCGCGGTCACTGCCTTGCCCCATTTTTCGGAGGTTTCATAAGGTTTCACATACCGTCCGTTTTTACTGACGTTTAGGTCAGTATCCTCCCTTTGCCAGTGTTCATCGTCCCACCAGCCTTGTTGATTATCAGGCATATACGAATCCGGAACCAGTCTTACCGCTGCCCGGCAGTATTTTAAAAACCCGCTCTCCACGATACGTTTCATCTCATTCACCGCACCCAGGGTTGTGTTTTCTGCATTGCTGCCGCCAAAAAAGCTGGCTTCTGCATACCAGAGGCAAACCGTTGGAAAATCATACATGCTCAGGTTCACCTCCTGAGCCTTGCGAACACGTAAACCATAATTTTCCAGTGCAATGAATGGATCAGGTTCTGTCACGTCAATATAGTATTGATCCCGTGCCAGATAGGCATGATCAGGATCCACTCGTTTTCCAACAGGATCCTTCCCGCATAGTTGTGCTTTAAAGCTCCTCCTGGGGCGGGGCGATTCACTGACCGGAGTTGGTTCTCCGGACAGGAACGGTTCTGACGTTCCATCCCGCAGCCATATCTCGCTCAGATATACATGCTCATCGACCGATTCATTTTGACCGGCAGGGTTTCCGGGTTTCTTCTCTGCTATGTTACCGGCTTTTTCAATGATAATCCGGAATTTACCGGCACGAATGGCATCTGCTGGCAACGCCAGTTCCAGCTGTTCCACATCTTGCTTCTTAACTCCATCAAAACGGGGGAGTGGGTGGTCCTCCAGCAAGGGCAGTTTTTGGATCACACCATCCTGGTCAAATTCCACAAATACCGATTGATAGAGGTCTGGATGATCCCCATACCATAAACCATTCCACCATGAGAAACCGAGTGTATAGGCCCTCTCCTGCTTTATATTCACTGCCTCAATGATGATCTCATCGGATTCCATCACCGAGGTGGCGGTCTCGGTACAACGAAATTCATGGTACTGCCATGTGCGAAGATCACTGCCTTTAATCAATTCCAGAATCTCCCCTCCCGGGCTCCTGTCAGACCTCTGGGCTGGGAGATCCAGGTAGCACAACAGGCTGTTTATGCTATCCCTGCCCAATTCCAACTCAATCCGCCGGGATTGTTCTATGGCCGCAAACTTTTCAAAATCATGATAGGTGAGTCCTCCCATCACAAGCGAATGCCGCTGCTGGTCTTCAGTAAAGGTCAGCAGGATATTGTTACGCGACTTAAGCGCATTTCTCCTGGTCAGGGGTGAATAGAACCGCCGGCCGTACTCCAGTGGTTCGCCACCGCTGAATCCATCCACCATCGCAAAGTTTTCGGTCATATCCACTCCATCATAGAGGATTCCATCAGCCATTACATATAGCTCCTTGACCTGGAGACTCTGATCAGTTGTATTGGTTATCCCACCGGTTGCTGATATAAACCCCTGGTTTTCATATATAACAAATGTGAAGCGTATTGCAGGGGTGTTTTCTGCCTCAAACCTCAAATCCAGTGCAAGGCCTTTACCAAAGGGGTCCGATACCTCGCGTTCTTCCCAGGATCGTTTCATCCCGGGATCATCCGAAGACCAATCGTTGATCCTTAGCTTTGCATCGGTCACAACTGCAGTGTGATCTTTCACTTTCAGAATACCATAAGTACCCCTGGAAAGATCAAACTCAAAACCAACCAGGTTATTCTGCAAAGACACCGTAGTTCCGCTTACTCCGATGTGAACTGATTGAGCCTGGATTGTTAACACCTGGATCAGGTGTACCAGAAGAAGATTTATGATTGATTTCTTCAACGTAAGCATTAAGGATCGTTGCATTTTCATTGGATTCATTTCTGACTTGTTTTGTCCTTTAAATATACGATTTACATTCACTCGTTCTTTATTCCTATCCGCTGCGGTTCCCTGTGAATTTAAAGGGATATTATCGCCTTCCCACTGTTCGATGGCGACTACTAAGTTTTCACGGCTTGTCATCTCATTCAATGTTACTGTTCATAGGAAGCCTTACCCTCTTCTCACCCGGCCCCCGTTGTTCCAAAGGGGTTACCATCGGCTTCCCTGATCCTCAACCAAGTGAAATCAGATAATAATCTTTAATATTATTTTTTCAACACCTCATATTTTTATGTCCCGGTTAAATGCAGAGAATTCGGGCTTTGAAGCACACACGCTGAATTATGCGCCGGTTAAAGGGAATGAATTATGATATCATTGCGGGAAATGGCATTATCTCCGAGCCAGGTTAATGAATAGATTTTAGAATAGCACCAGAATATTGTTTGATATCTTTGAATTTTACCCGGAATATTAATAACAGATAAAATGCAATACCCAAGAATCTTTATACCAATACTGGTATTCCTGGCCTGTGCCTGCGGGAGGAATCAGGATGAAACAGAAACATCTGTTTTCTTCAGGAATAATTCAGCCCAATGGATCCGGGATGGCCGGCCGCTGCCTGCAAGCGATTCCCTGTTTTATCTCGATCAGCCGGCTCCCCTTTTCAGAAAAGAATTCAGGATAGCAGATACCATAGAGAATGCCAAGCTGTTGATTACGGCAGCCGGTTATTATCAAGCTTCCCTAAACGGTAATAGCATTGGAGAAAATGTGCTCGATCCCGCCTGGACCGATTACAGTAAAAGGATTTATTACACTGAGTATGATGTTACATCTCTCATTAAGGAGGGGGATAATTGCCTGGGCGTATCCCTTGGGAACGGTTTCTATAACCCGCTGCCACTTCGAAAGTGGGGGCGCAGGAATTTAAGAAAAGACACTTATGTCGGGAAACCTGCCTTTATTGCTAAACTTATCATCAACTATACAAATGGTAAATCCGAAGAGATAGTCTCCGATCTTACCTGGAAATATGCATACGGTCCGGTAATGAAGAATGATGTTTACCTGGGGGTGGTTTACGATGCAAGACAGGAGATACAGGGATGGGACACTCCAGGGTTTGATGATGAATTATGGACAACCGTTAATACAAGTAATGGTCCGGGCGGCCAGTTGATGCAGGCTTTTTCCCCTCCCGTTCAGGTTACACAGGAAATCACTCCCTCAGGGATTTCTTCCCCTGAAACAGGAGTTTATATTGTGAATATGGGTGTGAATTTTACCGGGACATATAAAATGAAACTATCGGGAAATAAAGGCGATACCATTACCTTCAGGTTTGGAGAACGGATCTGTGACGACGGAACACTGAACCCGATGACGACCGTTGCCGGTCAGATTAAAAGAAAAGGAATAGGAGGACCGGGTGCCCCTGACATCGCCTGGCAAACCGATAGTTACATCATGGGCGATGATGGAGACAGATGGTTTACCCCGGATTTTACCTATCATACCTACAGGTATATGGAAATCGCTGGCCTGGATCATGAACCCAGGTTAAAGGATATCAAAGGATTGTTCATTCATTCAAATATTGCGCGGGAAAACCACTTTTCTTGTTCTTCTGAGTTATTGAACTCCATCCAGGATATAACCCTAAGAACCTTCAGGGCTAATCTGGTAAGCGTCCAGTCTGATTGTCCGGCCAGGGAAAAATTCGGATATGGCGGGGATCTTAATGCCACCAGCGAGTCATTTATTTGTAATTTTGACATGCAGGCTTTTTACCGGAAAACCATCTATGACTGGGTGGATGCCATGAACGACTCAGGTTTTGTGGATACAGCACCATTCGTGGGAATTCAATATTGCGGGATCAGCTGGGAATCTGCTTACCTCATAACACAATATTACCTGTATCTCTACTACAACGACAAAGAGATCATAGATGCTTCTGTGATGGGAGATCAGGCAGGTGAGAAAAATTACGCTGAGCTGGCTGACCGGTTGACAGGATTAATAAAGGGGGAGTTCTGGGACAAACCCGTTGAGGGGCAGATTAACAGGCAGACCCTGTTTTCAACCTTGCTTTATCATGGCATAGTACCGGAAGATGAACTTGATGCGGCAAAAGACTCACTGGTGTGCGCGGTTAAGAATGGCCCGTCGGGACACTTCACTACCGGCATTTTTGGTACCAAGTATATCCTGGACGCCCTTTCTGAAATTTATGCTCCTGACATGGTTTATCATATAGTGAACAGTACCACATACCCGGGCTGGGGATTTATGATTGATAACGGGGCGACTACAGTCTGGGAAACCTGGAAAGAGAGCGACAATACCTATTCCAACTGCCACCCGATGTTTGGAAGCGTATCGGAGTGGTTTTACCGCTGGCTGGCCGGCATCCGGCCTGATCCTGAAAACCCGGGATTCAAAGAGTTTATTTTAGCTCCGTCGACTCCTGGAGAACTTGAATTTGTAAATTGTACCTATCATTCACCCTTTGGGCAAATTGTATCTAACTGGGAAAAGGAAGGTCAGGGCAGATACCGCTACGAAATAACGATACCGGAAGGAAGCAAGGCAACCGTGATTTTGCCCCAGGATCAAATTCAAAAATTATAGATCAAAAGAAATAATGAGACCATTCAGTTGGAGGAAATTAAAGATTTGCAGACAGGTAAATTTGAACTGGATGATGGAAATTACCTGATAGCTGTCAATTAAAAAACAATAAAATGAGAAAAAAGATCAAACCACTTAACATCCTGGCTGTTTCAGTTCTATGCATTGCATTGTTTTCCTGTCAAACATCAACCAAAGCGCCTCAAAAAAGGCCAAACATCCTGTTCATCATGTCGGATGATCATGCGTATCAGGCGATAAGTGCCTATATGGATCATCTGGTACAAACGCCCAGTATTGACCGGATCGCCGATGAAGGTATGCTGTTTACCAATGCCTGTGTGTCCAATTCCATTTGTGCTCCCTCAAGGGCAACCATCCTTACCGGGAAGCATACCCATATACATGGCAAGATCGATAACCGCATGCCATTTGACACGGCTCAGATTACCTTCCCCCAGCTGTTCCGGAAAGCAGGTTATCAAACAGCCATGTTTGGCAAACTGCATTTTGGAAATAATCCCAAAGGTGTGGATGATTTTATGATATTACCGGGACAGGGCAGTTATATCAACCCCAGGTTCATTACCCAGTCAGGTGACACTACCATAACAGGCTATGTGACCGATATCATTACCGATTTGACCATTAACTGGCTGGATCAGAAACGGGATCCAGATAGGCCCTTTTTATTGATGTACCTGCATAAGGCCCCACACAGGGCCTGGTGGCCGGTTCCTGAAAAGTTCGAACAATTTTCCAAACGATCCTTCCCGGAACCCGCGACATTGTTTGATGACTATGAAAACCGTGGTACTGCTGCCAGTACAGCCGAGATGAATATCATGGATCTTTTGCTCAGCTACGACAACAAGGTGCTCCCCGGAGCAATCGAACAAGCAGCCATATCAAATGATGATCCCAGGAACAGGAATTATTTTGAAAGTGCCGATTATTCCCGAATGAATGAAACGCAAAGATCGCTCTACCAGCCCATCCTGGATTCCATAGCGCAGGATTTCAAATCCCGCTGGCCTTCCATGAGCAGCGAGGAACAAATGAGGTGGAAATACCAGCGCTATATGCAGGATTACCTTGCCTGCATCTCCTCGGTCGATGACAACATGGGCAGGGTGCTGGATTACCTCGACGAGAGCGGGCTGGCGGAGAACACCATGGTGGTTTACACGTCGGATCAGGGATTTTACCTCGGGGAACACGGATGGTTCGAC
>LJUP01000347.1 GCA_001303955.1 Bacteroides sp. SM23_62 | reverse complement strand
TGCTTCGAAATTCTCTGTAACCTTATGGCCTACACGCATGGAAGCACAGTCAAATGCCAGGTATGGATTATATTCCGTGTAAGATGAAGCGTGGGCAGGCATTTCAATCTCCGGTATGAGCATGATATGGTACCTTGCGGCATAATCCTGGAGCCGGCGGATATCCTGCTTGGTATAATGCTCTGTGGGGTGGGCAAGTCCCGGGAAAAGGTCACTCTTCAGGCGGAATGCTTCCCTGTCTGTAAAGTGCATGTGTATGAAATTCATTTTCATCCATGCCAGCTTCCGGATAACGGATTCAATGTAGTCCACCTCAAAGTAGTCTCGGGCCACATCCATCATGAAACCGCGCATCCCAACTATGGGATAATCAACCGCTCTGCCCCTGGATACCCTGGAATCTTGCTTAAAGATCTGTAGCAATGTTTGCATTCCATAGAAAATGCCCTGGGCTGTATTTGCCCTTACTACAAGAGTTTTACCGATATCCATCAGGTATCCCTCCATACCAATTTTCTCGATATCTGTACCCAGTGCAAATTGAATGTCACCACGACCGGGATCTCCTGAAATTAGTTTTAGCTTCATACATGAAACAGATTCCAGGTCCTCCTGAAACTGCAGGAGGTCATTCTGCAGATGTATTAAATCATCATGGCTGCAAACTATACTTGCATCCCCGGATAATTTGAAATTTCCGTTTGCGGCCGTCCACTCCTGGATATTTGGATAGACAAGGGGTTGAGAAATTACAGAACCAACCGAAGCCGCCATGGCTGCCAAAAGAAACAAGACTCTCATAATGCTCTGCTTTAAATTTTTTAGCTAGTCAATCCGCTCGAACATTAACAATCTGAAATCCATTACCTGTGAACCCGGAACGTTCAGTGCCTGGAGGGTCAGTTCACCTGCACCCTTTTCCAGGTGCATAACCGGGAGTTTTATGGGTTTGAAATCTTTCACATAGGAATTATGCCGTTCGACCCGGTCCTCTTCCATGCCAACCAGGGGGGGATCATGGGCCTCTGAAATTTCCCCCCTGACACTGCTTTCATTGAAGCTCAGCTCGAATGCTGATCCAATATCTTCCTGCGGACAGGTATAGTAGAGGGTCACTTCAAAATCTCCAGATTCTGTGACCTCCACATCCCAGGTGATCCGGTCATCGGTGCTTGTCCAGTTGGTAAAATAGGAACAGTTTGGCCAGCGGTTCGACCGCACAATATTGCCGTGAGCTACGCCATCCCTGGCAGGGATCTGGGTGTATCTGCTTCCCGGGTGCCCGAGGGGAAAGGGCCGTTCATCTTTTTCCGGCAGTTCGGCCAGCACTGACTGCTCCCATATATCCCTGGCCTCCAGCAATCTTTGCGCAATTTCAGGCTGCTTTTCAGCAATGTTGTTATACTGGCCGGGATCATCCACCATATTGAATAACTGTCCCTCATGATCCAGCCGGTATTGCTGGCTCCTGGCACTTACCCTGCCGGCCCAGTGGCTGAATATGATCCGGTCGGGGTCCGGACTGTCTCCAACCAGAATCAAGGGCTTAAGGCTGATCCCGTCGAGGGGCCTGGTACCCTCCAAGGCTATTCCTGCCAACTCGGCCAGGGTGGGCAAAAGATCTATGGCTGCAGCAATTTCCTGAATTTCCTTTCCCTCTTCTATCACCCCTTTCCAGCGGATAAACAGGGGAGAACGTACACCTCCTTCATCGGTGGATCCTTTCCGTCCTTTCATGCCGTTATTCCAGCGGGATGAATTGGGACCATTGTCGCATAAGAAAACCACAATGGTATTATCCTCCAGGCCTGTCTCTACCAGCTTATCCAGGATCCTGCCAACATTGTAATCAATGTTTTCGCACATGGCCAATGCAGCACGGGTGAACATAACATCCTCTTTTTCAGGATCCCTGTGACGCATCAGGAGCGGGGCATCTTTGAACCTGTCCCAATAGATATCCGGCACCTGCATGGGCCCGTGGGGAGTATTATAGGGGATATACAGGAAAAAGGGATTGTCGCGGCTCTTATCAATAAAGTCAATGGCATGATCAGTAAGGTCATCAATGATAAATCCGTTGCCCGTTACAAGTTTGCCGTTATGTTCGAGCATGGGACTGAAATAATGGCCCCAGTGGCCGGAACAGAAACCATAATACTCATCAAAACCCCTGGCATTGGGATGATACGGGTACTGCATGCCATTGTGCCATTTGCCGAAGGCTGCTGTGGCATAGCCGGAAGCTTTGAAGACATCTGCGATGGTGGTTTCATCCGGGTCCATCCTTTCTCCGCCTTCCGAAGTACTGTAAACACCCATTCTTGGATGATACCTCCCGGTGAGCAACTCCGCCCGCGTCGGGGAGCAGACCGGGCAGACATAGAACCGCTCAAAGCTGGTCCCGTTACCCGCGAGCATGTCTATATTTGGAGTGTTCAGGTTTGTATTACCATGGAAACTAAGGTCCCCCCAGCCCTGATCATCGGTCAGAATAACAACTACGTTGGGCTGCACCTCCGGTTCTCTATGTTGGCTGGTTTTGCTGGCTACCAGGCCAACAATAAAGCCTGGCATAAGGATCAGAAAGTATAATCTTTTAATTAAATAACTCATTATTTTCCAGTTATTTATAATTAATTACTTTAATCAATATTTAAAATTTTGATTTTATTCGGCAATCATTTTCTGCAGCTGGTTTTCGACCGGTTCCAGGGTTTGTCTGTGTTTTTCGATCTCGGCGCGGATATCCTCAATGGCCCCGGGGTGCTGGTCAGCGATGTTGTACAGCTCGGACGGGTCATGTTCCAGGTGGTAAAGCAGGGGCGGGTCATGCTCCATCTCATCATCGGGACCATAAGCAGATTTGGTGATGAGATGCGCCTTGTAGGGGCCCTTCCTGACGGCGAAGATCCGGGTTCCGCGGTAATAGAATACAACATCACGCCCCGTGTGGCCGGTCCCGAAAAGCGCCTGCGATATATCCTCACCATCGTAGATCCTGTCGCCGGGGACTTCCACACCTGCCAGCTTGCAGAAGGTGGGAAAGATATCCATGGTGGTTCCCATATCCATGATTGTGCCCGGCGGTATCCTGCCGGGCCACCAGAAGATGGTGGGCTCCCGCATGCCCCCTTCGAAGGTGGCTCCCTTCTCCCCTGTCAATATCCCGGGGGAGCCGCCATCCAGTTTCATGATGGCCCATGGACCGTTATCGGAGGTGAACAACACCAGGGTATTTTTATCAATCCCAGCCTCTTTCAGGGCCCTGATGATCTCCCCAGTGCTCCAGTCGATCTCCTCTATAACATCCCCAAACAGTCCCCGCAGGCTCACATCTTCGAAATCCCCTGATCTGAAAAGAGGTATATGGGGCATGGTATGGGCCAGGTAAAGAAAAAAGTGCCGGTCCTTGTTCTCCTTGATGAACTTTATAGACTCCTCTGTATAGCGTTTGGTAAGGGTGGACTGGTCTGCAGGCCTTTCGATGATCTCCAGGTTCTGAAGCAGGGGGACATTGTTATAGGTCTGGTCCCCGTCGGTCACCCTGTCCATGTCATTGCTGTAAGGTATTCCGTAATAATAATCGAAGCCGTGATTGGTGGGCAGGTATTCGGGGAGGTGCCCGAGGTGCCATTTCCCGATGCATGCCGTCGCATACCCGGCCTGTTTCAGCGCCCGGGCAATCGTGATCTCGCTTTGCTGGAGGCCGCCGGCAGAGTTCGGGAACAGGACCCTGCGGCCATCATCGCACATCCCGGACCTGATGGGCAGCCTGCCGGTCATCAATCCGGCGCGGCTCGGCGTACACACGCTTGCCGCCACATAGAAGGAGGTCCACCGTTGTCCCTCGCTGGCCAGCCTGTCGAGGTTCGGGGTCTTTATGGTGGGATGCCCAAAGGGGCCTATGTCACCGTATCCAAGGTCGTCACAAAAGATGATCACAAAGTTGGGCAGCTTGTCCCCTGAGGTGGGATTGCACGATTGCAGCATGAAGACAAGGAGAATCAAATAAATTACGAGTTCTTTTTTCATAATGGATTTTGGTTTATCATTTGGTAATTATTGGAGTGCTTCATTCAGCCGGTGTATCCTTGAAAGTGGCATACAGGATCCCGCCTTCATCGTTGAAAAACGCGAAGGTGATCCTGGGGGTGTTCCAGGGACTCCCTTCCGGGTCAATTTTCACCTGCAGGAATCCTCCTGAAGGTTCGGGCGAAGTAAATGCCTGGACGATCTGTGCATCCGGATCAGTGGATGCCGGATCACCGGGATTCCTGCCCCACCGGGAATTTTCGTCATTGAATGCTCCGGTCCCGAACTCATTGTACCCCCTCGGATCGATGGAATGGTACTGCCAGTGCCTGTCACCATTGATGATGAAGAATTCATTCCTTCCGAATCCCTCAGCTTTCAGCCAGTCAAGGAATGCCTGGCCTTCGTGGCGGAAACCCTTCTGGTTGACATGGTTATCGCTTTTATAGCTGTCATCCGGACCAATCAGCGGATCAGGAGAGATCAGGATCTTGAAGGTGGCATCACTTTCTTTCAGGGTCCTTTTCAGCCATGCTTTTTGTTCCGGGCCCCATATGCTTTTCTCGGGACCGTCAGGCATGTTATTGGGACTGCGGTAATCGCGGTTCTCCACGAGCCAGAACTGTAATTCTTTCGAGACGCGATAGGTTTTATAGGTGACCTCGGCAGGATTCTCCGGATCCGTTACCGGGAGCTGTTCCCTGAACATCCGGATGCCCAGTTGATGTGACGGGGGGCGGTCCCCCGTTGTGTCCGCATCATTGTACCTGTAGTCATGGTCATCCTTTTCCCAGTAGGTCCCGACATTCCGGAAAAGTTCCACCAGCCGCGGCATACTGAAATTTACATGGTAATAGTTCCGTATGGACCGCTCATCAACCCCTTCCCCGAAAGGCATAAAGGGAGAATCGTAATAGACATTATCTCCCGTCCCCACGAAAAAATCAGGCCTCAGCTGAAGCACATGTCCGGCGGCAGGGTAACCGTTGAACCGGTCGATCCCTATGGCATGCCCGCCGGGATTATAATGGAATCGTGCATAGTTCATGCAGGTCATGACCACGATGTTCAGTTCCCTGGATATCTCTTTCCCCGGAAGGGTCTTAAATTCGCACCACTGTCCCACCCGGAAGGTATCGGGACTGAGACCATACAGCAACCGGTAATGATACCTGGTATCGGGTTTGAGTCCGGTTACACGGGCTTTAACAATATAATCATTTTCTGCCCTGGCTTCCATCCATGGTGTCCGTTTGCCATCTCTCACCGGGAGCCTGTCGGAATACTCAAAACAGGCCCATCCCGGGCAGCCGATGTAATCATGGTTGAATGGCTGGTTGGTCAGGGTCAGGCGTGTCTGGAGGATGGCTGAATTTTCGGTCATATGTCCCGCCATCTCCCCCTGGGAATGTTCAGGATGGGCCAGTAATTCAAGGATTTGCTTCTTTACTTCATGCATATCAACGGATGGTGTCCGCGCAGATGAATCGCTCTCTGCAGCCATTTCTGGAGTATTGGCAATTCCCGCCAGCAGATTTCCTGAAGGAATTATTGTGATGATCACTGAAAACATCATAGAACAGTACCGGTTTTTCATGGTTTATTCAGTATTTAGTTTATGAAGGGCAAAAGAATAGGCACCCAGGGCAATGGCCCTGCTTGCCCCGAGGCGACTGATGCCTACGGCTGATTTGGGCTGGTCATCATAGTACTGGATGCGCCCGCTGCCGGGAACCTTTATCTCCCTGCCTGTCCGGGCCAGGAATGCATGACGCTGCCCGGTGTCATCCAGGTTATAAACCCGCTGGATAAGGCGTGTCATCGGATCGCCGGAAGGATAGTCAAACCGGCCGTTCAGGCTTTCCATGACGGATGGCATGAAATACCTGGCTGCCCCGGCAATGCCACCTCCGAGGACAATGAGACCATCGGTCAGGGTGATCAGGTTGGCCATCGCATCTCCAAGATGCTCTCCCATTACTTGGAATGCTTTCAGTGCTGCCTCCCTGTTACCTGCCTTGATGCCGTCTGCGAT
>LJUP01000064.1 GCA_001303955.1 Bacteroides sp. SM23_62 | reverse complement strand
GGATCCGGATTTTATTACCGAATATGCCATGAATATGTCATTCTGACTCATTTACCCCATCCCCCACCACCAGGCGTCTTGACCACGAGCCTGTCCCCCGGATAGGCCGTAATCCCGTCTATCCCTTTCAGTTTTTCCGTTGCGCCGTCGGCCCTGATGACTTGCTGCCGGCCCCTTTTACCCCGTTTTCCGCCCTGCATCCCGTAAGGCCTGATAATCCTGTGCTGGCTCAAAATGGAGACGGTAGCCGCTGAAGTAAACTCCAGGATACGGACCACTCCGTCACCTCCGCTGTAAGCTCCTCTCCCACCGGATCCTTTCCTGATGAAAAATTTCATCAGCCTGAGGGGATATCTGTGTTCCAGGATCTCGGGATCGGTGATCCTGGTATTGGTCATATGATGGTGTACTCCCGAGGCACCATTAAAACCTGGTCCCGCCCCGCAACCACCACAGATGGTCTCATAGTAACTATAACTTTCATTGCCCATCATGAGGTTATTCATGGTACCCTGGCTGCAGGCAACTACCCCGAAAGCCTTCAGCAGTGTATCGGTCAGCCGCTGGCTGACCTCCACATTGCCTCCGACAATGGCCGGACATTCCTGGCGGGACCTGCTGAAATCCGGGTTCAGCAGGGATTCCGGCAGAATGATCCTGACCGGTTCAAGGATCCCCTCATTCAGGGGCAGGGGCTCCTTCAGCAGCAGCCGCAAAACATAGATAACCACTGAATTAACAATGGCATAGGTGGCATTCATATTGCCAGGGTGGACACCTGATGACCCGGTGAAATCAATGCTGCAGGAATCCTGGCTGATCTCGATAACTGCCTTCAGGATGCTATTATCATCCAGCTCTTCCTGGGCTTCATACCTTCCGTCCGGGATCCTGCCAAGGACCATCCTCATCCTGGATGCGGCATAATCCCTGAGGTACACCATGTAATCGATGACCTGGCCGGTACCATGTTTCTCCGCCAGTTCCCTTAATCCCCCTGCACCGGCAAGATTGGCTGCCAGCGCCGCATTGAGGTCGGCTATATTTTCCTCCACTGCCCGGCTGGGCCAGGGACCGCTTTCAAGTATCTCCCTCATGCCCTTCCAATTCACCTGGCCACTGCTGGCCAGGCGAAATGGTTCAATGATAACCCCTTCCTCCTCCAGTGAAGTTGCATCGGGAGGCATGGAGGCCGGGCGGGAACCTCCGAGTTCAGCATGGTGCGCCCTGTTCACAACATAA
The DNA here is from genome assembly GCA_001303955.1 of Bacteroides sp. SM23_62. GTDB lineage: Bacteria > Bacteroidota > Bacteroidia > Bacteroidales > SM23-62 > SM23-62. The sequence goes on along the minus strand of LJUP01000064.1, from coordinate 19,215 downwards.
CCAAGGAGTTCGCCACCGGCTGTAAATACCGGGGTGACCAGGGTCACATCAGGAAGGTGCGAACCGCCATAGGCCGGGTGGTTGGTAACGATGGTATCCCCCGGATCCATTTTTATCTTTCCCATCAGGCTCCTGACACATACGCCAAGGCTTCCCAAATGAACAGGGATATGTGGCGCATTGGCCACCAGGTAGCCATCCGGACCGACAAGGGCGCATGAAAAATCAAGCCTTTCCTTGATATTCACGGATATGGAGGTTCGTTGAAGCATGGCACCCATATTTTCTGCAATGAACCTGAACCTGTTGGTGAATAATTCCAGCCGGGTCTCTTTGATAGCTGCTTTTTCCCTATGTCCAGTCTTTCCCTGTGATTTATCCTTTATGATGGCCGCTCCATAGCGGTTAATGACCACCTCCCAGCCCTTTTCGATCACGGTTGTGCTGTAGGGGTCTATCAGCAGGGCTTGGCCTGATACCTTTGCCCCAGTTTCCAGATCCTCCCTGTTGAATACCGGGATATTACGCCAGGTTCCATCGCAATAGGAAGAGATCGATTTAGCGGGTTCGGGATGGTATGTTTTATCGGGCAGCCCAACCCGTTCATCGCCAGTCTCCTGTTCGGCTGCAGCCACCCGGATTGATTCAACTTCAATTTCCCTGTTTTCTGTCCAGTGTCCGTATATCCTGGTATATTGTTCACGGAAAAGGGAGATGAGGTCCTCACCCTCCTGCCAGGGTACAGGCAGGCTTTCATCCTGTCCCATGAAACGGAGGAATACAGTCCGGAAACGAACGATAACATGCCTGTTACCCCCTTCCTTCTTAACCTCAGCCATGGCTTGCCTGCCCAGCTCATTGATCCATATTCCCAGGTCTGATTTAATCTCTTCATATGGGCGAAGCACAAGCTTCTCTGCAAATCTTTCAATCACGGCATTGGCCAGCCCGTAAGCGGAGAGGAGTCCCGCATCAGCCGGCACCACCACCGTCTGCATCCCCAGCAGGGAAGCAATTTTACAGGCATGCATGCCGCCCGCCCCTCCAAAGGCTACCAGCACATAACCTGCCGGGTCGTAACCCCGGGCAATGGATATTTTCCGGATGGCTCCCGCCATCACCTCGTTGGCTATATCATGGAAGCCTGTAAGGATCTCTTCCGGTATGTAACGTTTCCCCGACGATTTTAAGATCTCACCGATCAGCTCATCCAGTTTCCGGCTGGCTTCCTTCATGAATACCGGGATCCCGAATGCAGCCGGATCGAGCCTGCCGAGCAGCAGGTTAACATCGGTAATGGTAACAGGACCGCCAGCCCCATAACAGGCCGGTCCGGGATTGGCACCGGCACTTTCCGGTCCCACTGAAAGCTTGAAGCCATCATAATAACACAGGGATCCTCCTCCGGCTGCGACGGTTTCGATGGATAGGGCGGGACTGAAAATATGGGCCCCTCCCACTTCAAGGTCATACCGGTAATCGTACTGCCCGTCATACCTGGATACATCCGTGCTGGTACCACCCATGTCAAAGCTGATGATATGGTCCATCCCATTCCTCTTTCCGATGGTGACCGCGCCTACCACACCGCCGGCCGGACCGCTTAAAAGACTGTCCTTGGCACTGAAATGCTCCTCGCGTATGAGTCCCCCCGAGCTGGTCATCACATGTACCCTGCCATTGCTGATGGAATCCTTCACATTGTCCAGATAATTCCTGATGACCGGGTTCAGGTAGGCGTTGACAACAGCGGTCTCTGTCCGGTTTACATATTTGATCAGCGGGGAAAGATCTGTGGAGACCGAAATATCAGAAACCCCTCTCCTCCTCAGCAGGCCGGCCAATTCAATCTCATGCACAGGATTCATGAAGGAATTCAGCAGGCAGATGGCAGCGCTGGTAAATCCCTTTCGCCTGGCCTTCAAAAGTTTCTTCTCAAAATCTTTCACATTCAGCGGAATGATCACATTCCCCGTCACATCAATCCTTTCCTCCACCTCAATTACCTGCCTGTAAAGCATCTCACGTTTCACCACCTCGAGGGCAAAGATATCGGGGCGCTGCTGGTTGCCGATTTCGAGGATATCCCTGAATCCCCTGGTGACAAAAAGCACAATATCGGCACCCTTCCTCTCCAGCAGCGCATTGGTCCCCCATGTGGATCCCAATTTCATATGAAGCCTCGGGAGATCAAGGTCAAGGGGGGTATTCGTTATCAACCTGGCACCCAGGACCGGTGCTACCTCTGTTGACCTGATCTCAAAGCTCATGTTCTGCTTGCATAAGGATTTGGGCAATTCTTTTGTCAGCCTGAGTATGTGCTGCTCCAGGTCAAAACACTGGATAAAGGTAATGTCATGTTTGTGTCTTAATAACTGGAACTGGTAACCCCTAAGGATATCCCGCTGAAGGTCCCAGTTTTCACGTATCATCAGTGTTTTCTGATCAATCCAGCTTTCCACCACACCCCGCAGGCTGCCATTGCTGAGGACCTTTCGCCTGGACCAGTTACCCTCCGGGTCCCTGCCCAGACAATCTGTAAAGGTGCCCCCCGTATCAACGTATATCTCGTACTTCATCTGTGCAGCAAAGATATCCGGTAAATTACTATTCCCATGATCATACCAGCCACAGCAACCAAACCGAGGATGGTCATTCCCCAGTTCCCTATTTCATGGTCCATTCCCACAGCCACAGCCCTTATCAGACCTGCCATTCCGATCAACAGGCTGATAAAAACCACGATGGCCATTAATATATTGGCCGGAAGCCTGTTGTGGCGATTTTTCATGATCTGTGGATTGTTAACAACGAGGAAGAGAAAGACAGCAATTACCGGCAGTATCACGCCATTGAGGGCCTGGGCAATGATAATGACCGGTACAGGTTTGAATCCGGCCATCCCGAAAGCCAGGCCTATCACCAGGATGATCCCCCAGACAAGCCGGAAACGCCAGGAATGGGTTTCCCATTGTTGCGGATTCCGGTTACCAAAGAGGCTGCGGACAGTAACGGATGAAGCCAGGGGAGCAGTAACTGCCGAGGTGAATCCCGCGGCAAAGAGCCCGAGTGCCAGTATGATGGTACCTGCACCGCCCAGGTATTTATCCAGGGTTCCTGCCAATCCGGGGAAGGTAAAATCACCGGTCATGGCAGTCCCGGTAACCAGCACCGCCATGGAAATGACTCCTCCCAGCACAATGGCAACCGCAAGCCCTGAACGCATTTCTCTGATGCTCTGTCCCGCGGAAATGCCAGAACCCAGAAAAAGGTTATAAGGCCCCACAGTCGTTCCGATCAGTCCCACAACCAGCAGTGCTCCCCCCGGATTCAGGGGGATGGTGGGCCGCAGGAGACCCATGAGGACATCCGGTACTGCTGGACCAATGGCAATGGCCGTGACCAGGAAGGCGATCCCCATGAACGCTACCAGACTGCCAAGGATCCTGGCGATGATCTTGATGGATGGAATAAGCAGGATGGCCGCGGCCATCATGCCAATTACCAATACCACCAGCCATGGTGGCAAATGGATGAGCAAACTTGTCCCGGCCATGGCCCCGAGCAGGTTCCCTGCCTCGTAAGCAGCGGTACCGGTCAGGATACAAAGGGCTACCAGCACAGGGATATAATATCCCCTGCTTCCTTTGACAGCCTGCTGCCGGATGGCTTGTCCCAGGTTCATCCCCGAAGCAATGGTCAGCCTGGCACTGGCTTCCTGGAGTACCACACAGGCGATCGTTGCAAAAGTCAATGCCCATAATAATGACAGCCCGAAATCAGCTCCGGCCTTGGCGGCGGTGGTGACGGTACCCGGACCGATAAAGGCTGCAGAGATAACGGACCAGAAAAGGATATTTAAGAGCCTGGATCTAAGGGACATGCTGTTCACGGGATTTCCTGATATCGTGGAATCTTCTGCCAAAATCTGCCGGAGATATGTCCCATCCAAGGCCCACCAGTTCAGTATTCCCATGATAATAATCCACCTCGATCATCCGGGTCCTGCCAAATTCGCTTTGGATACTGACTACTTTCTGACCGGCCAGCAGGACAAATCCTTTCAGCCGGATCAGTTTACCCTCAACTTCCCTGATAAATGCATCGAGCCCTGTCGGCTCAATGCACCTTGAAGTCCGCAGCACCACCGTGCTGATCTCGGCCCTTCCCCGGGGTTCATACTTCCGGTGCTGGGTATCTTTCAGCAATGCCAGCGGTTCATTTACCGGCTCCAGTAATACTTGTAAAGGTACCTGGCAATAGGTGGTTATGATTATCTCAGCCTCGGGATTTAATGTTTTCAAGGCCTGCAGAAGTGCATCCCGATGGTCTTCCATCAGGTCTGACTTGTTCAGAAGGATCCTGTCAGCGATCATCACCTGCCGCTCCACCCTGGTATTCATTTTGCTCACCTTATGGTAATTTTGCCCGTCAACGATACACCAGACGGCTGAAAGGTAAACCCGGTCCACCAGTTTTCCGTGCTGCAGGATTTCTGCAATAGCGATCGGATCTGAAAGTCCGGAGGCCTCAATGATAATGAGGTCAGGTGAATAGTGGTCGGTAAATTCAGCCAGGGAATCAATGAAGGAGCCCAGGATACAGACGCAGAAAACCGAACCCTGATTCACCTCCAATACATCGAATTTCCTGTCTACGCTGTGTAGCTCGGAGGTATCAATATTGGCACTGGCATACTCATTTTGAACTATACCGATCCGCAGGTCCGGATCCACGTTTCCCAGCAGGTATTTGACAAGGGTCGTTTTACCCGAACCGAGGAAACCTGTTACCAGTACCAGTGGTATGTGTTGCTTACGCTCCATGCCAGGCAGGATTTTCCGGTACAATATAAACAAAAAACCATTCCGGGGTGTCCGCAGTGTGGGTGAGGCATTTTTTTTATATCTTTCGGATTGGAAAAATTACATAACAAAAACATGGAACTTCTAGAACAGCTTTCACATTGCATTGAATTTGGCAAGATCAACCAGGCATCCCCTTATCCGCCTGATATGAAAGGACAGGACGGAGCCGACGAACTGGCGAAGATGGCCCTTGACCAGGGCATTGGTGCCAATGATATTCTCCAGAAAGGACTTGTCCCCGGTATGGAAAAGGTTGGCGTTAAATTCCGCGAAAACAAGGTTTTCGTACCACAGGTGCTGATGTCCGCCAAGGCCATGAACGCAGCCATGGAACACCTGAAACCCTTTTTCCAGTCCGGCGAGGTGACAAGAAAAGGAAAATTTGTGATCGGCACGGTTGCCGGTGACCTGCATGATATAGGAAAGAATCTGGTCAGCATGATGATAGAAGGATCCGGATGGGAAATCATTGACCTGGGCGTGGATGTCTCCACAGAAAAACTGATGGAAACCATCAAGGCGAATCCGGACTGTGTAGTGGGACTCTCAGCCTTGCTGACCACCACCATGAACAACATGGCCGATACGGTGAGAAAGATCAAAGCCGAACTCCCCAACCAGGTGATCCTCGTGGGGGGTGCACCACTTACTGACGACTTCAGAAAAGAGATCGGTGCAGACTTCTATTCTCCCGACCCCCAGGGTGCGGTTGAGTATTTAAACTCACTTGTTGCCTAATATTCCTGAAAAATATCAGTTCTACCTCCCGGAACTACCCATGAATATGGAGTGGATCGAATCACTCCTGGGATATCCCGAAGGGAACCTGCCTGAACCCTTACCTGGGGTGATCTGCTCGATCCTGGAGGAAGCCCCTGAACATACAGATATCCAGGGCGGTTACCTGATCATGGATGAATTCGAGATCCGGGATGAACGGAAAATACAGGTAAATGGCCTGGAATTTCATCCTACCAGGTCCATAGCCCACCAGGTCAGGTCTGCTGAAAAGCTTGCCTTTTTTATGATCACCGCCGGAGAGGGAATCACGACATGGAGCCAGCAGGAACTTACCCGGGGTGACCCCATGGCAGGGTTTATCATCGACCTGATCGGGTCGGAAATTGTCGTATCTGCCCTGGACATAATGCAGGAGGACCTGGCAGGCAAAATGAAGTCAGCAGGATTTAATATCACCAACCGGTACAGTCCCGGTGACTGCGGCTGGCCCGTTACAGACCAGCAGAAATTGTTTGCGCTCTTTCCCGCAAATTTCTGCGGGATCACCCTCTCGGAAAGTTCCCTGATGCATCCCATCAAATCGGTCAGCGGGATCATTGGGATAGGTAAACATGTCAGGAAAACAGCTTATGCCTGTGATCTCTGTGAGATGGAGACCTGCCTGTACCGGTACAGGAAAACAACTAGATCAACTCCTTGATCCATTCCTTGACAACTTCAACTGAAGGTTCCGAACCCTGGGATTTCACCTTGAATTCCTGCACGATGAAGGCTGGTGTCTGCACGACGCCAAAGGAAAGGATCTCTTTTTCATCCATGATAAAACGGTAGGTTATACCCGGTCCAAGCTCCTTAATGGCCTGTTTCAAAATCCCTTCCAGCTGCCGGCATTCCTCTTTGCTTTTGCCGAGGATCAGTACCTCTGCCTTGCGCAGTTTCAGGCGCATGCGCATTTTTTCATTGATCCGGGCCTGTATGGCCGCGATCAGTTCATGCCGGGGAGGGATCTTGGAGACAAAAACGATCCTGCCATCAATACATATGGTAGGCAGGTTTTTTACCATCAGGGCACTCATGAAAGTGACCGCATCAAGCTGCTTGATGGAATGTTCTCTCCATACCACGATGCCTTCAAACTCGGGTACTACCCGTTTAACCGCTTCCACCATGTACTGGCAGGGGGCGCAGGATTCCGAATCCAGGGTAATGATATCCACCACCACGCGATCTGCCTGACCGTAATCCTTCATATCCGGCAGGACCAGGTCCAGATCCTTCTTTTCCATGGCCCTTACCACATCCTGCTGGTAGGGATCATGTACCAGTTGTGTAATCGCTGCCAGGTTTTCCTCCGGGGTTGCCATGGGAAGGTCGCATCCGGGAGCCAGGATAAATCCTTTGAGTTTCCCCATTTCCATGGTTTCAAGGGCATGTTCCTGGCAGTCCTCCGGTTTTCCCATCAAAAGCACCACCGTCAGTTTAAGGTTCCCGCCGAAGCTGATATTCCTTTCCAGGCAGATATCCCTGACATAGTCAAGGGGTATGTTCTCATCGATGGAAACATTATCCGGTTTGCAGTCACACATGACCTCGATGTTCTGCTGGGCATAGCCGCAAACAAAGAATGAGCCGAGTCCGCCGTTAGCCCTGATATGCTCGAAGAGAACCGTCACAGGTGATGCAATGAACTGGCTGAACTGGTCCGGACCGATCTGGCTGGTCATGGGATCAACCACGGCGATGACATCACAGCCTGCCTCCAGGTAATATCCGGACATGGCCATGGCCACCCGGTTCGTGAAATCGAGGACTTCGGCCACATAGGCCTGATCCTCGAACATCTTGATAAATATATCGGTTCCCATCAGGTGAAGGGCCAGGGTAAAGGGGCCTGTCACCAGTCCATACAGGGCAATGTCGGGATGATTTTTCCGGATCAGCCTGGCGGCTTCGAGTACCATTTTTATCCTGCCGTCTTTTTTTCCGGGTATCGCCAGGTCCGCGAGTGATTTTCCTTCGCTCAAGGGATGGGATACAACGGCAGGGGGATTATCGGTACTCCAGGCAAGCTGGCAGCCCATGGCTTCAGCCTCGATCTGCAGATCAAAGGTAACCGGCAGACCATCCGGCTTATAAAGCTGCAATGCCCTCGCAGCACCTTTGGAGATCAGTTCAGCAGACTGCAAATATTTGTCCCCGGGAACTTCAATCAATTTGGCCCCGTGAATACCAACAAATGGTACCCAGGGTGTACGTTCCACTTCTTCCAGAAGGAAGGTTTTGAGGATCAGTTCCTTTCCAGTCATATGAAATTTGTATTAAAGCAATTCCCCTTTGCTGAAACTCCCTTTGAAAAGCAGACTGCCATCCGCTTCCCATATGGATTTCTCCCCTTCTTCAAGATTGTTCTCATAATCTGCCGAGATGTTCAGCTGCCCGTTTTCATGCCATTTTTTCTGTTTGCCATGCAGCAGATCATCTTTGTATCTTGCCTCGAATTTTTTTTTGCCATTCTCATACCACATCAGGAACTTCCCTTCCCGCTTCCCCTGATTAAGACAAAACTCAGACTTTTTCTGCCCGCTGTCATACCAGAGGGTAACCTTCCCATGCTTGACCCCATCCTGGTATTCCGCCTCACATATCTTGACCCCGTCTTCATTCCAGATAGACAGATCCCCGTGGAGGAGGCCGTTTCTCACCTGGGCCTGCTCGGCACGCTCACCATTGTCATGGTAATAGGTATACTGCCCGGTGTACGCTTCCTCCTCACCCAGGTGGAAGAGCCGGTCCTCGAACCATTCCAGGCTCACCCTGTTTACCTTCCGCTGTTTTGCCATAATCTCCCAGTAAGCGAAGATACATATTTAAAAACGGATTGTGTACTTGACCTTCAGGCGAACACTGCCTTCCTGGATCTGAAATCTGTCATAGGGATCACCGGCAATGCTGTTCCAGACCAGGAAGATCTCTTTCCCGGGTTGGAGAATCCATTGAAACCGGGACTGCCAGCCCATTTTACCGGATTCACTGTCATACTGGATGAAACTGTAAAGGGTTATATCCGGATTGAACATCACATTGAGGTTCAAACGGTAAATGGTAGCAATGAAGCCACCATCCGGCAATTTTACATCACTCCTGATCAGCTCACCACCGAAGAATAGGGGCACGATTACCTTATATCCCCCTTTCAGGGTAAGCTCGTTGCGGGTGCCGTTAAAAAACCCGCCAAAACGGTAACCCAGGCTTCCCCAGAGCAAACGCCGCTGGGCAGATGTCAATGTTACTTCGTGCCAGAGAAAACGATGATCTCCTTTCGGGATAAGATAATTGTCATAAATATTGAAGTCTTCGTCAAGCTTCTCGAAAGTCGGGACAACTTTGTAGTCGATACGGTCACCTGAATAAAAACGAACGTCGAGGGGTTGTGCATATATATCTCCTGTCAGGAGCACATTGCCGAAGTCTGTGATATATTCCCCGCCGATACCTGACAGTACCTGCATGATCCCCCACTTTTCCGGCCGGGGACCTACCCTGACCCACCCATAGGTGTTCCTGACACCCGGACGGGGAACAAAACCGATACCGGCTATGAAATTTTCCTGGATCTGCATATGTCCCAGCCTGATAAATAAGAAATCATTGGGATATATGAATTCCGCACCGAATGCCAGTTCCCGTTTCCGGTCCCGCCATTCAGGATCATGTATCCCGGTATTGGATTTCAGTCCATACAGGATCAGGGCTACATTCTTGCTGCCCATGAACCTGGAGGTCCCCAGTTTCACATCGAAGCCAAACACATAATTGGATGTATCGTACAGGGCGTTACCATAGGTGGTGATAAAACCTGCCTGTGACTGGTCCCCGAAATTGCGCGTAAGCCGGGAAACCACGAAATGCGAATGCTGCCAGCCATTGCGGTCATCCTTCATGTACATGGCCCCGATATTCCATTTCCCGGCCTGTCCTGTTACTTTGCCTCCATATAGGAGGGGGATGGGATTGCCCACGGAATCCAGTCCGATCCGCCGCGAAAAGAAGGGGATCATGCGGTCATTCCAGTGATTTTCCCGGTCGCCGTTTATCCCGAAATTAAAATAGTTTTCCCCGTCCAGGAAAAAATCCCTTTTTTCCGGATAGAATAGGTCAAACCGGGTCAGGTTGATCTGCTGGTCATCCACCTCTGTCTGGGCAAAATCAGTATTCACTGTCAGGGCCGCCTTCAGGTTGGACGTGATCCTGTAATAGGCATCGAATCCTGCGTTCAGAACCGGTTTTGTCTCTCCATTGTCATGTTTATAATCCGCCCCGGTCAATCCGTACGGAACCAGGTCCAGTCCCAGTCCCTGGCTGATCTCCCCTATGCCTGTCAGCAATCCAGCGTCCGAAACCTGGAAACTATGGGAATCCAGGTTTGCTTCCGGCCAGTAACCGGATTCTTCGTTACGCATTAAGCGTCGTATAAATTTGATGCCCCAGGTATGCTGCCCCTTACGAAAGCTAAGGGTTTTAAAGGGAATGGCAATCTCTGCATCCCAGCCACGGTCATGGATCCTGGCCTTGCCGGTCCATAATCCATCCCAGGCCTTGTTGAAGGCCGCCCCGTTCTCGCTGACAATGGCATCCCCGATGGATCCGCGGGGACCGATCTGGAACCAGTAAGCATTTCGTTTGTCAAGATAGGTATCGAGGATCACCTGCACCCGGTCATCGTATGCCAGGCTGACATCGCGGGCAAGCTCTTTGGCGGTGATCATATCCGGATTACCGAAACACCGGAACCCGATGTACAGGTAATCCTTGTCATAACCCACATATACCTCTGTTTTTTCAGAAAAGGGCTGGCCGGTATCTGGTTCCCGTTGTATAAAATCGGTAACCGGTCTGGCCGTTCTCCAGATTTCCTCATTGAGCAAGCCGTCAATCTGGGGAGGGGTATCAAAGGCTTGTATTTGAACGGCCTTCTGTGCCATTAAATCACTATGGGTAGGGCATAGAAAAAACAGCCATCCCAGATGGACCGAAATGGGAAGGAAGGAAAAGCGGGTCATCAGGATTCCAGCCTTTTTACCTTTTGATAACCCGTTGCTGCATCGATCATTTTCACATAGCTGACCTGCTGGCCGGTGGCAAGGGATTCATAAGCCATTCCGGCATCCGTCTCCACAATCCTGCATTCACCCATATCGTAGCGGTGGGACATGACATGATCACCTGCTTTCAGCGGCTGGCCTTCAAGGTCTGCAAACTGTATCTTGCTTTTGCCCTTTTTGCGTTTGAATAAGCCCATAATTCAGCGATTTTGATAAAAATAAGCATTACCGTGACAGATTACAAGCAGTGACAGGCATAATCATCAACCCAATGGTTATCCTATTGTTTAGGATCCCGGAAGTATGTCCCGATGATTCTCAGCAGATCGGATTCCTGCTCCAGAACTGAATCGAGTAAGTTCAACTGGTTTCTTGTCCGCAAAAGGTTCTGTTCCGGGAATGTAACCTTGTAATAGACATCATTATTTATGTAATCGGTTAAAAACCGGATCGCCTGCATATAGATCACTATTTTCCCGCCCAGCAACAAATTGGACCGTTCCACCTCTGAAATTACCGGAGACAGCACTTCTGCATATCCCGAAACCAATCCCTCGAACAATGCAGTCTGGCAGGTATATGCTGCCTCGTCGGTTGAATCTTCTGATCCCTGCACCGTAAAGGTTCTTACCATGTCCCCGAAATCCGTCAGCAGGGTCCCAGTCATCACCGTATCCAGGTCAATTACCGTGATCCCCTTTCCTGTATTCTGGGAGAAAAGGATATTGTTGATCTTCGTATCGTTGTGCACGACCCTGTCGGGCAATGCCTGCTCCAACCGGATAAACTGTTCCGAAATACTTTGTAACTGCCTTATCCTTTTCAGTTCTGGCTGGGCCAGTTTCAGCCTGTCGCCAGGATTGGTGAATTCGGCATAGGCAAGTTGTTTCTGCCGCCATTCTGCATCCATGAAGTTAGGAATGGTAACGTGCAGCCTGCGGGGATCATAATCCCTGAGCCTGGCCAGGAAATCACCAAAAAGTCTTGCTCCTTCAAAGGCCTGGGAGGGATTTTGAACATTTTCGAGCACAAAGGTGTCCTCAATATAATCAAAACACCTCCAGTGAGATCCATTCGCGTCTTTATAGGCAAGTTCTCCTTCTTTTGTCTCGATCAGGCCAAGATCTTTGATTCCAACAGGATCCTCAATTCCTTCCTGCTTTTTCAGAAAACTGAGGATGCGCCAGATATTCTCCTGTACTGCCTCCGGTTTCTTAAAGACATAAGTATTCATCCGCTGCAGGATGTATCGGTGGACCTCTAAATCTTTTGTCTCCAGCAAATAGGTATCATGGATATGACCTGAACCATATGGTTCGCATGCATATGCTACGCCTGTCAGATCAAAATTGCCTGCAATTTTTAAAAGATCGTTCATATAATCATTGCCATAGTTTACCGGGGTATACACCCTGCTTCACCAGCCTGCGTATGTGTTCAACGGCCACCTGCTTATCTTCCCTGTAGGTTACCCCAAACCATTGATCCCCGGAAGGAAGGATCTTGACACTGGCCATGCCCCGTGCAACCAGGTCATTCACAACGGTGGGTATATACAACTCTTTTTTCGTTTTTCCGGCATTCTCCCTGATAAATTCCATGAATGCCTGCTCAAAATGGTCGAAAATGGTGGGTGTGAATCCCCAGAAATTCATGGATACAGGTTCATCACCAGAGAGGAAAACCTTTCCTCCTTCATCATCAATGAAGTAGATCTGCTCCCCGTCTTTGACAATCTTGGTCCGTTCAACCACAGCTTTCATAAAATCCTCATCATTGGCTTCACACACCCCTCTGGTCACAGCGCCAAATGCTGAAAGCGTGTGCCGTACCTGGTAGCCAACCATGCAGTAATTTGAACTGTGAACGATATTTTCCTTCCCCAGGTAATCCGCTATGGTCTGGAAACTCCCGGCACCGTAAAAATCATCTGCGTTGATCACGACAAAAGGTTCCCTGATATAATTCTTTGCCACCCAGACGGCATGGGCTGTCCCCCATGGTTTAATCCGCTCGGATGAAAAGCTTGTGCCTTCAGGGACCATCTCCAGTTCCTGAAAGATATATTCGGTTTCGATCTTCCCTTTTAACCTGTTTTCAAAGACTTCCCTGAATTCCGTTTCAATGTTTTTCCGGATGATAAATGAGACCTTTTCAAATCCGGCCCGGATGGCATCATAAATTGAATAATCAATGATGGCCTCTCCTGAAGGCCCTACCTGGTCTATCTGCTTGAGGCCTCCATAACGGGAACCTATTCCTGCCGCGAGTATCAATAGGGTTGGTTTCATTGCCTGATCATTTATTGACTGATTCTTCGAAGAGCAAAATTAAGCAAAGAAACAGGACGAGCAAATGAAAAAGCTCATATCAAACTGGAATAGTAGTATTCTGCCAGTAATGTTTCAGATCCGTTGATACGGGTCAAAAAGGAAAACAAATAATGAGAATTGAAAACCCGGTTAATCAGAAAATGTTAACATTGCAGGGAGGAAACCTGCGAGATCAGTACAACTTTGAATTTTATGCTTCACCAGGCTCATTCCATACAGGACGATGTCCGCCCTGGGGCGGAACGTTCCGGAATGTATTTTCCCAGGCTTAAAGGAAAAAAGCTTGGAATCGTGGCCAACCAGACCTCACTGATAGGAAAGACACACCTGGTCGACAGCCTTGCGGCCCTGGGTAGGCAGATGGTCAGCATTCGTAAGCTTTTCGGTCCGGAACACGGTTTCAGTTCATTCGTAGGTTTGCACGAGGTACCCGTGGTTTATGGCATGACAATCGGGGAGTACGCCCGTATGATCAACAGAGAAGGCTGGCTTGGCCGAGGACTCGCCTGTTACCTGACGGTCATTCCCTGCGAGCATTATTCCCATCGAAGCCGGTATATTCTACCTGTCCCTCCTTCTCCAAATTTGCCTACCATGAATTCCATATTCCTGTATCCTTGCGTTTGCTTTTTCGAGGGAACTGTGATCAGTGAGGGACGGGGAACCAACTCACCTTTCGAGGTTTTCGGGCATCCGGAACTCCAGGCTGGGGATTATTCTTTTACACCCGAAAGTATACCCGGGGCGGACAGCCATCCCAAGCTAATAGGAAAGCTATGCCGTGGCAAGGACCTCAGGTACCTTAGTAAAATTGTCGACCGCCAGCCCGGACTCAATCTTTCATGGCTGATCTATGCCTATAATAACTTCCCGGATAAGGATAATTTCTTCACCCCCTTTTTCGATAAACTGGCAGGTACGGCCCGTCTCAGGCATCAGATCATCGAAGGATTATCTGAAGAAGAAATCCGTACTTCATGGGCAGACGATCTTGCATCCTTTAAAAAATCCGCCGCAAATACCTGATCTACCCTGAGTAGACATGAATAAACCCCACCTGACCTCTTATAAATTCATGACATCAAGGATTACTGCGTATTGAATGAAAATCACTATATTCATTAATTAACGATCAATCCAGGAATTATGAAGAACTATTTACTTGTTTCAGTAGTGATCCTTTTCAGCCTATTTGCCTGTAAAACAACCGATCTCACACTTATTCAGAACGGCTCCTCAGACTATGAGATAGTCATACCGCATAATCCTGACAGTGTTGAAGGGATAGCATCCCATGAGTTGCAAAAGTATCTGAAGAAGATCTCAGGGGTAAGCTTAGCCATAACAGATGAAGATAAGATCTCATCAAATCAAAGGATCTTCATCGGAAACACCATCAAAGGGGAATTATTGAATGCCAGGGCTGATGAAATTTCTATTGAAGTGAAAGAAAGTGATTTGTACATTTTAGGAGGTGATTCCAAATCCACACTATATGCTGTCTATTCATTCCTGGAGAAATACCTTGGATGCAGGTTTTATGCACCGGATGTGGAAATAATCCCTGAAACAAATCATGTTAGAATCCCCAATGACATTGATTATCAATATACCCCACCGGTTTCCACACGAACTGTTCATTCCCGGTTATATTATGAGAACAAAGGATTCGCTGACAAAAGGAAGGTTACCCATGAAGCTTTTCCCGGGTATGTACCAGGATATGGTGTTCATACTTTCAACAGGTTTGTTCCCAGTGACAAATACTTTCAGGCACATCCGGAATATTACGCTTTGCGGGATGGAAGGAGAATCCCCACTCAGTTATGCCTGAGCAATGCAGATGTGCTGGATATAGTGAAAAATGCAGTGGCCTCCCTATTGGACCAGTACCCTGACGTTAAGGTCATTTCTGTCAGTACGAACGATAATACACAATATTGTCAATGCGAGGCATGTATAGCCATCAATGACAGGGAAGAATCACCTGCTGGCAGCGTGATCGATTTTGTTAATAAAATCGCAGGTGAATTCCCGGACATGACCATTTCCACCTTAGCCTACCAGTATACCAGAAAAGCACCAAAATTAATCAAACCAAGGGAAAATGTGCTCATCACATTGTGCTCCATAGAATGTGACCGCAGTGCTCCCATTGAAGAAAACTGCCACGATTTTGCTGATGATCTGATTGCCTGGGGAAAATTGACGGATAACATTCGCATCTGGGATTATACCACGCAATTCACTAATTTCCTGGCACCTTTTCCAAATATCCATACACTCCAGCCCAACATCCAGCTTTTCAGGGACAATAATGCCAAATGGATCTTCGAGCAGCACAGTCATCATCCGAGCGAATTGTTCGAGTTTCGTTCATACCTTACCGCTCAATTGCTCTGGGACCCGGACCTAGACCAGGATTCAATAATCACGGATTTTTTGAATGGATATTATCAGGAAGCGGCACCCTATGTTCAAAAGTATATCACCGCCATTCATGATGAGATTCAGCAGGACCATGACTTTTTCCTCTTCTTGTACGGTGATCCCGCCCAGGGTTTCAAGTCATTTCTGAGGCCGGAAATGCTGAAACAATACGACCAATGGTACCAGGAAGCAGAAAAAGCTGTTGAGGGGAAAGCGCGGGTACTGGAGAGGGTTCAGCGGGCAAGATTGAGCATAGATTTTACCATCCTGGAAGCGGCAAGGTTAAATGATCCTGATGCTTACATGCTGTTTCATACAGATGAAAATGGAAAGAAGACCACTCCCGATGAGATTCATCAAAGACTCACGAGATTCGAGAAGACCTGCCGGGATGCTGACATCACATTGATGAATGAAATGAGATTTTCAGTCGACGAGTATCTGGATTTTTATAAATATACCCTCTCACGTGCACTGGAAGAAAATATTGCTATTGGGAAAAAGGTCATATTGCTGCAAAAACCGAAAAAATATGCCGGTGAAGATCCTCAGGCGATTACCGATGGAGCCTTTGGAGGCACTAACTTCAATGCAAACTGGCTGGGTTTTGAGGGCAACGACCTGGAAGCCATCATTGATCTGGAAAATAATACTGAGATCAGCCAGATCTCAGGGGACTTCCTGCAAATAGTCAATCATATCGTGTTTTTCCCAACTGATGTAAAATATTATTATTCTGAAGATGGTGAAAATTTCGTATATCTTGGAAAGGTGAACAATAAAAGACCATTGACAAAACAAAGTAAAATTACTGATATTCAGAGCTTTAGATATAATTTTCCTCTTGTAAAGGCAAAGTTTGTAAAGGTAGTTGCCAATAATATGGATAAAGCGCCATTATGGCATCACGGAGCAGGCCTGCCCAGCTGGATATTTGTGGACGAAATATTGGTACAATAAGGATTAACTTCACGCTCAGTTAAACCAGATTTTATCGATGATTATGTGTTGTTTTTGTGAATAATCCTTTTCCGGAATTCCGGGACCCACAGAGATTTGTATGGCATCAACATCTTCCGCTGAAAACTTCGAGTCAGGTGACTCAAACCAATAATACTGAAACTCCGGGTAAGGGCGAGGCAGCAACACATGAGGCACCTTTAATAATGCATCAAAATGGATCTCGAAATCTTCTAAATCGCGGTTGGTTTCGATTGTTTTCCCAAACGCTGAACCGTTCTTCAGCAGCAGCGCTAACTGCCATATCTGTGTTTCCTTTTCACCCGAAGCAGCGCGGATCACTATCTTATCCATTTTCCTCAGTGAACTATGGCGTTCTTTAACAATATCCCCAATGAATACTTTAAATGTCAGGTCATGTGGTTTTTGATCGATTCCATCAGCTGATACACTTAGCAATTTATCCGATGAAAACTTACCGGGAAGGAGTTTTACTTCAAATTTATTACCGCCCCACTGATCTGGCCAAACAATATTGTTATGCTGGCTTGAAGCATCGAATAATAAAATGGGTGATTCCTCGAAAACAATGCTTGATGCATAAATATCTTTTGAAACAAAGTCCCAATCTTCTGGAGATCCCTGAACTTCCGAAGGAAAAGTAGTATTCCTGTTTTGGGTAGTAACCAGCATGTAGTAGTTAAAAGAATCTCCCGTAATTCTATTACCCGGAATGCAGACACTATAGGTATATGCTGAACCCAATTGCATTTCATATTTTTCTGTTTTATTCCATCCCGTTGGAATGACTAATTCAACCCTGTCAATCTTCGATGGTCCGACAACTTTTGCAAGCAGTGTCAAATCTTTCCCGACAATGATTTCCTTATGCGCATTATGTACCAGGTAGACTTTATCAGCATTACCCTGTGGTGCAACAAATTCATCGAGGTGCAGATTTTGTATCTTCAGATTTGGCTGTACCTGAAAATTTATGTTCTTTCTTTGCAGCAGGTATGTCCCCGGTTTGATCATCAACTCACCCCATTTTGCTTCAGTGGAGTAGTTATTTCCCTGATTCAGAGGTAGAATATCAAAACTGTCTCCCAAATCAGGCAAATTGATTTTCATTGACCACTGATTCCATTTTACCACTGCAACCTTCTTCTTCAAGCTGGCTTTTTCGAAAGGATCCCGTACCCACAGAGCATCCGGCATTATTTCAAGCCTCCAAATTCCTTCCTGTATCTTATCCAGGAAATAGGCACCAGAACCTTCATATTGGATGATCGTTGAATTCCCATAACCTGCAATCTGGTTCAGCTTTTCCGGTTTAACCGGTTGAATTGAGTTGTGATTGGAGTAAAAAAATTTTTCTTCTGAATTATAGACTGACAGATCCTTTTCAAAATCCACAAGGGCATTCTCAAACTTTATATTCTCGGGATACCTACCGAAACTCTTTTTAAGCGGAATTTTATGAAACACCTCGGAAGCAATTTTCATACTGATCGCCTTTCGGGGGGTATACGCAAGATTCAAAAAATGTGTCTGGTATTCCGTATTGGCAAAGGCCATGTGCATGGGATCGTAAGCAAATTGCGTAACCCACTGGAATCCGGCTTCCCGGAAACTCCTGGCCATGGCCGGATACATATAGGAACGGCCGATATCCGGAGTGTCAAATTCATAAATAAGTTTTGCCATTCCCTTTTTCTCCATCTCATTGGAAAAAGGCAAGTTGTACTTATCCACATGCGGTAAATAATTTCCGCCTAATTCACGCCCATGTACCAGCCTGGTCGGGTACCAATGAAAGGTTCCTCCCTGAATTTCAGCGCTGAGAAATGCTTCAGCAAAGTGCGGGCTTCCAATGCTCATATTGTAAAAAAGCGGTTTTTTACAGCCCGATTTTCGAATAGCTTTTGCCAAAGTATTGACAACATTCCTGGTGGCATTAATGCCTTCTGGATTATGGGGTTCATTGTTGATCTCAAAACCGATGATATCTGGATCGTCTTTATAGGTTTTTCCTGTATACGGATTTAAATGGTTCATAAATTGGAATAGATAATTCTCCTGAGCTTTTATGGCATCCACATCGACCAGGCAATTTGCCTTCCCGTATTTGGTTAAAAACCCTGGTGTTTTCTCATTTGGTTCCGGGTATCCGTTACCCCAGTAAGCTATGGGTGTCAACAGACATTTTATCTTCCTCTTTTTCAATTCAAATATGAGATAATCCAGCAGGTCCAGATGTTCATTTTCCATAAGGTTTCCGAGCGTATCAGAAACCTCGCAATCAAAAACATGTACCCTGAAGGCATCAAAACCCAGCCGAGCCATGTGATAAACATCATCCTCAATGGCCTGTTTATGATCCACCCCTAACCTATCATGCATCCGAAAGGAATGAGCAAAGGGGAGGGTATAATTAACGCCGAACAGACGAACATCTTCCCTGGTCTCTTTCCAGCGCATCACACCTTTTATATCTATGAATAAAGTATTTTGTGAATAGCCAGCGCTAACACAACAATGTATCATTATAAAGATTAGACCGTAGGACTTAAGTATTTTCATTCTTTCAAGTTTTAAGGTTTACAAATCTATCTGTATTAGGGTTTGGAGCTGCATCTATATTATTAAAATGAATCTGAATAATAATTGGTAGCGGTATTCGAGGTAACAATGTCCTTCAGTTATTATTAAGTCCCCCTCCTTCCTACCTGCTATTTCTGAGATCCCCATCTGTTTAAATCCCGAAAACCCCTTCCCCTT
>LJUP01000063.1 GCA_001303955.1 Bacteroides sp. SM23_62 | reverse complement strand
ACCATTGTTTGTACCCAACCAGAGAATACCTGATGGATCCTGTACTATAACCCTGATATTATCTTCACCCGGATCAGCAGGTATGTCAGGATCCGGCAGAACACGTATAAAATTATCTTTGGCTCTGTTATAAATATGTAAACCACCCTCCTGTGAGCTACAACCTATCCACAATCTTCCTTTTTTGTCCTCGAATAACACCCGTACTGCATTATTGTACAAACAGGTTGGGTCGTTCTGATCTGCTTGATATGTCTTTATTGTATAACCATCAAACCGGTTTAGTCCTTTCTCGGTTCCGAACCACATAAAGCCTTTCTGGTCCTGAAAAATGCAATGAATATAGCCTGACGACAGACCGTCTAAAACAGTATATCGTTGAAATTTAAGGTCCTGGTATTGAGGGATAACCGGACTAATCCAAACTACTAAAAGTATTAGTAGAAGCATAAACTTTGGATAATATTGTTTATGTCTTGCTTTCACAAAACAGTAAGTTACTAAAAATATAAAATACCTGATAATGATTTTTCCTGAATCTTTGTTACGGTTGACTGCTGCATTGCATATTAACTTTCTTTAACTACTTAAATATTATCTTTTGATTCATGACGTATTTCGTGTTTGTAATCCGCAGAACATAGATTCCGTGATAGTGATCCTGCAGATGAAAGACCCATGTAGTATTTGATTGGATTGGAATGATGGAATGATACCTCAATTTACCAGTCAAATCAAATAGTTCGATACATAGCTTTTCCACCGCATCAAAACCATGAAATCTAAGTGTAAGCCTGCCATCAACAACAGGATTTGGGAAGACCTCAACATTTCTTAACCTGTCCAAGGTATTTTGATCTCCAGTCGGATCTGCCAGTATGTTTATCAGCACTGTATCAGCCCCGGTCTTGCCATATTTATCCGTCACCATCAGTACAATATGATGCATGCCAACAGGCAGGGTATCGGTTAAGATCACGCCGGTCCCCAGAAGCACACTGTCCTCCATCCATTCATACAATGCAATGGAGTCATCCGGATCATGTGAGGCGGATCCATCCAGGATGATCATTTCTTTTCCGTCCTGATCAATATCGGTAATGGTCTGGTCCTTGCCGGCTTTCGCAACGGGTTTCAGGTTGATCGGTCCTTCACCCTCCATGAAATACTTATACAGACCCTTATACTTCAAAATAGCCTCCAGCAAAAATGCATCGGCATAGATCAGTCCCTTTTCCGGCTCGGTATACCTTACCTGTCCGCGCTTCAGGATGGAAGAGAAATCACTGTTTACCGCCAAATAATCAGGGCTGCACAGGGAAAGCATGATGCTGTCGGCATATTGCCTGTATGTATCGCCTTCGGTATATTGGCTGAGTTCAAAAAGCCCGCTGCAGGCGATGGCTGCTGCCGCTGCATCCCTTCCGTTTTCGGCGTCGAGCGGAACATCGAAATCACTGGGAGGGACAAAATCCGAGGGCAGATGATCAATGAAATAATCAGCGATCTGCCTGGCTGCGTCCAGTTACCTCTGCCTCCTGGTATACCTGTATGCCTGGGTCAGGCCGTTGATCGCCCAGGCATGTGCCCGGGTCCACCGTGTCCCTGTTGGCGCACCCTGGTAGGCATGCGTATTATTGTATCCTATGGGATCACCGAAAACATCATAATCCACAAACTGCCAGCAGCTTCCGTCTTCGCGGATATTATAATCTATCGTTTTATTGATATGGTCGGTGACGACATCATAATAGTCCTGATTTCGGGTCAGCTGATAGTTTAAAAAAAGGAATTCATTGTCGATCAACACATCTGTGACTACGGCAAAACGGGTCCCGCTCCAGGTTCCTCCCCAGCATTTAATGGCCTGGACATCGGGATCATAAAGCTTTATATAGGTACTTGCTGCTTCGTTCAGTATGGTGGCATATTGCTCCTTGTATGTGTTTTTGTAACCGTTGCCATAACTGAAATAAATGATGTCTGCAATGTTGGAGAAATCTTCTACAAACTTCATAGGTTCCAGCTCTGCCGTCCATTTTTCAGCATAGGTTTTCCATTTCTCCTCACCGGTTAATTGATACATATACCAGTAACAGGCTGCGAAGTAACCGGAGGTCCACCAGCTGTTCCAGGACTTATAGCCTTCAGCCAGCCATTTATGGGTTGAATCAATGGTCTCTGACGGATGTATCGTCGAATCATGCCCGATCTCCACGATGGTATTTTCCAGTTGAATTTTTACAAATGCAATGGCAGCATCCATCAGTGTATCCAGCCTGGTTTGAGAGAATGCACTGTTTGTAAACAGTAAAATAAAAAGTGCCCCTGAATAAATTATTTTCATTTTCAAATGATGCTCCTGATTTAATCTGTTTTACAGACGATCTATAATAAAATTCTCCAATTGTTCCCAAAGTATGCCTTATCACAAAGCTCTATAAATTCCTTATCCTGCCGCATCTCTCCTAAATGCCTGAGATCCATGTAAAGATAGAAATTCAGCCAGTACCCGTAATGGTATTTTTCCCGCAGGGATCTGGGATTCATCAGATTTGAATACCACCCCGTATTCAGCCTGTTTTTCTCTGCCAGCTTAACAGCCTGCAAGGCGTTCTCCCATTGTTGATTGGCAATGCTGGTATGCAGATCTCGTAGATCCTCATATGCCAGTTCAGCTGTAAAAATCAGCGAAGCTGTATCGGGAATTTCAATACTTATTAAGTCCACCACTCTTTCAAATTCTTTATCACCATTCAGATCATATTCAACATGGTCAAAGAATCCATTATTGTTTTTATCTGTATACTTTACGGTCGGAAAAATTTCAGGTTCTTCTGTAATGTGATCCTCGGGTTGAATATTTGGACCTCTCCAGCCCTGCCATCCCTGGAACCAGGTTGCATTCTGATCTATGCGCCAGCATCCCCATTCGGCTCCATAAAGATGGATCCTGCCATCGAACGGCCCAATATAGAGCTGCCCCTTTCCTGAAAAATCAAGGTCCCATTCCCCCCTGTCACCCGCAACATCTGCCTGGGGATTATTATCCAATCCACCATTGTACACACCTGACTTAAAGGGATCTCTGGGATCGTAAAATTCCACTCTTTCCCATCGCTCACAATCATCATCCTCATCGAAGGTCAACCAGCACTCATCCCATTGGCCTTTTTGAAATACCAGATCATAAGCAGCATCATGGTCGGTGTAAACGAGTTCTGATAAATTTCTCCATCTGGAATCATGAAAATATGCCCTGCTTTCGGGCAATCCTTTGATATTCTCAAATTTGTGCACCTGGCCATTGTAATCGAATCCTTCGCCTGAAAATTTCAGGCTCATATCATAATCAAATTCATTCGAGGGACCATTATCATTATCCAGATCGAATGTTAGATAGGCATTGTTAATCATGCCGTCGAAATGAAAGCTTCTCATCTCATCAGAAACATTGCCCTCGGCCGGTAAAGGCTTGGCCTTGTGATCTATTTCCGGCTGGTCTGTCAGCCGGATGGCCATCTCCGTCAGACCATCATTGTCATGATCATAAAAAAGGAAGGGATTTTCCCAGCTGTAGCGCACATCTTTTAGATTAAAGCTGGATGTATGCGACTTTAACATGATACTTTGTCCGATATAGTCTTCGAAAAAATGACACCGTCCTGCATGATTCCAGCCTTCGACCTTCAGGGTACTCCAGTCGATATAATTAAAAACCTGATCATGGTCTTTGTCAATGATCCACATATAATGTGCCCTGAACCTCCCCCTGTCATCCAGTCCCGAATTATCCGCCACAACCTGCATATCGGGTTTCCCGTCCCCGTTTTCATCGTTCCAGTCAATGATCAGGTCATGTCCGCTTCCATACTGTCCATCTTTATTGCGGTCAATCATCAGGCAATCACTGTCCATATCACCCTCCAGGTCACCTTCCTGCATATCGTCGTCATCATCAATCCATTGTACAGGAATGCCATGCAAGGTTGAGGAGCGCAAGACATCGGGATCTCCATCTCTGTCCAAATCAATATACTCGATGCTGACATCCGGTGCCGGCAATAATATTCTGAAGGGTGTGAGTAATGAGACGGACGCCTTCTCTGGCTGTTGCGCATAAGTGCTGCAGATTGACAGGCAACAGAGCGCTATCACTAGTTTTAAAGCTGTTTTGAACATTTTAGTATTTCCAAATATTAATGGCATCATTCCGCCAGACATGCAGGTATTGATATTCTCTCCAGCCAATACTGATGATGTCCAGATCACCATCACCATCCAGATCAAATACACGCGCCCCCAGATGGCTTTCCTTCCCGGTATCAACAAGCTGCTCTGAAAATTTGCCGGTTCCGTCATTTTCCCAAATCTGCAGTCGCTCTTCGGCAGGAGGTGGTGTATCCTTCGGTGGATTACTATGCTCACACACGATGATATCCATATCGCCGTCCTGATCCATATCGGCAATATCCATACTGTTCATGGAATATTGGGTAACGATCCTATGCCGTTTCCAGTGTTCATAAGCCGGGTCCGCAGGCTGTTCATACCATGACAGGGTGGCATTGGGCTCCATGCCCCAATAGCGTTCCTCGCTGATAATGATATCCAACCGGTTGTCACCATTCAGATCCGCCACCCCATAGCGATCCGGTCCGGTTCCAACACCCACTGTAAACCTGACCCATTCATCTCCGGAAGTACCGGGATTCATCCACCAGGCAATACGGCTGTTCTCCCAGACCAAACTGTTTGTCCCGGGGACTGGTTCCAGCTGGCTTTCCACCCCGTAGCTGCCTGCTATATCATCGAATCCGTCACGATCAATGTCACCGATTGCATACCCTCCTTTCTGATCGATAATGATCTGATTGATCCATTCTTCCTGTTCAGGATCGTCCGGTATCTGGATAATGGCAACTTTTGAACGGCTTCCGGCACCAATTAAAATCTCCGGTTTTCTGACAGGGAGTACGCCTATGTCCGGATGGCCCTTTGGTATCAATGTTCCCACCGAATACAACTCCGAATTCCCATGGCTTCCTGATTCAAGATTGCCTATTTTGGTGGCCTGCCACCTGGTACATTTTTTATTCACCGCCTCAAGCCAGTATATTTCCGGCAGTCTTTGCCCGATCACGTCCCCAAATTCATCCCCGTCAACATCGACCACCAGGCTCGCATCAACTTCAATCGGGAAATTGATTCTCTTCCAGTCACCCGACATATTCCCGCCCGGATTTTTATAAAACCATTCACCGGAAACAATATCGGCGAATCCATCATGATCCAGATCTCCCATGGCAAGGCCAAAATATTTCCAGTTGGGCCTTCCCCCGGGGATAGTATACCTGTCCCGGCTGTCATCAACCTCTATATACTGCCAGTCCTTTAAACTCAGCTTGTCTTCATGGGTCCTGTTTTCCCAGATCTCTATGGGACCGGTCCAGTAACCGCGGATCCCGATTATGTCCAGGTCCCCGTCATTTCCAACATCAGCCAGTTGTCCATTGTAAATACCTGTATTGGCTATGACCTGTTTTGACCATTCCTTACCCGTTTCACCGGGATTGTAATAAATCCGTATATCAAAGGGTGGATCGGAGGGAAGGGAATTGGGCTTTCCTTTTTCAATGGGAGAACGCTGAAACCTGCCAGCCAACAGATCCACGTCCCCATCCCCGTCCATATCACCAGCCTTAAGGGTCTGGCACCATCCGAAATCGGCATCGATGATATGCTCTACCCAGATGCCCTCAGGATCTTCAGCACTATACCAGGAAATTGGATAACCGGGACTCTCCGAATGGGAAATCACCACATCCAGCCGGTTATTACCATCTATATCCGCCAACTGCACCATGGTGGAAAATTTCCGCCAGGTCAACTGGTCATTATACCACTTGGCATCAATATTATGCTCCGTGTAATTGCCCGTCCTGGCATTATCCGGAGTCTCGAACCAGCGGCCGTTATGCACTATATCAGGATCACCGTCATGATCCAGGTCACCCACGGCTCCTCCCTCGTGTCCGTTCTCGTAGGAAAATGAATGCTTTGTCCAGGCATCATGTCCATCCTGGAAAAAAATGAAGGTATTATTATATCCTATAAAAACCAGGTCCAGCCTTTCATCCCGGTCAAAATCACCCGATCCGTAATCTTTTACCCTGAGTTCGGCTTCACCACAAAAATGCTCCGGCCACAATGAAAATACATCGCCCTCAGGCAGGGGATTTTCATACCAGCAGGCACCTTCTTTATAGACAAAAACGTCCATATCCCCATCATTATCTATGTCTGCTGCAATGGGTCTTTCTTCATGAAAATCACCATGTGAGATAAAATGTTGCTGAAAACCGGGATAAACATACCAGCTCAAATAGCCATTGATTCCGCCTTCAAATGCAAGTATATCGGTTTGATCGTCATTATTGAGATCCGCCACACCGATAAAGGAATGGGCTACTTCTGCTGAATTGTCAACAATGAAATGATAAAACTTTTGCGGAGTATATGGGTTTTCCATGCTGATGGTCTGCCCCATCACCATTATACTCATCAATAGCAGGTCAACTGACAATACATATCTGAATCTATTAATATTCATAGTATAACAGTATAATACATCCTACTGATCCATTCCTGTCTTTCCGGGGATTCCGAAATTTTGTGCTGCATTATCCAATATGAGCACCCAATCTTCCGTTTCAGTTTCATTGGGTGGATTGAATTCTCTCATCTCTTTCTCAAAAACCAAAAAGGGAGCATTGGTGACCTTCCCTTCCTGATCATATACCTTACCGTCCCTGGGACAATACCACCATGCATTGATATTTTCGCCGGAAAGCTTATTCACATATACCAGGCGGGTGATCGTACCCATGGGAAAATAGATGAATGCATAGTTCCCATCCCGGTCCATTGTTGACTGGACATGGTCTTTCCCCGGTCCGGATTCATCGATCAGGCTAAGATCAGGGATCCTGCTAAAATAGGGCCGTGAGAGCATCAGGTCCTGCAGGTGCTTCATGTCAAAAGCACCCGGCAAATCCTTTCCTTTTGGTAATCCGTCCTTGACCTGGTTCCACCAGCCACGTGTAGGAGCTGCATATCTTCTGATCTGCCAATCTGGTGATGAAAATTGCCATACTGTGGTACTTCCGTAAACATGCCCTGCCGCTCCGGCGAATACGGACCAGTAGGCTGCTTTTCTTACATCATGATCGGTAAAATATCCCTGTTCAGTTTTCCAGTTGACGGCATGATCCTCATAGGGTGGTTCTCCCTCCATGCAGGGTTTAACCGGTCGAAGCGCGTAATCTGCCTGGATGTCAGTATAGGATCTTTCATCATCCCTGCGGATATGACTGGTCTGTATTAAATTGAAATCCAGCCAGTCATCATAATGATAAAAGGTTGAAGACGATCCTCCACCCCATGATTTGGGTTGCGGATGAAAAGTCATCATGGTCGTGCTGTAATCGGCTTTGCCATCTTCGTTTCGAATATCATTTACCCCGTCTGCGATTCCCTCGGCAATTTTTCTGTAAACATTGGTCTGGTTCTCATCCGTGGGATTTCTGTCACCTCCGATAACCCATATGATATTTGCATTTTGATCCCGGTATCTCTCGCCCAGAAACCAACCGTACTGATAGGCATTTTCAAAGTTTAGTTCTTCAGAATAGGCTACTTTATCTCCCCAGGATGGTAACAACCCAATAAACAGGTCCAGTTCAATGGCCTTATTTATGATATCATCGGCGTTTTTAAAAAAATCCTCATTGGGTTTGGTCGGATCGGAATTATGCCATGGGACATGACCATAATAATTGGGCTCATTTCCAAAAGGAAAAACCAGGCAGCCAAAAAAGCCATTAAATCCTTTCTCCTTCCTGTCCCTTAGATATATTTCCGCATCCTCTTTGGAAATAAATTCAAAGATGCCCCAGCCTGTGTCAAAGGTCAGGAAGAAAGGTGAACCATCTTCTTTGTTAATGATAAACCTGCCATCAGCATTGACTACCAGTTTACAGTCTGCACCGAATAAAGAACTGGTAGAGAACAATGAAATAATTAGAATAAATAATAGTCTTAATCCAGCCATATTGACGCCCTAAATTTGACAGATCAAAGACAAAAGAACAAAAAATAATTATAATCACCAACCTAATTATCTGATTAACAGTGTGTTACAACATTCTTTTGGCGGTTAAGTGGAAATGTGTTTTATAAAAAATATCTTATGATTTAAGCCTCATATGCCAGATGAAGTGTTACCAGCCTTTTCATTTGGCGGTTAAATAAAAGCTTGTAAGAAGTCAAATTCAGAACTTTTCCAGATAAGAATTATGCATATTTATTACATTTACCTTAAAGCCGGCATTATATGAAGAATCCATGCCAGACCTGTAATCAATTGGAAATTAAAAAGTATGAATACAAAACAAAAAATCTCACTGGGATCAGCACTCGCTTCATTGGCAGGTGCAGGAATCGCCCTTTCATACATATTGGACTGGACATCACTTGTTCGCCCCTGGGGCTTCCTGGTGGGTTTCATTCTGGGTGTCGCAACAGGTACTGGAACTGTGCTGGTGATTGCGGGTTTTCTTGAGAACAGACGCTTGAAATAGTCTGGATTCCCACATTTAATATAACGTGATTTTGTTTTTTATTGGTTTGGTTTTATTAGTTTTAACCGGATGAATTCCTTGGCAAAATGAAATAATTCCATATAAAATAAGAATCATGAATACACCGGTAAAATTAGCTGCAGGCTTTATCATTCTATTACTGATTGGCTGCCATCAGACATCCAAGGATCCATCCAGAATGGCAAGGGAAAGCCTTGGTGTAGCCTCCCAACAACTTTCTTTATCCATTGAAAATCTTGGAGATACAGACCTAAATCCCCGAACGGCTGAAAACGGTGTGCTCCGGCAGGTGAGATCCGGTGACTGGACCAGCGGTTTTTACCCGGGATGCCTCTGGTACCTGTACGAATATACCGGGGACGAAAAATTTCTCGAGGCTGCCAGAAAATTTACCATGAATCTTCAGTCGGAGCAGTTCAATGGCGGCACCCATGACCTTGGATTCATGATGTATTGCAGTTTTGGAAATGGCTACCGGCTCACTCAAGAAGAAGGGTACAGGGATGTGATCATCCAGAGTGCCAAAACCCTGTGTACAAGGTTTAATCCAAATGTCGGGTGCATCAAATCCTGGGATCATAATGAGGATAAATGGCAGTATCCTGTTATCATTGACAACATGATGAATCTGGAACTTTTATTCTGGGTGGCCAAAGAAACAAATGATTCCGGTATGTATAATATTGCACTATCCCACACAGAAACAACGATGAAAAACCACTTCAGGGAGGACCACAGTTCCTGGCATGTGTTGGATTACGACACCATCTCCGGTGAAGTTCTTCACAGGCAAACGCATCAGGGCTATTCCGATGAATCTGCCTGGGCGAGAGGTCAATCATGGGGATTTTACGGATATACCATGGTCTATCGGGAAACGGGAGAACAAAAATTCCTGGACCAGGCAAGGGGCATTGCAGATTTTATCCTCAATCATGAAAACCTCCCTGGGGATATGGTACCCTACTGGGATTTCAACGCACCAAATATCCCCGATGAACCGAGAGATGCATCTGCTGCAGCAATCCTTTGCTCAGGCCTTTATGAATTAAGTTCACATCTGGGTGAGGAAGGGGAAACCTACAAACAGGCAGCAGACAAGATCCTGATAAGCCTTTCCTCCGATAAATACCAGGCCGGTGTCGGCGAGAACAACAACTTTATCCTGAAGCATTCTGTCGGCAGCAGACCGGCTGATTCCGAAGTGGACGTTCCCCTGATTTATGCCGATTATTATTTCATCGAAGCCTGCATGAGGAAACTGGAACTTGAATCGAACAAATAAACGGACCTTTCTTTTCTGAAGATCTATCCCTAAATCAAGGAAAAGGAACAGGAAGTAAAGAATCCTGCATAAATCAATGATTGAGCATTAAGAACTGATTTAAAGATGGAAGAAAGAGCCGTAAAACCTTATTTTGGAGGTTTATGAATTGATGAGGGTATGCCCCCATATCTTAACAATCAGCCAACTGAGTGGCAAAGAGCCACAAAAGCAATGGCGTGCAGAAAATTCGAATCACGGAGTTAAACTAATTTGGCAGCAATTGAACTGCCTTTGTCCATATGAAACACATTAAACCACTTGTATTCCTTTGCGGTATTTTATTGTTCGGATGCCAGCCAGCAGAAAAACCGCCCCCCAATGTGTTATTTATCTGTATTGATGACCTGAATGACTGGACAGGCTTTCTCAGCGGGCATCCGGATGCAAAAACGCCCCGTTTAGACCAGCTTGCTTCGGAGAGTGTGGTCTTTTCCCGGGCCTATTGTCCGGCCCCGGCCTGTAATCCCTCCCGGGCATCCATCCTGACCGGGATCCGGCCATCCACATCGGGCGTATACTTTAATCATCAACCATGGCGGGACAGTCCGGTTTTAAAGGATATCCTTACCATGCCTCAATATTTCCGGGAGCATGGATATATTGTCAAGGGAAGCGGGAAAACATTTCATGGCGCATATCCGGATTCCGCATCATGGGATGAATACTGGCCATCCTTTACCCAGCAGAAACCACCGGACCCGGTTCCGGAGAACAGGCCGGTCAACGGAATTCCAAATACGGCTCATTTTGACTGGGGCCCGGTGAATGTTTCAAAAGAGGAGATGGGGGACTGGCAGGTGGCCGACTGGGTGATCGATCAGTTAAGCAAGGATTATGATAAACCCTTTTTTCTGGCCTGCGGTTTTTTCAGGCCCCACCTGCCCTGGTATGTCCCGCAGGAGTATTTTGACAGGTTTCTGCTTGACGGCATATCCCTGCCAATCGTTAAGGAAGACGATGTTGACGATATTCCTGAGGCCGGAAAAGCATTAATTCATTTCCGGGATCATGAAAATGTCACAAAATACAATCAGTGGACCAGGGCCGTTCAGGGCTACCTGGCCAGTGGCAATTTTGTGGATGAATGTGTGGGCAGGGTTGTGGATGCCTTGAAAAACAGTGAATTCAAAGATAATACCATCATCGTATTATGGTCTGATCACGGATGGAATCTCGGCGAGAAACAGCACTGGCGCAAATTTGCCCTTTGGGAAAATACCACCCGGACCCTTTTTATGGTTAAAGCCCCTGGCATATCCGGGAACGGCTCAGTATGCAGCAGTCCTGTTAACCTGCTTGACATCTATCCTACCCTAGTAGAATTATGTGGATTACCACCCAATCTGAAAAATGAAGGAACCAGCGTGGTACCTCTTTTAAAATCACCCGACCGGACCTGGGAAGTCCCCTCTGTTACCACTTATGGAAAAGACAAGCATGCAATTCGTCTGGGCAGCTGGAGATACATCCAATATGATGACGGCTCAGAAGAACTGTACAATCTGGAGGAGGACCCGGACGAATGGACCAATCTTGCGCAAGAACACGAATTTGAGACCATTAAAATGGAGCTGAAAAATCACTTGCCAGAAATTAATGCCGAATGAAATCCAAACAACTTGCAGAGATACTGTTTTTATCCATGTTTGTGCTGACCTTTTTTCAGTCATGCCGGCAACAGGAAATGTCTAAAAAGAAAATTGTATATGTTGATTCATACCACAGGGGGCATCCCTCGAGCGATGACATGATGGACGGCATCATGGAAAGTTTTCCAGCTGACAGCTTCGAAATCATTACCTATTTCATGGACAATAAGCGAAATACTTCGCTGGAATTCATTGAAAACAGGGCCGCTGAAATTTATGACTCAATTGCAGATGACGATCCGGACATGCTCATCGTATCAGATGATAACGCTGTAAAATACCTGGTTCAGCCTTATATACAAGACCGGCCATTACCAGTGGTTTTCTACGGGGTAAACATGTCGGCAGACCAGTACAATCTCCCCCGGGATCAGGTCACGGGAATGATTGAAATGCTTCCACTGGCAGACCTGTTGCTTATGATGAAACCTTATTATCCCTCCTTGGAAAAGTTGCTGCTGCTTTCCGAGAATACCACGACTTCACGGAAGGAAGCGAACCGGCAATACGATATCATCTATATAGTCACACACGCAGCAGCCAAAAAGATACTGGGAGGAACGCCTCCCGCAGAGATCCCAATTACCAAAAACCGGATGTCGACCATCTGGTTAAACACTTCTCTGGCCGAAAAAACAGGTTTCCATCCCGATCCATCCCTGAAAAGCAAGGCAAGGTTGATCAGTGAATAATGGACCCGAAAGGAATCCCATGCTCTTTTGCATAATGCTCTTCCAACGCCCTGTTCAAATCTTTGAGCAGGTCCTGGTGCGCTTCACTGGCAGCCAGATTTACCATCTCGAGGTCTATCCCGGTATGATCATAGATCTCAGTATCCAAGGTTTCCCCCGTATCACGGTCAATCCACCTGGTAATCCTGTATTCCGGGCTTCGCATACTGTACCCCATCAGCTTAACAGTCCGGCCGTCGATCCGGCTTGACCTGGGATACTGGCTGAAGGCTACCTCATCCCATTCCGCGTCTTTTGATTCCAGGACCTCCCTGAAGCTCGATCCCTGAAGATGATCAGGCATGGGCAGTCCCACAAGATCACAGAGGGTCGGATAAATGTCTGCCGTTTCAATGATGGCATCGGATTTCCACCCCTTTTTATCATTTTCACGCGGAACCCTTACAATTACAGGGATCCTTGTATCCAGCTCGTAATTTGTATGCTTGCACCAGTCCCCGTACTCCCCAAGCTTCCATCCATGGTCACCCCAGAGGACAATGATGGTATTTTCATACAGACCCAGCTCCTTAAGCCTGCCGGTCAGGCGCCCCACCTGGGCATCAATAAAACTGACACAGGCATAATAACCATGGATCATGCTTTTTGCATCCTCATCATCAAGCAAACCTTCTGCAGGTATCCCATGGTATTTCCTGAGCTCTCCCCAGTTGGTAAATGCATAGGGCGGGTAGTCGTCGGGCTTGTCCGGCGGCGGGACAGTGATCCGGGAAGTGTCATACAGGTTCCAGTACTTTGACGGCGCTACAAAAGGCAGGTGTGGTTTGACCATTCCCACTGCCAGGAAAAAAGGTGCTCCCTGCAGGGCATCCAGCCGCTCTATGGCATGGCTGGTTACCATGGCATCATTATGCAGGTGTTCAGGCAGGCGAGCATTCAGCCAGGGTATATTTTTCCCGTTAATGCTTGGATAGCATGTGTGTAAATTTGCAGTATCTCCTGAATGGACAGGTTCCCTCCGGTTGATCAGCCCGTGAGGCATCCAGTGTGGTACGCTCCAGGATAGGGAATCATTCCGGTTCCCATGTCCGGTATGAAAGATCTTTCCCATTCCTTCTGCCTGGTAACCATACTGCATGAAATGCTGTGACAGGGTCACAACATCGGGTGCCTTCTCGCGGAAAAAAGTAGGCAGGTCATAGATACCGAGGCCATCAGGCCTCATTCCCGTCATCAGGGTGTTCCTGGACGGTGCGCACACTGCCTGCTGGGTATAGGCCCTGGTGAAAACCACTGATTCCTCTGCCAGTGCATCGATGTGCGGCGAGATAATATGACCGGCGCCGTAACAGTTTAATTCGGGACGAAGATCATCGACCAGGATAAGCAGAATATTTGGTTTTTCATCGGATCCTGTTTCACTATTTCTGCCTGACCGGCATCCTGCAATGGCCAGGGTCAGCAGGCCAATGATGATGATATTATTTTTCATGGAGACCTGTAAAATGAACCTGCAGGGGATGGTTAAATTCCAGCTGCGTCTTTCTGATGTAGTCAGTGAAATCATTTTTATTATTATACACCGTTCCTTCGCTCCACGCGGAAGCCAGCAAATATTCGTAACTGTTATTCTGCCGGGGTGTCACCTTGAATGTATGGTTACCACCATAAGATGGGACAAACTGGTATTCGGGAAGATAAATATCCTTAACCACCAGGGCGCTTCCTATAAAATCTACCCGGTAATCCTCCCGGTCGTCAATATTTTCCGGATCACGGATGGCCTCCGGACCTGAGGATATGATCAATCCCTTCTCCTGGATAAAATGATCTTCCTGCGGTTTTTTCCGGAAACCACAGGCCATTCTCACACCGGACTTTATTGGCAGGAACGTGGTGAAGGTCACCCTGGATGTACAATAACTTTGCTTTGCATACACGGTATAAAGCTGTTCATATTCATAAAATCCGCTGCCTGAATCCCAGTTCATCCCTTTGATTTTAATGATCGAGCGAACCGGTCCGTTGACCACTACCTGGTAAGCATAGCGCGTATCACTGATTTGTCCTGCATTCCACAGGCTCTCAGGAGCCCCTTCAAATTTCGCTGGAGTGAACCTGGGCAGGGAAACAGCATCAGGTTTATCGGGGAATTCAAACAGACAGATTCCACCGCCGCCCAGAGAACCCGCCACGCCCTGTATATCCGATCCCCAGTCCTCATTGATCAGGGAAACGCCATAACCGTCCAGATTATCCATATAGAGGTGATTTGACATCAACACGGGCTTGCGTTTGGCAAAAACATCACAGCAGTTTGCGAACCATATTTTCCAGCCTACATTTTCACTTTCCCAGAATGGCATCTGATGCCGGCAATAGCTTCCTATATTGGCATGGGTGAAATGCTTGTTCCAGCCGCGGATATTTTCCCCCAGGTACACAAAGATGGTCTTGCTGGCCTTTGCCGGTATATCTACCTGGAAAAAAAGCTCATCCCAGATCCCATCCTTATCCAGGTCATCCATCTGGTGAAAGACAGCGTGCCCATTGGTCTCCTTCCTGAGCTGGTGCCCGCCCTGCAGGCGAAGCAACTCATCCGTTGGCCCTTCAAACGGAGGTCCTTCCGGATCAACTACCGTGACCCACATTTCGTGGATATCAGGGAGCGGAAAATCGCTTCGTTTAATGATAACCGGGCAATGTTGCCGATCGAAATCAAGGAGATTTGAAATGGTGAATTCCATCCTGAATTCCGGTGCAAAATCTCCCTGAGTGTACCAGGGATATTGATCACTGGCACCCACATACAGGGAAGCGGTCATGAAAAGCATTAAAATTAAAAGTCGCATGGTTTATAGATTTAGATGTTATACATCTGACTGCCAGGTTCACCGCCAGTGCTATATGGTTGACAGCACACCCCTTACATAACCAACTGATTCAGCCAGCCCGGGCAAGGGATCATCGGCATCCTTTTCATATTCGAAAGCAAGGGTCCCGGAATATTTCTTTTTCACAACCGTCTCAAGAAACGAAGGAATATCGATCACTCCCCTGCCTATCTCACAGGTAGCACCCTCTTCACTGGCTCCTGTTACATCCTTAATGTGGATATCAAATAGCCGGTCGAAATAGTCGATGAGATCCTGCTGGGGATCTCTGTTGATGCGTTTGGTATGGCCAATATCGAGGCAAAGACCCATCCCGGGATTCATTTCTTTTATCAATACATAAGCACTTTCAGCACTTGGATACAGATCGTCACCCGGACCATGGTTATGAATGGCAAGTTTAATCCCATATTCCTTTACTTTTTCCTCTGTGTACGATAATAATTCATGCA
The DNA here is from genome assembly GCA_001303955.1 of Bacteroides sp. SM23_62. Classification (GTDB taxonomy): domain Bacteria; phylum Bacteroidota; class Bacteroidia; order Bacteroidales; family SM23-62; genus SM23-62. The sequence goes on along the minus strand of LJUP01000063.1, from coordinate 4,803 downwards.
CGGGTACACCGATGATCATCTTCATTTTTGCCTTCCGTGCATATTCAAAGGCATTGTCAACTTCCTCCACGGTATTCATATAGATCACTCCTCCCCCATACAATTCAATTCCTTCATCCTCGCACTTTGCCACTGTTGAAGCGATAAATTCATCGGATGCATCAAGTGGCAGGTGGAAGCTTTTAAATGAGATCCTTGATATGCCAAGGCGTTTTGTCATGCTGAGTGTTTCTTCAAGGGAAAATTTCCGGAAGGTGTAGGATGCGATACCCAGATCAAAGGCAAACTTTGATCGATCTGCAGCTGGTTTATTCGCAAATGCAGATACTCCTGGCAATGATGTAGCCAGTAATCCGGTGCCGGAAAGGGTTAAAAATTCTCTTCTGGATGTTTTCATGATTTAAAGGATTTTAATGCTGTGATGATTTAACAATATATTCATTTAATGGATTACCATCGATAACATAATGACGGAAAATCAATCTCACATTCCAAAAATCCACCCTAACCTTCAGGTAAATGTGCTCAGGAGGTTTGTTTATCGATCAATTCTCCCGGCAAACAATCTTCAGCATATTTGCACCACTGGGCACATCCTGTATCAAGGCGCGGATTTCTTACCCTTTTATCACATTCCGGGCAATAATGATATGGCTCGTCTTTCCAGAATTCAATTTCATGTCCGCAATGTGGACACCTTACATTAAAAATGTCTTCCGGTTTCCAGTATCTCTGGTCCTGTCCCGGGCATTTAATCATAGGCATTTCATTTGTCTTTCATCATTGCCTGAACCGTAGGGAAATTGTTCAGATCTGTATGTGGCAGGAACTGTGCGGCGGTGTATTGATCCATGTAGTCAGGGTATTTGCTCAGGTCAATATAGGTCATTCTCCTTGCCAGGTTCAACTGCTTATCCCTGTAATCCTGGGAGACCAGAACCATGTAGGAGCCCATCAGGGAAGCGTTCCCGATATACCGGAATTTTTCCGGGGACAGATCGGGTATCAGTCCAATGACGGTAGATGCATGCAGGTCAAGGCTCCGTCCGAATCCCCCTGCAATATATACCTTTGCAATGTCCTCAAAACCAAGTCCCATATGATCCAGCATCAGGCTGCACGCAGCATAGATGGCCGCTTTCGCACGAATGATATTGGCTATGTCCGGTTCTGAAATGATAATCGGTCTTGAGGTACTGGTTTCTGATGCCGGGACAATTGTATAAGAAGCGTTCCGGCTGGAAACCGTGATATTAGGGCTTGTTTTTGCACGGTTCAGTTTGCCGGCAGGATCCATCCAGCCCGTAACAAACAAATTGGCAAGCAGGGAAATCATCCCTGTGCCACAGATCCCTGCCGGCCGGATATCACCAATGGTGGAACAGGTTGCCGCTCCCGTTTCCCTGTCTATTTCAACACTTTCTATGGCCCCCGCGGAAGCACGCATACCGTTCTCAATGCCACCCCCTTCAAAAGCCGGTCCGGCCGAGCAGGCACATGTCATCAGAAATTCTGAATTCCCGATGGCAATCTCACCATTGGTGCCAATATCAATGAATAGATTGATTTCATCAGTATCGGTTGAAAGATCAGTGCACAACAGCCCTGCCGTAATATCCCCGCCCACATAACTGCCGACTGCCGGTGAAATATATACCAGGGAACCCGGATTCACATCTATGCCAATCTCATTCGCAGGTAAATAAGGTGCTTCAAAAAGCGTTGGCGTATAAGGTTCGAGACGTATATATTCGGGATTCAGACCGAGCAAAAGATGAATCATCGTAGTATTACCGGAAATGACGACATTGCATATCTCTTCAGGATTTACAGCGTTTTCATGACTTACCTGCCGGATTAACTGATTTATTGTTCTCAGCACCAGAAGTCGCAATTCTTCCAGCCGGTCAGGCCGGTTTGCATAGTTGATGCGGCTGATGATATCCAGTCCACACTTTATCTGCGCATTGTAATCAGCCCGGACGCCCAGGATGCCGGCGTTGGACTGATCGATTAACAGCACGCTCACCGTGGTTGTTCCAACATCTATGGCAATACCATATTGTCGTGAGGTGGTATCCCCCGGTTCAATATGAATCACCTGATAATATCCTGTCAGCTGTATGAGGGTTGCGGTTATTTTTCCATTGCTGGAACGCAACATATCTGCAAGAGACCGGATTACGGGAAGTGTATAACAGCATTCCTTTTCACAGCAATTCGGAAACAGGCTGAGGTTAAGCCGGCCAACATCAGAGAATCCATCTTCAGGTTTTGGTCCCGGTACCTCTGCATATATTTTATTGGCCAAGGGGTTTAACTGTGAAGGTTTCGGAAAGAGCTCACCTCGAATAAGGCTGGCATCAAAAAAACCATCGGTAAATTTACTTGCTTTGATCCCAACCTGTTCAGGGATATCTATGGTTACCGGATCATCGAATATTTTTGTCCGGCATGCCTGCACAAAACCTTCCTTTTGTTCCGTTTCAGACAGTACATCGGTACTGTTTGCATTCACCTCTCCTGAAACGACTCGCACCAGGCATTTGCCACAGCTTCCCTTACCACCACAAGGTGTGGCGATCTCTATGTTTGCAAGTTTTGCGGCATCCAGCAGTTCTGTACCCGGATCCACATCAATACTTATACCGGACGGCTGGAATGTGATGACAGGCATATCTTTTATTTAAACTTCACATTGACAAAACTTTCGATATCCGCTGCTTCCTGGGGACCGACAATCACTTTCCAGCCAGGAAGACTTTCTTCAAGTTCCCCGCTGATCTGGGCCACATAACCGGGAATGACAATTTCACGGGTAGTAACCTGGTCCTCGAATCCCATTTCTTTGATCGATCTGGCAATATGTGGTCCTGAAAATTTACCCGCTGCCCATGCTGTAAGTACACTCATGCCTTCACATTGGGGGACGATCAACCAGGCACTGATACCACTGTTTTCAATTTCACCTGCGACAATGAAGTAGGTCAGCGAGAAGTTGGTTGTTAAAAATACAGGTGAGTCGCTTTTAGGTTCACCAATCGGATAGGGTTTCGGATCTACCTGTATGGGCTTCTGCGGATCGGTATAAATATTCAATCTCAGCGTCATAAGTACCACAAGCTGAGCCGGATCAAAGGATGGTAGAACACAGATACCTCCATATTTGATGATCTCATTGAAAGCAAGCACCATATCGTCTGTGAAGTCTCCTGATTCCAGAAAGGTGATACTTGCATAACCGAGTGATTTATCATTTTCTTTCAGGGCCATGCGCCTGGCAATAGAATTTACCTGGAACCGTTCTGCCAGTGAATATGTCCGGAACTGAAGCATCAAATCATTGAATCCATCTTCTTTCAGCTTTTTGGTAAGCCTTATGATTCCATCGAGATCGGGGGCTGTAACAGCAAGTACATGTTCATTTGATGCCGCAACTTCTTTTAACGCTTCAGCTGTTTCTATCGTTGCCGAGGCCAGAACACTGTGGGAACCTTTTACTGCCTGTGCTGCAGCGGCAAGGCCTTTCACATCGGAACTGCGAAGTACCAGGGGCCGCTGAACCAACTCCCAGGCTTCCCTGGCCAATGCGGTAAACTTCTCAATATCATCACTTTTCTGTGTGACGGCGATCATGTCTATGGTATACTCTTCTCCAACACGCTCCAGATTATAATCCTGGATTGAACGAAGTGTTTCTTCAATATGACCGGGTGAATCCGTATCATTGATGTTCACTGCAAACAGTGTCTGATGAACGAACGTTTTCTCATGGCGATACAGAACGGTTTCTTCACCCAGCTTCAATGTTTCATCAGTTCCAAACTTAACGCCCTTGACAGGTGGTTCGCTGGCTGCACCGATAATCTGCTTTGCCTCTTCCGATACATATGGGCATTTTGCCAATTCCACCTTCTTGCTGGCCAGTTTCATGGCGAAGGCCAGGCATGTGTTGGAACCACATTCCTTGCAGTTGGTTTTGGGCAGGAGCTTCTGAATCTGTAAACCTGTTAATGCCATCTAATCCCTTTTTTTTCATTAAATCCGGGCCTTGCCATCCATCAGTTTGAAAATAGTTTTTTTGGTTGCCAATGCCGCCTCGGGGTGATATAAGATGAGGATACCGGCACCGGCATATAATAGGCTGAGCGCAGTAGCCAGTTCCCAGGAATAGGCACGCTTATCAAGATTGCCCCAGGATGGAAAATCCTTTTCAGGGGCTTTGAATTCCTTTACCTTTGCACATTCCTGTCCCGGAGAAACAATCATCGGGGCTGACAATAATGCATCCCCTTTCAGCCCTGTCAGCCTGATACGTTCCATCACGGAATAGGTATATTCGATCCCATATCCGGTAGCACCGGTCATGGGATCCATGATGATCTGATCCTTTTTAACATCCATATTTGACAACAGGATGTTGAGCTGTTTTCCGATATTCACATCAATGGGACTCTGTGCGACAAGGGCATGACCGTATGCCAGGGCTGCTCCGGCAATGGTCCGGTAGTTGTCCTGTTCCACCCAGTTGAGCAACAGGTTTTCTCCTGCACAGGCCTGGGCCACCGCTTTCATGACTTCGTTGTTGCGATCAAAGTTATTATGACCGGTGATGATAAGCGGTACATCAACGGCTTTCAGGACAGATTTTACCAGTTCGACTGATTGTTCCGGGGACCGGTTTCCCTTTTCAGGGTGTGTTCCTTCAAGGCGGACACTGATCAGGTCGGCGCCATATTTATCGACACAAGCCCGGGCCATTTTTGCCGGATCAGACAATACATTACCGTATATCCTCCTGAG
>LJUP01000062.1 GCA_001303955.1 Bacteroides sp. SM23_62 | reverse complement strand
AGGATGGCCAGGCTATCCGTGGTATCCCGGTTATGGCTATTCCTACCAGTACAAGGTGGGCACCATCGTGCTCGAAATGGTGGATGGAGAATCCTTCAGGGAATTCATGGATTGGCAGGAAGAAAACCCGGGATTGGGAAAACAATCCGCCGCCAGTGAGGTACCCACCCTGACCATTCGGTGGATGGCCCAGATAGATGGTTACATCTCCAGTAACCTCGAATATAACCAGGAACGTGCACAAAGAGGTATGGATGAGGCCTTTACTCAATCTCCCTACCTGAAAAAGTAACATGATAACATGAAAGCCATGAAAAAAACAATCATCATATTAGCACTGGCTGTATTTGGTGGAACAGCCGTATTTGCACAGAATATATGGACCGTCAATTACGAAGTTGGCATCCCGCTCGGTAAAATGACTGATTATATCAGCAAAACCAGCTGGAGGGGTTTCAGTATCAATGGCAACACATATGTGACCGACAAACTCACACTGGGAGGGGCATTACAATGGAATGCTTTCTATGAGAAGTATCCGCGGGATACCTATGAATTGGATAATGGTGCAGTGACCAGTACCGTCTGGGCAAAGATGTATGTAATGCCCCTGCTAGTAAATGCAAGGTATAATTTCAAGCCGGAAGGAACCTTTCGCCCGTACGTGGGACTTGGAACCGGGGCCTATTACATCCAGCAGGAAACCCAGTTTGGAATGTATGTGGATTCACCTAAGAACTGGCGGTTCGGGCTGGCACCGGAGGTAGGATTGTATTATCCATTTGGTTTGTCAGATCTCGCATTGCATGCCAGGATAGCCTATAACCAAGTTTTTTACAATGTAGATCCCGTTGGCAGCAATCTCGGTTACCTGGATATCTCTATCGGGCTAGCTTTCTTCAGCTGGTAATCCATTGAAATCAAATATATCGGGGCCGTCTCAGGATCTACCGGGACGGCCATTTTTATTGGTCCTTGTACTTCCCAAGCGTTTCATCAGGCGGTAATCCGGCTTTTTTATAGGCCTCTGCCCTAGCTTTTTGGTCCCGGTCCAGAATGGTCTCTGCCAGGTAAAGCACTTTGGCAATATGTTCCCTGGGGATCACCAGCACACCATCATCATCTGCTGCAATGATATCACCCGGATTCACAAGGATCCCGTCACACTGTATGGGAATGTTGACATCCCCGAGTTCGATCCGTCCATAGGGGTGGTTGAAGGTCCGCCTGGTACAGAATGCCTTGATCCCCTCCAGGTTTGCTTCATAGGTATCCCGTATGCTGCCATCAATGACAATCCCCGCCATGCCTTCGTTATGGGTCCATCTGATCCCGTTCATGGATCCCCAGACACCCGCGGACTGGCCACTCATATCCATCACCACTACCCTGTCTTTAACGCCTCCGTTCTGCATGCCTTCTTCGTATTTGTAAACCTGCTCGCTCCACTTGTTCAGCTCCTTAAAATATTCATCCGGGGAACTGCATTTCTTGACGGAGCGGTTTGTCGGGACAAATTTGACAGTATAGGCGAATCCGGCGAAACTGATGCCGGGACGTATGGGCCGCATTTGATGGGTCATGGAACCACGGTTGATCACACCCATGGCATCAAGTGCATCGCACAGGTCGGCAGGTCGGCACAGGCGGATTCGCTCAATAAGCGCTTCTTCAGATAATTGATCGATGGCTTTTACTTCCGGTATTTCGTCCCAGGTCTGGCCTGGTACCAGGAAAGGAAATGACAACAGGATCAGGAAAATGATGGCTTTCATGGTTCAGTAGTTTTATGATAGGCATGTTAATAATTGACTGCTGATTCTCTGAAATAGGCGTTTCTAAACTCCTCGTTATCTGGAAGGATTATTTTGTACCCGGATTTAATATCATACTGGATCTCCAGGGAGGATGCCTCGAAAGCGATTAAGTGTCCCCCGGTGGACCGGTCATCGGAAAGGAAATGGAGGTGGAATCCGCGTGTATTGATATCACCAATGTAGTCCGGGCACCAGAATCCCACCAGTGTACCGCTGATATCCTCTTTCTCGTAAACCGGCCTGTCAGCCAGGATCTCCAGCAGGGTTTTATCATATGGTTTTTCCTGTATGTCCACTCCTCCACACTTTATGTGCTGGAAATTACCTTTGATCCTGAATGCATAGAAAAGGTTGTGAGAGGGCAGCAGGGTATCCATCATGGATTTAAGATAATCATAATCAAGGTTTTCATCACCAGTCCGTGAGATCATCTGATCCGGTTCAAAAAAGCTTATGATGGCATACGGGATAAGCATATCATCCTTGGCCTCGGCTACCTCGCCTTCCGGGCTTATCCGGTAAACCTGGTGACCGGTTACAATCATCTCGCCATTCAGCTGATTGAATGTGCCCAGGCCGTGATCGCCTTGCATCAACAATTCAGGCACTGTCATAGTACCTTCAAGGACCCCGTTGTCGAGGGCTTTCAGGACAGAGTAATGGTAAATCAGGTCGGTATTTGTGACAGGCTCATCATTAACTGCCTTTTCTGATGTACTTATACAGGCCGTTAAACAGGCAAGCAGTCCAAAATAAAACAGCTTTCTCATGGTTGCAGGATTTAATATTTGAGTGATTTTCAGTCAAGTTAATAAATCCTGCGCGATGGTTATATGCCTGTGGAGCGAAATATCTGCAAGGGCTAATCGAAAATGAAAACCTCCTCAATCTTTTCATTGAAAATCCTGGCTATATCATGGGCCAGTTTCAGTGATGGATTATATTTTCCCTTTTCAAGGAAGACAATGGTTTCCCTTCTTACTCCTACCTTTCTGGCCAGGTCATCCTGGGTGAAGCCATGCCTGGCACGAAGTTCTTTGATGCGGTTACGCATGCCCTGTCCCTCTGATTTTTATTACCATCCAGCTGAGCGCGAAAACAACCGCCATGCAAATGATGCCAATCCCAAAGAGAATCCCGGGATCAATCTTTGTTTTACTGCTGACATAAATCAATATGGCCCAGAGGTTCAACGAGATGAGATAGGAAACCATGGCTGCCCGGTGAAGTATCTTGATAGATAACTCATCATCGGCAGGCTGTTTCCTGCTCCTGGCACGCAGTATCAGGTATCCCTGATAAATTCCCACAACTGCCATACATATCATAATCAATACGTGCAGGTATTCCATGAAGCGGGGCAATTCAAGGTTCTGGTAGAGACCTATCCCGGCCAGTGCCAGGATCCAGAATGACAAATAAAATACCAAAAATGTTTTTGCCTTCATGACCTGATTCCTCTCATCTTATAGTAAAACCAGCAGACTGCAAAAAGGATGGCCATCCCGAGAATCCCGGTACTGATCAATGATTCGGTCTCGAGCTGCAGATCCTCATGGAAAAATATAAAGGCCAGCCAGAGATACAGTGAGAGATAGTAGGCCAGGGATGAGGCCTTTTGCATGAGCTTCTTGGAATATTCATCCTCGGCAGGTTCTTCCCGCTTTTGACTTCTCAAACGCTGTATTCCTATGATCAGGGCAAAGGCCACAAGTATCAATACAATGGCATAATGCAATGCATCCATGATCTCAAGTGAACCTTTTTGTGCATTAAACAACCAGGCACCGAGGCACAAGGTAATGATAAGCAAAATCAGGATTACGAAAATTGTTTTTGTTTTCATTTGGCATGTTTTGTTAAATAAATCTAACACAAAGTTAGAAATATATAACATATTTCCAAAATTTTTTCATTTTTTTTAGGGACTGTTTCTCAGGTTGAAAATATGGGTTATTTATCTGATCCGGTAAAGGGTATGGTGGGTGAGTACATAGACTATTCCATTTCTTTTGTCTGCTTTTATCGATAAGATATTCGCATCATCCGGTAGAAGATCCTGTCTGTGTAATTCCTGGTCATGGTAGTAAAGCCCTATCTTGACATTGGCTGATTTTTCAACGTGGTAGACAACGATCCATATCCGGTTGAAATGATCTACTGCAATGCCGGTAACAAGCATTTTTGTCTGGGGGAATACCGCGTCTTCAATGACCGGGGAAAGGTTTGCAGGCAAACCGAACCCAAGGCTCACCAGGAGGGTATCATTGTTGTACCCTCCCAGTCCCGCCAGCATATTGCCGTTGTTGTCCGAAACCAGCGTATATAGGTTCTGGTCAGTAAAATCCGGAATTATGTCGACCGATCCAATGTCTGAAATCCGGCTGATCCCCTCTGAAAGATGCCCGAACCATTTGGTATTCGACGTATCGACACTGGAACAGCTGACCGTATTTGATAGGATGCCGGAAGATTCCACCGTGAACAGCTGCTGGTAACTTTCAGTAATCCTTACTATGCCGGTTCCGGCAGGAGTGATCCAGATATTGTCATGGATATCCACGAGAAGCGTATTGATCAGTCCCACGCCAGTATAAACCGTATTGATCCCGTCCGGAGTTACCCTGACCCGCGATCTGGCTGCAATGGCCCAGAGCTGATCCTTTCTATCGAATGCCATAGAAACGAGGTTGGGCAGACTGGTGCTGTATCTCATATAATTCAAGGATCTCCCGGACACGAAATCCTCCATACAAGGTCATCAGGGGTTCCATCCATTCAGGGATACTCTGCACTACTTTGGGCGCTTTGTTCCCGGTTATGAAATCCTGCGCAGGATCAGTTGCTGCATCCATCCTTTTAAGTACCAGCAAATTTACCTTATCCGCGTGGATAACTATATTATTAAGCTCGTTTAATGATTCCAGTCTTACATCCTGCATATCCTTCTCCATGTAGAAAGATGCCATAAGACCCCATGGTCCATAAGGATTGCTGTTGTTATAGGATATTAACCTGATGGATTCATCGCCATAATGCTGCCTGATGTAACGGGTGATGCTAGTGAGTCCGTTGTCGGCTGGTTTCAGACTGATCGTAACAGCTCCTATGCAATTGATGGTGACCAGGATCCAGGCAATGGTTACAATGGCGATCCTGGCCGGCTTCTTCCACTTCCTGATATCACGGTCCAATGCCTGGTATGCCAGAACAAGTAATATGGGCACCAGGTTAATGACTGGAAACAGGAAGCGCAGCTCTTTATGCGGGATCAAGGAATGGATCACGAAAAATGGCAAGATGGTCCAGATAAAAAGATCCCTTGGATTTTTGACTGTGAGTACCAGGAAGGCCAGTATAACGGGGATCCCTATGGGAAAGAAGCCGAAGCGGAATATACTATAGAAATAATTCCACCAGGCTTCAGTGCCGTATCCAGAGGCCACACCTTCGACAAGATTTACATGGAAATATTCCCATGCAGAAAGGACAAGTTTACCGTATAACCAGTAATCCATGAGTATCCCCAGTAACAGGGCAGCCAGTCCGGCGGCCGCAAGCTTCGCCAGGTTCAGTATCTTTTCCTTCCGGATGAAAACCAGCCACAGGAATATTCCGAGGGCAAGGAAGGCATTCTGGTAACGGAACAGGAAACTAAGTCCCAGGAGAACCCCGGCAACATAAAATCCTTTCCTGCCTAAATTGCCGTTTAGCAATACAGAAAGGGCATTCAACAGCATGAGGCCTGACCAGGATTCGGAGGTAAACCTTACGTTTACAAAGGGCAAGAACCACAGGAAATAGGTTAAAAACAGGTATACCTTATAAAAGTCAGGATTTACCATAGCCCTGCAGGCACGGGTAAAGTATCGGATGCTTATCAATGCCATCAGGGCGGTCAGCAACCGGAGCACAAATGCCTGCACATATGGATCATCAAGAGATATTAACCGCATCGATTTGATGACAATGAAAGCGATGAATGGTTGGAGGGCCGGCCTTACCCTGGCGCCGAATTCCCATGCCAGGTCTTCCGGGGCAACAGTTCCCATCTTGCAGGCCGCAAACTCGATCAGCTGGTAATGCTCGTCTCCATGATAAAACCCTGTGCTAAACCAGGCAGCGACAATATATAATGCCACGGCAGCAAGGAAAATATACTGATCGTATCTCATGAAATGAATGATAGGAGGTTATTTAGGTTTTGATTGCTAAATTTAATCTCTGAATATAGGTAAAATTAAAGAACCATGAGAAGGTACGTCAGAGTTACACTGCTTGGCGGCATTGCCGCCATACTGCCATTGGCCCTTGTGATCCTTGTATTCCGCTGGATCATCGGCCTGATCGAGAAATACCTGAGGCCCATAGTTGATTTGTTCAATACGGACTCGGAGCTTTTACTTTTAGCCATTTATGTTTTCCTGGTCGCTGCCATCCTGATCTCATTCTTTTTCATCGGGGTCATTATTGAAACAAGGATAGGCAGGTTCTTTACCTCGGTGCTGGAAAAGAAATACCTGATGAAAATACCCGGCTATAAAATTGCCCGGGAAACGGTCATGCAGTTTTTTGGCAAGCAAAAATCCTTTTTTTCAGAGGTGGTCCTGGTGGATCCGTTCAATGCCGGTACCCTTATGACCGGTTTCATTACGGATGACCAGGGGGAGATCGTCACGGTATTTATACCTACGGGACCCAATCCCACATCGGGGAATATCTATCATGTACCAAGAGAAAAGGTATACAAGACGAAAACGGCCGTGGAACATGGTATGCGGACCATCATCAGTTGCGGTGCAGGATCCGGCGATATATTCAAGGACATAGACCGCCCGGACCTCGATATCAAGCCTTTTCCTCAATCATAGGCAGGACGGGCCAGGAACTTTTATTCACCCTGATCTTTGGAGCAGCCGGCCAACACTTATGTCAGTCCCAAATTTGATGCCTTTTTTAGTAACTCTCAGGTATCAGATTTCGTAAAAAATTTAATGACTTAATCCAAAACATTTCTAAACTTAACCTTCTCACGTATGAAAGCAACAATTATTTTACTATTGACGGCCTTGCTGACCGGGTCCATGTCTTTCGGCCAGGGACCGGATCTCATGGCAGAAAAAACCAAGATTTCGTCCGTCTGTGATCAGTATTCAGAGGCCTGGGCCACAGAGGATATTGAAAAATTCTCAGCCCTGTTTGCACATACCGATGACCTGGTCATTTTTGACGGATCATCCACCTATAATGGCTGGGAAGCCTGGAAAAACAGGTTGGAAACCTCCTTTCCAACTGCACAGGACGTTAAGGTATCCTTCAGGGATCATAAAATCCAGATAAATCCCACGGGTGATGCAGCCTTGCTGACGGCCACAGAGGATGTAGCCTATGTTGAAAATGGCAAACCTTTCAGTTTCAAAGGAATGCGGGTCACATGGATACTGGTAAAAATGGATGGAAAATGGACGATCATCCACGGCCACTGGTCGGTATCAGTAAAGGACTAGTGGTTTTTTTACTCATAATCCCACTTTAGTTTCCAGGGATCCTCAGTATCCACCATAAATTTTTTCAGCTGTACCTTTAGGTCTTCCACGATCTCCCAGTACTTATGCTCGTAGGCAAGATTATTTGTTTCGCCCGGGTCATTTTCAATGTCGTACAGCTCGAACTGCGGGCGCTTCAGGTAGGCTTCTATGGAGCGCTGGCCAAATGTGGCCTGCCTGCCATTTTGATAGGCGGACTGCCAGGTAGGTGAACCCCAGAGATCGGAGGCACTGGGGTATTCGAGTGGCCATGCTATGTTAAAAATGAACTTCCATTTACGGGTGCGAACCACCCGCATGGGGTAATACATGGTGATCTCATGGAAAGTATGTGATGCATAGACCTGTTCCGGTCCTTCGCCCAGGGGATCTTCCAGGGTGCCCCTGAAAGACCGGCCGTGGAACCTGTTTTCCTCCGGGAAAGTCCCTATATAATCCAGTATGGTTGGCGTAAGATCAACCCAGCTGATGAAATGATCGGTAACTTTACCGGCATTTTTCCTGCCTGGCTGTTTAATAATACAGGGAAGTTTCATGCCCGGATCATACAGGGTGGTCTTGGCTCCCGGAAAGGCAATACCATTGTCAGAAATATAAATGATCAGTGTATTTTCATATTTGCCGGTTTCCTTCAGTATCTCGATGAGTTTCGCCACACCCTGGTCAACCCGGTTCACAGACTGGTAATACTGTGCCAGCTCGGCCCTGCATTCCGGGGAATCGGGCAGGAAATACGGCACCATCACCTGGTCCGGGCTATATTCCATTTTTATAATGCCGGAATATCCCTGTGGCCGGTTACCGAAAGCATTGGGAGCATAAGGTGTATCCAGGGTGCCGCCTCCCCGGTGGGGATCAGCCGTACAGTAGTAGAGGAAAAATGGTTCGGACCCAGGTCCCTCGATAAAACCGGTACAATTGTCCGCCATTTCCACAGGATTCCTGTCGCTGGCCCTTAATACATGCTCAAAGTGGTAGACGGATTCGGGTGCCAGGTGGTATTTTCCCACCCTGCCTGTACGATAGCCTGCCTCTTCAAGATATTGGACCAGTGATTTTTCATTATCATACGTACTGAAATGATGATAACCATGGGCATGGCCATAATGGGCCGTGGCATGATTGAACCTGCCTGTCATGATGACTGATCTGCTGGCGCTGCAACTGGCACTGGTACAAAATGCATTGGTGAATCGAATTCCGTCAGCTGCCAGCTGGTTCAGCGCCGGGGTTGCAATCACCGGATTTCCATAGCAGCCAAGTGCATCGGTTCCGTGATCATCGGAAATAATCAGCAGGATGTTCACCCGGTCATCGGCATCAACCTGGAAAAAGAAAAAAGTCAGGACGCTGATTAATAAAAATTTAAACTTACTCATATGTGGCTTGATATTTTACGCCTCGTCCCATGGATCATCCTCCAATATGGCATAATGGTAATTATCCACCCAGTTTCCCCTGATCGGAAGGATCTTTCTCCGTATTCCTTCAATGGTCATCCCTGCCTTTTCAAGTACCTTTATGGACCTTTTATTCTCAGTGGCAACCCCTGCCTCTATCCTGTGGAGATTGAGAAATTCAAATCCGAACCTGATCAACCTTTTGGCCACTTCTGTGGCATAACCGTTGCCCCAGTGTGATGGCATCAGGTTATACCAGATCTCTCCCATTTTAAACCTGTCAGCGGTCAGGGTCATGCCTGCATGGCCGATAAATTCATCTGTTGCCTGCAGACGGATGGTCCAGCTGTATTTTTTCCTAACTTCCGCCTTTTGGTCCTCAATGAAGGGACGCAGATGTTCCCTGGTTACATTAATGTTATCGGGGATACCCAGTGTATTGTATTCATCTACCTCGGGACTGGATTCCAGGATGAAGATATCATTCAGGTCATCCCAGGTCACCTCGCGAATGATCAACCGCTCTGTTTTAAGTTCCATTTGTAATAAATCTTACGCTTCTGTTTTTTGGTCAAATCTCGATTTCTCCCACAAGGTAGGTAACTGCTTTGCCTGTGATGTGTACCCTGTCACCATGAAGTTTACAGCCTAAGTCTCCTTTCCTTTTGGACAACTGGCGGGCAGTCAGGGTTTTCTTGCCCAGTTTTTTGCACCAGTAAGGTGTCAGGGTCGTATGTGCGGAACCTGTTACAGGATCCTCATTGATCCCAAGACCGGGGGCAAAAAAACGTGAAACAAGATCGGTTTCGTTGCCAGGGGCGGTAACAATAATACCCCTGAGATCTACTTCGCCCAATTGTACAAAATTCGGAGATATTTCTTCAATATCTTTCTGTGAATCGTATATCAATAAATAATCTGACCGTCCCCTGTAGGATTCAACCGGTGGTTTCCCAATGGCATCAACCAGCTTTTGCGGGGCATCAACCTGCTCGATGGTATCGGTCGGAAAGTCAAGGGTTAAAAAATCACCCTCTCTCAGTACATCCAGTTCCCCCCTTGTCATTGATTGAAAAATAATCTTCTTAACTGGGTATCTATAATGTTTGAATAAAACATGAGCAGTAGCCAGGGTTGCATGTCCGCACAGGTCGACCTCGCTGTTGGGAGTGAACCACCTTATCTTATAATCATTTTCATGCTTTACGGCAAAGGCGGTCTCCGACAGGTTGTTTTCAGCGGCAATATTTTGCATCAATTCATCATCCAGCCATTGTTCAAGTATGCAGACAGCTGCCGGATTACCACCAAAAACCCTGTCTGTAAAAGCATCTACCTGGTATAATGTGATTCTCATATATTGAATTTTCCTATAAAGTTATTATATTTTGTTTCTGATATAACACCAATTTGGCCAACATAATGAGAAATCACCGCGACCATTTAAAACGAAAAAGTTCGATATTTTTTTTGATTCTCATCGGCATAGCTTCAACTATCTGGTTTTTAATACGTGTCATTCCAAAACCAAGCCGTGCTGCATATCCCTGCATGCGGGCAGCTGCCCCGTTCATGTCTGCTTTTATCATCTATTTGCTCAGTTTAGGTACTACTGTTATTACTTTGAAAAAATTCAAACAGCATTTCGCAAAAGCGAAGTATTTGTCAGGATCAGTATTCCTGCTGGTGGCCATTCTTTCATTTTCCTTTTATTTATTACAGGACAGCAAACAATCCATTGCAAGATCAGTCTTTGAATTGGATGAAACATTCCCTGTCCCTTCTAATGATCCGGTAGGAGAAGCCAAAGGCCTATTCCCCGGAAGAGTGGTTTGGATCTATGACGCGGATGCTACAGATGAAAACTATGATCCAGCATCAGCCGGTAATGACTGGTGGTACAGTCACAATAATGTAGACCAGGATGTTGTTGAACAAATGTTATCCGCGGCCATTATGCAATACGCAGGCAAAGATGATATTTCTGCAGCCTGGGAAGCCATCTTCAAAAGTTTCAACAGTTCGCACGGCAGGGGAGAAACTGGTTATACAGAAGGTGAGAAAATTGCCGTTAAAATAAATCTCACAAATCAATGCTGCTCATCATCAGAAAGAATGGATGCAACACCCCAGCTACTAAATGCACTTTTATATGAATTAACTGTAAATGTTGGGGTACAAGAGTCTGATATTACCTTGGGCGACCCATACAGGGATTTCAGAGCCGAATATGTTGATATCGTGATGTCCGAATTCCCTGACGTAAATTATATTGACGGGAAAGGTGGGAATGGTGTAATACAAACTGCTCCTTCAGCAAATGAAGTGCTGGTTTTCAGTGATAAGGTAAAAAAATCAACCTTACCTCAATGTTATCTGGATGCAACCTATCTTATCAATATGCCCTGCTTGAAGACGCACAATGCAGGTGGGATCACAATCATTGCCAAGAATCACATGGGGTCTTTTCTTGAAAAAGGGAGCAATCCGGCATCTCAATCGGCTGCTGCGATGCATTACAGTCTGCCTTCCAATGTAGCCGGTCAGAAAAAATATCGTCATTTGGTTGATTTTATGGGACATGAACAAACAGGAGGTAAAGGATTGCTATATATTGTTGATGGTATCTGGGCAGGCGAAGACTGGAGTGGATGGATTAAAAGATTTAAATCAGCACCGTTTAACAATGATTATCCAAATTCAATACTTGTTGGACAAGACCCGGTAGCGCTTGAATCAGTATGTTTCGATATACTTTTTGAAGAATGCCTTTCCGATGAAACAAAAGGCATGTACCCAATCTCCTATAAAAATGAAGTAGCCGATTACCTGCTGCAATGTGCCAGTGCTGATTATTGGCCTGAAAATATTAGCTATGACCCTGAAGGTGATGGAAGTGTTTTGAAAAGTCTAGGTGTATTTGAACACTGGAACAATGCATCTGATAAAAAGTACAGCAGAAATTTAGGAACCGGCGATGGTATAGAACTTATTTATATCGATATGGCAGCATTGGCTATCAATACCGTTGAAGCAGATCATGTAAATCTTGCCTCACCAAATCCTTTCACAAACAATACTACTTTTACATTACCGGAGGGATTGGATCCCGATGCCAAACTGGCAATTTATGATCTCAGTGGAAGCATGGTTTACCAGATGAATTGTAATCAATCGCGCGTTATTATCTGGTATGGTGATGATTCACAGGGAAGATTATTGATACCGGGACTATACATTTATAAAATATCAGATCAAAAAATAAGCAATCATTATTCCGGAAAAGTCAGCATTTTAAACAGATAACCATGGCCATATGAAAACACTGCTCATTACGCTGGCATTCATACTGCCTGTGTGCCTGCCGGCACAGGAGACCAAGGAGTACCGCATCACATCGGTACAGCATTGGAAACTCTGGCAGGATACGATCTGGGTACTGACAGATACGGAGGAAAACACTGATTATGTCTGCATGGCCTCCTTCGACACTGCTTCCCTTTATGCAAAGGTCTTCCTCAGTGATCAGGAATATCACGTACGTTGCTGGATAGAGAAAAAGATCATCAACGTGGATGAATTTGAAACCACCTATGCTGGAAAGGGGGAACTGGAAAGCAACCAGCGGGTTGTGGATGTTGAATTCAAGGCAAAATACTGGGATCTGACCCAGCTCAGCGTGGAGGAAAAGGACGAGCGGATTGTCCTGGAGCTTGTGACCCGGGGTCCCTGACCGGTTAATCGGCAATCCTCAGCCCGTAGAACTGGTGATTGCATTCAATGCCATCGAATTCAGCCACATTGGGCATATCCCCCCATTTTTGGAAATTGAACTTTTCCAGCAGCCTGATGCTTGCGGTATTGGGTTCGAGCAGTATGGCGATCAGGGTTTTGATCTTGATCTCTCGCGCTTTAGTTATGACAAACGCCAGCAGTTGTGTGCCGATCCCCTGACCCTGCCTGTCATTCCGGATGTAAAAACTAACTTCAGAGGTATAGCGCAAGGCTCCCCTGCCCTTCCTGTATTCACTCAGGGAGATCCATCCGGTAACCTCACCTCCTTCCTCAATTACAAAGACCGGATAGTTTCCCGACAGGTGTTCTTGATACCAGCGCTGCCTGTATTCCAGGCTGGTTTCTTCCGTCTCAGCCGTCTGGTATTTTGACCGGACGGCCTGGTTATAGATTTCATTGACAGCATCCAGGTCTGCCATTTCCATCTTACGTATTGTGCCGTCCATACGGGTATTACTCCTTATCACAATGATAGTAAGAAACCGGTTATTTGTCAACCAGCTGGCGGGTAAAAAAAAGCCCCGTTCTCAGGGGCCTTTATCTATTTAATAGAAAGTACCGGCCAATTATTCAGTGGCAACAATACGGGCCCGCAGGCGGTCGATCTGCTCGGTGATCCTGGCCAGGTATTCACCTCCGCCCACTGTCTGGGGGGTCCAGTTGGCGATCATTTCCTGGAAATCGGCTTCTGTATATATTGCCTTCAGGTCTTTCATTTCAGCCATAAACTCCTCACCTTCATCTTCTTCACGGATCTGTTCCAGCAAGTCAATCAGGTCATTGAGGGGTTGCTCCTGTTCCACAATGGCCACCATCAGGTGCCTTAACAACTGGGAACGGACATCTTCAGGAAAATCGTCAGGATACTGCTCGATGACCTGTGTCAGGACATACATTTTCTCTATGAATTCACCGGTCACAAAGAGGACTGCATGCCTGGCACGCTCTCCCTGCGACATTTCCAGATCAATATTATGGGCAGTCATGGTAAGGTTTTTCCTGAGGGTATCTGGATCCGCACCGGCGGAGACATATCTCTCAAACACCAGTTCCTCAAAAGAACTTACAAGGCCTATTGCATCTGCCAGTTTCCGGGCCCTTTCATATTTGATAAGTGCCTGGTCAATTTTATTGTACGAAACCAGGTATGCGATGTCAACCATGTATACGCCCAGGGCAAGGGCGGCCTGCGCCTGGTCCTGCGCATAGAAATCGACATTTTCCATGGGAACCACCAGTCCCTCAATATATTCTGCGCCCGCCATATCAAGTGTGACCATGACAATGGACGGGTCTTCCAGACCGGGATTAATGTTCCAGAGCTTTTCCGTAAACTCATCTGTTTCATCTGTCTGAGTCGTCTTCTGTTGGCCGGTCTTCTGCTGGCAGGAGGTGAAAAGTATGGCAACCATGACGGCTGCGGTGAATAAGATTCTGGCGATTTTCATAACAGTGTATAAAGTTTGGTTTAATGCTGAAAAATTGATGGCAAAGATAACAAGAAATTGAAATGCAGGCAACAAGTGTAATAATAATTATCTTTGGCGATCCAACCCGATCATTTTGAAAGCTTTCGGCCAGTACATTATCGATTTCAGCAACCTGATCTGGGGAGCGCCACTGCTCATCCTGCTCCTCGGAGGAGGTCTGTTTTTCCTCATATATTCCAGGATGACCCCGTTCAGGTACATCAGGCATGCGGTACACATTCTCATGGGAAGGTATGATGATCCCAATGAGCCGGGATATATCAACCATTATCAGGCACTTTCGACAGCCTTATCGGGGACCGTAGGCATGGGGAATGTCAGCGGGGTGGCGGTGGCGATCACCACGGGCGGTCCCGGGGCCATTTTCTGGATGTGGATCTCGGCCCTGCTCGGCATGGCAACGAAATATTTTACCTGCTCGCTGGCCGTTATGTATCGTGGCAGGGATTCTGCCGGCAATTTGCAGGGGGGTCCCATGTATTTCATTACAGAAGGTCTTGGCAGGCAGTGGAAACCCATGGCCATTCTGTTTTCCCTAGTAGGCATGATCGGTGTGCTTCCCATGTTCCAGTCCAACCAGTTGACCCAAGTGATCAGGGACGTGATCCTGGTCCCCAATGGCGTCCACACCGGATTTCATTCCGACCTGGTAACCGGACTGATCCTTTCATTCATTGTATCCATCGTGATTTTTGGAGGCATTCAGAGAATTGGCAAAATAGCAGGCAGCATGGTCCCATTTATGGTCGTTCTATATGTGCTGTCCGTCCTGTATATCATTTTCTCACACCCTGCCATGATTATTCCGGGATTCCGGATCATCTTTGCAGACGCATTCTCCGGTAATGCTGTGCTGGGAGGAGCCCTGGGATCACTCATTGTACAAGGGGTCAGACGTGCATCCTTCTCCAACGAAGCCGGGATAGGAACGGCACCCATGGCACATGGGGCAGCCAAAACAAACGAGCCCATTCGCGAGGGACTGGTAGCCATGCTGGGGCCCATGGTGGATACCCTTATCATCTGCACCATGACAGCCCTGGCCATCATCATGACAGGTGTCTGGACAGATTCTGAAAGCAATGGCATCACCGTAACTGTAAGAGCCTTTGACCAGGCCATACCGGGCATCGGTCCCTACATACTGATCCTTTGTGTCACTGTATTTGCCATTACCACCATGTTTGCATTTCCTTATTATGGAGCCAAATGTTTTGGTTTTGTCTTTGGCGCGAGGTACCAGGTCATTTACAACATTATACTTGTTATTACTATCAGTATGGGGGCCGTTGGCACCCTCAAGGTGGTCCTCAGCATTTTTGACGGTGCCTACGCATTGATGGCCTTCCCTACCATGATCGCTACCATCCTTCTGTCGCCAAGGGTAGTAAAGGAAACACGAAAATATTTTACCAGATACCATCACCATCAATACTTAAAAAGCAAGGGTAATTAAAATCAGGCCTGTAACACCCTGCAGTCCCTCTCTTACGACTGCTTCAGGCACGCTGTTCACATCAGGACAGATCCCGATTGATCCGGAAAACGGTAAACTTCATAAATGAGCTGTCCAAAAGGAAACCAAGATCGTAATGAAACGTATAGGTAAAGGGTTGTAGAAGGGGAAACATTATTGCCGGCTTTATATGCAACATAACAAGCAGAAAACCAGTCAGGGTGAGGTCTGGATGGATAAAGACGGGATCCTTTACCAGGATTATGCACCAGGCACGGAACTCAAGCATGAGGATAGCCTGAAAGAGGTGAGGGTTTACCGGACATATTTTTGCAAGGAAGTAAAAAGGTCCATTGTCGTAGACATCACCAATATCAAAAGGGTCAGCAAGGAATCCCGGGATATTTACTCAAGTGAAGAAATGGGCGGCCTCATATCAGCGGCAGCGCTGATCGTGGGAAATCCCGTAAGCAGGATCATGGGTAATTTTTATATGGGGATAAATAAAACCAAAATGCCGGTCAGG
The DNA here is from genome assembly GCA_001303955.1 of Bacteroides sp. SM23_62. Taxonomy (GTDB): domain Bacteria; phylum Bacteroidota; class Bacteroidia; order Bacteroidales; family SM23-62; genus SM23-62. The sequence goes on along the minus strand of LJUP01000062.1, from coordinate 8,615 downwards.
ATGTTCACCAGCACTGGTGATGCCAGGAAATGGCTGAAGGATTTTTTACCCTGAGCAGTTGAGCAAATGAAGAGAGAAGATCCTAGAATAGAAAGTATCCTCGCGGCCATTACGAAAATTGCTGCCGGCAACCTGGATACCAGGATTGAGATCACGGACACCCTTGATGAGATAGACGGGATTGCTACCGGCATCAATATGCTTGCCGAGGAGGTCAAAAGCAGGATAGCTCAGCACAAGGATGAAAACAAGCAATTGAACGATACCATTGCCCAGCTCAGGAAATTGAAGGCCCGGCTCTCCGATTCTGAACATATTTTCTCACAGGTATTCCAGACAAGTCCGGACGGGATCAGTATCTCCAGGCTGGATACCGGAGTATTTGTAGAAGTAAATAAAAGTCTTGAGATACTGACGGGCTATACAAGGGAAGAGCTGATCGGGAATTCTGTGTATGAGTTTGGCATGTGGACAGATAAAAAGGTCCGGAATAAGCTGTCAAAACAGCTCAAGGAAAAAGGGGTATGCATAAACCTCGAATCTGATTTCAAGGTCAAGGATGGCAGTATAAAAAGGGGATTGATATCTGCTACCCTGTTGAATATCAACGATGTACCGCATTTGCTGGCGATCGGCAGGGATATTACCGACAGGATGAAGACCGAACAGGTGCAGCAGATCATGTACAATATTTCCAACGCGGTCAACTTCACCAAGGATCTGAATGAGCTGTTCCTGTCCATTCAGAAGGAACTGGGAAGCATATTTGATACCAGGAACTTTTTCATTGCCTTCTACAACAAGGAGGATGATACCCTCACCCTGCCCTTCTTTGTGGATGAAAAAGACAGTTTTGAAGCCTTCCCGGCCAAAAAAACCCTTACCGGGTATATGATCCGGAATGACAGGCCAATCCTGATGAAGGACCATGATATCAACGAGCTGGTCAAATCCGGCGAGATAGAAGACGTAGGAACACCCAGTAAGATCTGGCTGGGAGCTCCCCTGAAGATCAAGGATGAGATCATCGGGGCACTGGTGGTCCAGCATTACGAAGATGAATTCGCCTATACAGAAAAGGACCTGGAAATTTTACAGTTCGTTTCATCCCAGATCGGTCTCTCAATAGAGACCAAAAGGGCATATGATGATATCCATATAGAAAAAGCCTATTTTGAACAATTGTTTGAAGGATCCCCAGAAACCATTGTCCTCATCTCCAACCATGGAAAACTGATCAGGGTGAACAGCGAATTCGAGAAACTATTCGGGTATACACAGGAAGAGGCCATCGGCAACTATATCGATGAGCTGATCGCCCCCAATGATCACCTGAAGGAGGCCCGATCCATCTCCAGGAAGGTGGCAAAAGGGGAAAAAATACAGGTTGAGACCGTGCGACAGCATAAAAACGGCAGCCGGATCCAGGTATCAGTCATGATAACCCCCATTGTCATTGGAAGCAAACAGGTTGGTGTATACGGTATCTACAGAAATATTACAGACAGGAAAAAAGCCGATATGGCCCTCAGGGAAAGTGAGGAGAAGCTGCGCAACATCCTTTATTCCTCTCCTGATGCCATTATTGTTTCTGACCTCCGGGGCTATATTACAGAATGCAACCAGGCAGCGCTTGATGTTTTTGAGTGCGAGACTGACAGTGAACTGATCGGCATCAACGCAAATCAATTTGTGATCCCGGAGATGAGACGGAAAGGCATCGAGGCGCTGAAGACAGTGTTGAGAGCTGGATCCATTAAAAATATCGAATTTGAGCTTATCACGAAAAAAGGCAACCAGGTATTCGTCGATCTCTCTGCCAGCCTGATACGCGATACGAATGACAGACCCATAGGCATTGCCACCATCACCCAGGATATCAGTGAACGTAAGGCTTATGAAAGGAACCTGGAGGAGGCAAAAGAAAAGGCCGAGGAATCTGACCGACTGAAGTCGGCATTCCTGGCCAATATGTCACATGAGATCAGGACCCCCATGAATGCCATCCTCGGTTTTTCAGAGTTGCTCAGATCGGAGGAGATCACAAAGGAAGTCAGGGATGAGTACACGAGGATCATCCATAATAAGGGGAACGAGTTGATGCTGATCATCAATGATATTATTGATATATCAAAGATCGAAGCAGGGGATATCAAGATCATTAAATCAGAGGTGGAGGTCAATGATTTCCTGCAACCATTATACCAGCATTATAACAGGGAAAAGAGCCTGATGAACAAGGATCATATCCAGCTGCGCCTCCAGATCCCGGAAATGGCTGATCCGGTCATCCATACTGATCCGGCAAGGTTGAAACAGGTTCTTTATAACCTGATAAACAATGCCCTGAAATTCACCCAGGAAGGTTTTATCGATATCGGATATACCCTCCGGGATTCAAATGTGGAATTCTTTGTCAGGGATACCGGGATTGGCGTTACACGGCAAAAACAGCACATTATTTTTGACCGTTTCAGACAGGTGGATGAGTCCCTCAACAGCCAGTTCGGGGGAACCGGACTGGGACTGGCCATCTCCAAGAACCTGGTGAACCTGCTGGGCGGTGAAATATGGATTGAATCTGAGGAAGACCAGGGATCTACTTTTTATTTTACCCTTCCGGTACTGGATAACAATGCATCCCCTAAGCCCGGCAAAGAGGTACAGGACTCTCCCGGAATAAAGGCGGAAAAGATCATGGACCTTACAGGCAGGAAAATCTTGATTGCTGAGGACGATGCTGCCAATTACCTATTTATTGAATCTTTCCTGAAGCATACCAAAGCTACCGTATTTTGGGCCAAGGATGGGAAAGAGACACTGGATATCTACAAGGCCGATCCATCTGTTGACATGATCCTGATGGACCTGAAGATGCCGGAGATCAATGGCATTGAAGCCACCAGGTCCATCCGCAAAACAAATCAGCAGATCCCGATCATTGCACTCACGGCTTATGCTTTTGCAGATGACAGGGAAAATTCCATCAAGGCCGGATGCAATGCATATCTTTCCAAACCTGTGAAGATTGAGCAGCTTTCGAAGATCCTGTCCAGCTACCTGAAAAAGCCTGTCAACGGATAATAAAACCCTTTTTAAACGGGTCATCCGGATGAAACCAGTATTCTGAACGACCTGTGAAATGGGCCGTCCCTGAAACCTCCGGGACAACCGCACGGTATGGTCCGTAGGCAGTAACGGCTGCCACCCTCACCTGCATGGTGGTGCCCAGAATACTCTCGACAGTTATCCATTTTCCCGGTTCCAGTTCCTCCCTGTCAAAATGGATAGCAGCCCTTGCACTCACCCCGGAACCGGTGGCCGAACGGTCAAGCTCCCCGTCAGCAAAAATACAGACGTTCCGGCTGTGGTGACCGGGATCCTGAGCCATTCCGGTAAAGATCGTGCCATATAGAAACCCGAGATCCTTCTCGAAAGGATGTTTAATCTCATGATTCTCAGAAACGATCTGCTTGATCATATTTCCCGTCCTGATGAGCTGGTTTGCATGCCGGGTATCCAGTACAAGTTGCAGGTCATCAGCTTCAATAAAGGCATAGAAGGCACCGCCATAAGCAAGGTCAAACCGGATGGATCGATCGTTAATATTGATCTCTCCCTGCCTGATGGAAACAAATGATGGTACATTCCTGAATATGACCCGCTCCACCTCGCCCTGTTTCCTGTAAGCAGTGGATATGATGCGGCCCGGGGGACCGTCAATCCGGAGGGTAACCTCCTCCCCTTCCCTCCTGATAATACCCATGTCAAGTATCATTTTGGTAAGGGCGATGATGCCATGCCCGCACATGGTGCTGTATCCTTCATTATGCATGAAAAATACACCAAAATCACCATCGGGGGTCACAGGTTCGGTCATTATGGCTCCGTACATATCGGCATGTCCCCTGGGCTCCCACATGGTCCCGGTCCGGATATGATCAAAATGCTCCCGGAAATGCCTTCGCTTTTCAAGGATGGTTTTTCCCTTTATCTCCGGGAGTCCGCCTGTCAGCACTCTCAGGGGTTCCCCGCCAGTATGCATTTCGACGGTTTGAATCTTCAGCCCTTTCCCTGGTTCCCAATTCTTTATGCTGTTGTCCTTAAAAACCATCCCGTCAGGTTAAATCGATCTCAATCCCAATTCCCTTGCTTCTGGCCAGGCCGTAAATTTTTTCAGCCACAAGGAGATCAAACAGGGCCATGCCCACTGATTTAAAGAAAGCCGTAGCCTGCCGGGAAGGTTTTATGGACTGATTGATCAGCTTGCCAAGGGTAAATATTTTTTCTTCCGCTATCAGGCCTGCCTTGATGGCATAGATCAGGTCACCCGATTCCTGGCTGGCCTGCCGTGAATCCACATAAACCCTGTCAACCAGGTGAAATAATTCTTCGGGAATCTCGCGCACGGTCGAATGACCTGACCTGGCTGGCCATGATGGCCTGATACCAGGCCTGGGTGCCTGCACCAATGATACCGAGGGAATGGACACCCGGATCAGCAAGGTACCGGATGCCTATGGCGCTAACGGCACCAGTCCTCAAGCCCGTCAGGACTGAAGCATCCATCACGGCAAGGGGCGATCCGGTCACAGCATCGTTCAACAGCATGATCCCCTGGATCACGGCTTCACCCCGGTTGAGGTTCCCGGGAAAAACAGTGAGCAGTTTGGTGCCAAAGGCCGATTTAATAAACGAGGGCATCAGCAGCAATACATTGCCTTCACGTTCAGCATGCATCCTCGGGGGCATCTGAAAATCATCCCCTTCATAGAGGAGCATGGCGTTTTCCACGGACTGGATAACCTCCTCAGGGCTGATAATATCCTTGAGCAGATTGCCTTTCAGGATTAACATTCCTTTGACCATTAAATATTAATGGGAAAATTAATGATTTTTTTTACCTTTATGTCGGTCAAAGACAAGTAATAATGAGAATTAAGTAGCACCCTCATAGTTTACCACCGACCATCATCCTGGTTGGAGCCATCCATATTATTTATCCTGATTACCAGTGCAAAAAGCTTTGTACGCCAAGCTATTTTTAATTTTCACCTCATGTTTTATCCATTCCAATGAATCTATTTGTCTCAAATAACAACTCAAAAATCCATCTTAAGAGCCTCTGGAGGGATATCCTCGAAGCCATATCCGGTACCGATCAGGATTTTACCACCGGCAACCTGGGCAGGGCCATACTCCTTTTGTCCATACCAATGGTGCTTGAAATGGTCATGGAATCCGTTTTTGCCGTGGTCGATATTTTTTTCGTATCCAAGCTGGGTGCCCATGCCGTAGCCACGGTAGGGATCACTGAATCGATGATGACCATCGTGTATGCCATAGCCATGGGACTGGCTGTGGGTACTACTGCGCTCATTTCAAGGAGGATCGGCGAAAAGAACCGGGAAGGGGCATCAGTAACCGCTTTTCAGGCCATCGCGACCGGCTTGCTGGTATCCCTGCTGATTGCCATACCCGGAGCCAGTTTCGCCTCAAGGCTGCTGATCCTGATGGGGGCTGATGATGAAATGGTCAGGGAAGGTTTTATGTATACAGGTATCATGCTGGGCGGGAATGGTATCATCATGTTGCTCTTCATCATCAATGCCGTATTCCGCAGCGCCGGTGATGCAGCCATATCCATGCGGGTATTATGGATCGCCAACCTGATCAATATCATCCTAGACCCCTTGCTGATACTGGGGATAGGACCATTCCCGGAACTGGGCATCAAGGGGGCAGCCATTGCTACAACCACCGGCAGGGGGATAGGTGTTGCCTATCAATTCTGGTTGTTGTTCAACGGGCATGGACGGGTAAGGCTGAAGGTCCGGCATATGTTCATACAGGTAAGGGTTTTATGGCGGCTTATCCGGCTTTCCCTGGGGGGAATAGGTCAATCCCTGATAGCCACCACCAGCTGGATCGGACTGGTCAGGATCATTGCCGAGTTTGGCAGTGATGTGCTGGCCGCATATACCATTGCCATCCGTGTCATCATATTTACATTGCTGCCTTCATGGGGATTCAGCAATGCAGCGGCGACGCTGGTTGGACAAAATCTGGGAGCAGGCCAACCGGAAAGGGCCCAGCGATCTGTCTGGCTGACGGCAAAGGTCAATATGGTATTCATGGGACTGGTGGCCATCGTATTCATTTTTGTTCCGGGCTTTTTCATACGGATCTTCATTGAAGATGCTGATATCATTGCCAGTGGTGCCGTCTGCCTGAGGATCATCGCCTATGGTTATGTCCTCTATGCATTGGGCATGGTCATGGTACAGGCACTGAATGGCGCAGGGGATACAGGCACACCAACCCTGATCAATTTCTTCTGTTTCTGGGTGCTGGAGATCCCCCTCGCCTACCTCCTGGCATTGCAATGGGGAATTGCCGAGAATGGGGTCTATTATGCCATTATCATAGCCGAATCGATCATGACCCTGGTCGCAGCAATGGCTTTCAGGCGGGGAAAATGGAAGCTCCGAAAAGTTTAACCAGCGCTGTGGCCCCTGCCATTATTCATAACGCAGGCTGGATACCGGGTTGCGGGAAGCGGCCCTCCATGACTGGTAGGTAACTGTAAGCAGGCTGACAATGAGGAATCCGGCAGCCGTAAGCAGTATAATCCACCATTTGATTTCAATGCGGTAAACGAAGTTTTCCAGCCAGGACCGGGTAAGGTACCAGGTGACCGGGATCCCGATGATAATGGCAATCATTACCATCACCAGGAAATCCCTGTTCAACAGGATCAATATATTACTGACCTTTGCACCGTTCACTTTCCGTATGCCTATCTCCCTTATGCGGGTCCCGGCCAGGTAATGCATGAGTCCCACCATTCCCAGACAGGCAATGATCATGGTAAAAATGGAAATGAGACCCAGGATCCTGGCCTGTACTATTTCCCGCCGGTAGATTCCCTCGTAGAGCTCATCCACCAGCTCATACTTGAATGGATAATCCGGATATATCTCATCCCATTGCCCGTTGACAAAATCAATAGCCTCCCGGAAATTTTCAATATCCACCCTGACCAGGAAGCACCAGAACCAGATATGCTTCTGGAACATGACCACTGGTTTGATCTTCTGGGCCATGGTGTAGAAATTAAAATCCTTTACCACACCCTCGATGGATCCCCCCTTGAAAATATCCGGCCAGCTGAAGATCAGTTCAAAGGGCCGGCTGATGGCCTGGTCGGGTGACCCAAACCCGAGCATTTCAAGGGCCGTTTCATTGATGATGAAATGTTCCTTTGCCTCCATCCCTCCATAGGGTGGAAAGTTCCTGCCGGCAAGCAGCCTGATACCGTAAAAATCCAGGAAATTATCATCCACGGGTAATACACCGATAAACTGGCCCTGCAGGGATTCGTCCATCCCATCCATATCAAACCTCATGGCATCCATAAGCACATGGGAGGGTTCATCCATGGAAGCGCTGACCTCCCTGACCAGCGGGCTTTTGAGCAATACTTCCTTGAAAAGTATATACTTATCCAGGGCAGGCCTGGGCAGGTTCTTCAAAACGATAATATCTTCCTGGCCGCTGCCGATGCCTGATTTCAGCATGAAGCGCAGCTGCAGGTTGATGAACAGGGTCATCAGGATCAGGATGAAAGAAGCCGAGAACTGTATGACAATCAGCATTCTACGTCCCGGCGATCCGCTATCCTTACCCAGTATGCCATAGCCGGTCTGGTAAAATACCCTGCCGCTCAGATAATGCAGTCTTTCCCTGATCCCCAGCATCAATACGGGCAGCACTCCTATAAATACACCAAGGCAGGATAGTAATGATATCAGACCCGCGACCTGGGCCCAGACCAGGGGCCGGTTAACCTGCAGGGAATAGCCGAAATAGTCATTGAACCAGGGGACGGTCAGCAGGATGATGACCACTGCAGTGATGGCGGAAAGTATATATACCAGGGCAGTCTCCCATCCAATAAACCTGGCAATATCGGGTATCCCCGCCCCGTTTACCCGGTTCAGGAAGATGAACCGCATCCTGCTGTTAATCATCGCCAGTTGCAGGTTGGCGTTATTGATGAATACAATCACCAGGAAAATGATGCCAACCGCACCGAAAACATAGACATAAATGGCCTTGTTATTCTGTTCGATCTCCCTGTCTTTATCTGAATGAAGGTGTATCTCCCGGACAGCTTGCAGGTGGGGTGTGAGTTCCGCCACCTGTAATGAGTCCATATATTGTCCCAGGAATTCAGGGAACTTGGCCAGCATGTTGCCGGACTCGGCACCCCGGGCCAGCACAAAATAGATAAATGCCCAGCCTATATCTTCATCAGTATAATCGACAGGTGCCAGCATGTCAATCTTGTAATGGGCATTGACCGGAGGATCCTCCATCACACCCGAGACGGTGAAGTCATGGTAGATGGTGTCAAACTGGTGGGCCGCCTGCAGGATCTTACCCACCGGGTCCTCATCCCCGAAATAGGTCTCTGCCATGCTTTCCGAGAGCACCATGCCCATGGGTTCAGTGAGTACCCGTTCCGGATTGCCCTTTATGAGGCGCTGTCCGAATACATCAAAATAATTACTGTCGGCCAGGTAAAATTGCCGGCTCAGGAATTTCCGATC
>LJUP01000346.1 GCA_001303955.1 Bacteroides sp. SM23_62 | reverse complement strand
AAGCGATCCTGGTGGGCCATTCTATGGGTGGCAAAACGGTCATGTTCCTGGCAGAAGCCTTCCCGGAAAGGGTGGACTCACTGATAGTCATAGATATTGCCCCCACCACCTGCCATCCTGATGATCACTCCAGCCAGGCCAGAACGCATACAGAGATCGTAAAAGGAATGCTCTCTGTGGATTTCAGCCAAGTGCATAAACGGGAAGATGTGGATAAGCAGCTTGCCCGGACCATTCATTCCCCCAGGATCAGGCGTTTTTTAATGAAAAATGTTACCCGGAGCAGGGAGGGTGATTATCAATGGAAGCTGAATGCTGCTGCGATCGGGAAGGAACTTTCATCCATTTTCGAGGGCATTGACCTTTCTAAATATTCACCGGGGACCGGCATCACCGGGTTTCCGGTACTTTTTATAAGGGGTGAGCATTCAGACTATATTACGGATGACTGCATCCCCGATATAAAAAAGATCTTCCCCATGGCCGAGATTGCCACCATCCCGCAGGCAGGGCACTGGCTCCATGTTGAGCAGCCTGACCTCCTGGTCAAGACGATCAGGTATTTTCTATAACTTCCACATTTTCCTCAGGGATGAGGGATTCTCCCCTTAGTTTCAGCAGGATCTGTGCTACGGTCAGGACATCTTTTTCGCAATACCGGACAATTCTGTTGATATCCCTGTCCTCATAATATACCTTGCCTACCTGGCTGCCATCGATATCATCCTTGGGATTGGGAATACCCAGGATTTCCGCCATCAGGGCCAGCGAGGTATAATGCCTGTAGGCACCGAATTTCCATAATTCCATGGTATCAAGGAAATGAACCTCCCAGGGTTTTTTGCCGGCCACATTCAGCACTTCCGGTAAAGGTATGTCATTAATTACTATTCTCCTGGCCATGAACGGAAAGTCGAAATCCTTTCCGTTGTGCGCACAAAGATGAAGCTCCTTGCCCGGGCGAAACTTTCCCAGGAGTCCGGAGAACCCTCGCAGGATATCCGCTTCATAATCACCAGCAAAAGACTTGATCCTGAATCTCCTGGGTTCTTCCAGGCTTGAAAAGATCCCGGCGGAGATGCATATGATCCTGCCAAATTCTGCATACAGAGCCCCTCTCTCCCACAATTCCTCGGGCAATCCTTCTTCATTTTTTACAGGAATGGTGACTTTTTTATCCCATAATTCCCGCATATGCTCATTGAGCATGTCGTAGTCCCTGACCAAGGGGACAGTCTCAATGTCCAGGAAAAGAACGTTTTCCAGTCTGATGTCACGGATCATATCAATGCTTTTTCAGTCTATCCATGATAATGGTGGTGAGAATATCAATGGCCACAAGATTATTCCCGCCCTGGGGTACGATAATATCGGCATAACGTTTGGACGGCTCTATGAACTGCAAATGCATGGGTTTTACCGTCTTATCGTAACGCTCCAGCACCTTGTTTACCGACCGGCCCCTTTCCTGGGTATCCCGGCTTACCACCCTGCTGAGCCTGTCATCTGCATCCGCATCCACAAATACCTTGATATCAATCAGTTCCCTCAGCTCCTCACGTGTCAGTATAAGGATGCCTTCAAGGATGGTAACCTGTTTTGGTTCAATGGGGATTGTTTCTTCGGAACGCGTACAGGTAAGGTAGGAATATATGGGTCGCTGAACCGTCTCCCCCGCTTTCAGACGCATCAGGTGTTCAATCAGGAGGGAAAACTCCACAGCATCCGGGTGGTCATAATTGACCTCCTGCCTGTCTTCCAGCTTCAGCCGGCTGTTATCCTTGTAATAGGCATCCTGTGGCAGAATGGCTACTTTATCTTCCGGCAACCTTCCCAGGATCCTGTTCACCACAGTGGTTTTCCCGGAGCCGGTCCCCCCGGCGATCCCTACAACCAACATACTGTTCATCAGTTAAATTTATACCTTTACTGGGATATCCATCCGAAAATACAAAAACTTAAAGAGTTAAGGAAATGATACATCACATTGTCATGTTCAAATTATCTGATACTGAGAACCGGGCGCTAAAAGAGCATAATAAACGGGAACTGAAAAAGCGCCTGGAAGCACTTCCGCCCAAAATTGATGTGATCCGGTCGATGGAGGTGGGGATCAATGTCAAGGAATCTCCCAGGGCATTTGATGTTGTCCTCGTATCCACTTTCGACAACCTGGATGATCTGGAGACATACAGGGTACATCCGGCACATCAGGAAGTAGTCAGCTATGTCGGTCAGATACGAGAGCAAACAGCCTCAGTGGATTATGAGATGTAATACCTACAAATAAATTTCCAACAAACTGCTGTCTTCTAATGGAATAAGTGAAAGATCCTTAATGACGGCAGGGATCAGGATGGTATCTCCCTTGCTCAGGTGGGTCCGGTTTTCACCAGCAAACCGGATGTCAAGATCACCACTCAGGCACATGTAAATAACGAAGCAGTCAAGGGCTGTATAATCCTTTTCCAGTCTCCTGTCAAAATGTATGATCTGGGTAGAAAAGTAGGGACATTCAATCAGGTTTACAGTGGCATTCTGAATTTTCCGATAACCTGATTTGTATGATGTATGTGCTTTGAAATCCAATACATTCAATGCATGCTCAATATGCAGCTCACGCGGCTTACCATCCCTCCCGACACGATCCCAGTCATAGATCCGGTATGTCCTGTCAGATGTCTGCTGTATCTCAGCCAGCACAATGCCCGGTCCAAGTGCATGAATCCTCCCTTCAGGAAGAAAGATGACGTCGCCTTCCGATACCTTTTCATAATTGAGTATATCCTTTAAGGTACCATTATTCAATTTTTCAAGGAGGATCTCCCGGTTAATATCCCGGTTAAAGCCTACAATCAATTTGGCATCTTTCTCTGAATCAAGAATATACCACATTTCTGTCTTGCCGTTTTCCCCATGGTGCAGGGCCGCATATTGATCACCTGGATGAACCTGGATGCTCAAATCGTCATTGGAATGGATGAATTTGGTCAATATGGGAAACCTGGTTCCAAACCTTTCAAAGATACGATGGCCCACCAGTTCACCTTTATATATCTGAATGATTTCTTCCAGGCTTTTACCTTCCAGGAAGCCGTTGGAAACCAGAGAGATATTGTCTTCAACCTGGCTGATCTCCCAGCTTTCACCGGTTTTCTCAGGCGCATCCGTTTTCCCGTAGTCCTCTCTGAGTTTTTCACCACCCCATATCAGCGGCTTGTAAATCGGGTGGAACCTCAGCGGGTAGAGTGATTTATCCATGAAATCTGTGAAGTAGGTAAATAAACCACAAAAATAAGAAGGAAATCCAATACTGGAAATAAACTGTAAAATTTTCCCCTTGGTCTTTTCCAATATTCAATTGTTTGGTATCTTGAGATACGCTTTGCGAATAATAGTATTCTCATGTCAAAATTCTGCGAATGAATTCCCTGCAAAAAGTGGCAATATTATCAGCTCTCATTTGTATCACGACACTATCCCTCAGCTGCAAACAAAGTCTCCCCAAACCAACTGATGTACGTTTCCATACTGAAACACTGATCCGGATCGGTGGCCATGGTGATAACTGGTGCATTACCTGGACCCATGATGGGTCCCAGGTAACTTCCATGTGCGATGGGAACTGGTTAAATGGTGAATACCTTTACCATAACCATCTATATCGAATTGTGGGAGAAGCTGAGGATTTTACCAGGGAGGATATCAGCCATAATGAGATGTTTTTTATGGAGGAGTCGGGACAATTGAGGCACGGTGAAAGAGCCTATCCCTTTTCCTTTTGTTCTTTTGTTCAAAACGGGCAGGCGAATTCAGCTGCCCGGGATGGTCATGTATACATTTATTCTCCTGAAGGGGCACAATCCAATCACCTGCTCCTGGCCAGGGTAAAGCATAATGAGATTGAAAAGCGGAATTGCTGGGAATATTTTGCTTCCTGGGACGGAGGCGATCCTTTATGGACGGATGATCTGGACAAAAGGGGTATCATCCATGAGTTCCCGGCAAAAAACGACAGCGGGGAATGTTTTGGCTGGTATTCGTGGCTTCCTTCCATTGTTTGGAATGAGGGACTGGGGTTATATATCATGGTAAACGGAGGTACCTATGCCGGTCCTGGGCTCTCCGGTTCCAGAGACGACTATTACCACAGATGGATGCACACAAAAACAGGCAGTCTGGGTTTCTGGTTTTCTGAAAATCCTTATGGTCCGTGGCATCAGTTCTTCTATTTGGACTACTGGATAGTGGACGATGAGAAAAACAGGACTTACCAACCGAAGTTGTCACCCAAGTGGATCAGTGAGGACGGGACCAGGATGGTACTGATCTGGTCAGATGCCATGAGGAACAAAGAAGGCAGGTCACACACCGTAAATTACCGCTGGAACCAGATGGAAATTACCCTGGAACACGAACGTTAATGCGAGAATTTGTGCAAACTACAGTCGAATACATAAACCTTAAAAAATACCAGAAAATGAAAAAGCTTATTTTTATTCTGTTTGTGATGTCAAATGCTGTTTATGCACAGTATGAAGACTTCGAAATTGATGCTCTCGTAACTCCCAGGAAGCAAGGAACTGTCCTTACGGTCGGGGGAGAGCAGGCAGACATCCAGGGCTTCTCAAATAAGTCCATTCAGCTGGCTGTGGATGCGCTGCCCGTCGAAGGTGGAACCATAAAACTGGATGCCGGCACATTCGAGCTGAAGGATGCAGTGCGTCTCCGGTCCAATGTAAGTTTGATCGGATCCGGACCGGGAACTATTCTGAAACGGGCTGATGGTTTCAAATCAAGGCTGATCGATGATGCCGATTATGCGGAACTGAAACTGATGGTGGAGGATGCATCCGGATTTGAACCCGGCATGAGCGTACAGATCTGGGATGAACCCCAATCGTCCTGCTGGGATGTGTCTGCCGGTACGATTACGGACATCCAGGATAATGTTATTTATATTGACAGCTACCTGATCAGGGATTACAGGGCAGATCATGATGGCTGGGTCTCCAACGCCGGTTCAGGGGTACTGGTACAGGATGCTGAAAATGTTGTTGTATCCAACCTGGTCATTGACGGAAATAAAGAGAATCATGAACGGGTGGATGGATGCAACGGTGGGGGTGTCGCGATCTTAAGGTCCAGAAATGTAACTGTGGATAATGTTCACGTAAAGGATTTTAACGGCGAGGGTATCACCTGGCAGATCACTGAAAATGTTACGGTACAGCATTGTGAGGTTGAAGGTTCCGGCAATATTGGCTTACATCCGGGGACCGGTTCTCCCAAGTCAAGGATCCTGAATAACAATGTACACCACAATACCGTGGACGGCATGTTTATTTGCTGGCGCGTTCATCACAGCATGGTAAAGAATAATCGATTTCACCACAACGGTAGGCATGGGATATGTACCGGCCACAAAGACAGCGATGTTATTTTTGAGGACAATCATATTTTTGAAAATGGCAGCGATGGCATAAACCTCCGTGATGAAAATTCCCGGAATTCACCACACCGCAATACATTCAAAAAAAACCTGGTCGAGAACAATGGCCAGAACGGGGAGGGATATGGTTTCGCAGTTTACAGCAGCCCGCAAGACCTGGTAATTAAAGACAATATTATACGTGATACGGACAAAGGAACCCAGAAAGCAGGTGTATTCCTGCAGGAAAATGTTCCGGAAGTCACCATGGAGGGCAATGAGATCAGCGGTCACCCGGATGGTGAGGTTATCGGCAAATAGGTATTTTTATACCATTCCATGTATTCCAGCAGTTTTTCCTTATAGTCTTCCAGTCCGAGTAATTCTTCGTCACAGATCAGGTAAGACATATCCGCCCGGCGGAAGGCAAAGTGCCGGGCGCGGTCCTGCCGGTGAAAAAATTCCTTATCCTCCGTGGAAAGTCCCTTGGGAAGCCTCGTTTTTTCCCATACGGCGACAAGCTCCTGGTATACCTCCTGCCTCTCCAGAAGGTTTGAATCAATGATCGCCACTGCATTCTCCATGGATTGATATGCGGCTGCATGACTTAAAAAAGTTCCAGGTCATAACCGTTCCTGACACCTGCCTTGTGGTTGGTCCGTATGATCTCCCTGGCACGTTCCATGTTTTTCAACTGTTCATGGGATGCCTCGATCCTTTCAGCATACTCCCGGTTCCAGAATTCATCGTATTCCAGGTGGTCACCCCGTGGCAGGTCAGGCAGGTGTGTCTTGCCTATATCACCATAATGCCAGACCCGCCGCTCAAATGACTGGTAATAGTAATACCCCGCTTTGTTCAACAGCAGGAATAATTCTCTCATGTCTCTGGAATTTTCACCGTAATAGTTCAAGAAGAATTTATTGATGAATTCTTCCAGGGAAGGGTTGTTCCCGCTCCACGACCACTCGGCAGAGTTGATAAAACTCATCATCCACATCTGGTTGTGAAGTCCGGAATCATCCCAGGATGTGTTGATCATCCCATCGAATATCCCTGAGCTTGCTGCCGGGGAGACGGCACTGTAGGATCTTTGGAGGCAGTGATCAACCTCTCTCT
>LJUP01000345.1 GCA_001303955.1 Bacteroides sp. SM23_62 | reverse complement strand
CAGGGTAATTGGGCTATTATTGAAATCACTTTGATAAGATACAATCTCGACATTGGAAAAATATGCCGTATTGATATAAATCTGTAGGAATTCGTTCAATTGAGTACGGTCCTTCATCCTGTTCAGTTCCCTGATAAGCTTGTTCAGCTGAAACAGCAGGCTCTTCGTGTAATAATTGCATTTGAGCAATCTGATGAGGTAATCAATACCCTCATCAAACAACTGCATTGAATGTTTGATGAATGGAAGAATAACTCATCAACAGCGTAAAGAAGTCGAATAATCATTGGTGTTTTACCGAAAAATTCAGGGGTTCATATTTATTCTCCGGGTTGGGACAACACTTTTGGGTGAACGCAGCACCTGAGTGATTGGATCGATGACCACAAATATGATAACAAAACTCATAAAAGAACCCAAGATAATTTCTTAACTTAAAAACATGATAAATACTGCATTAATGTAATCAGGGTTGAGCATTATGAAAATATGCCGTGTGAATGAAATGAGACAATTAGACTGCAGGGCCATTGAAGAATTTGGCATTACGCAGGAATTGCTCATGGAAAATGCCGGGCAGGCTGCTTATTTCACCATAATAAATGAGTTTGGATTACAAAACAAGGATTTTGTGATTTTCTGCGGTGTCGGCAATAACGGGGGAGATGGATTGGTGGTGGCCAGAAAGCTCTATTCCAATGGCGGCAGGGTGACCGTTTTCATACTAGGGGACAGATCAAAATTCAAAGGTGCGGCCAAACTGAATTTTGAAATCGTCCAGAAGCTCCAGATTAAAATGCTTGATCTGAACGACATTACATCCACCATGGAGACAGTCCAAAGATCTGATGCCATTATCGATGCCATTTTCGGTACAGGTCTTGACCGGGAAGTCAAGGGGAAGCACAAAGATGTTATTGACATGATCAACAAGAGCCGAAAAACAGTATTCAGCATCGATATCGCATCGGGCATTCATGGAGACACGGGAAAGATAATGGGTACAGCGGTGAAAGCAGATTATACCATCACATTTGGCCTGCCAAAAATCGGGAACCTGCTTTACCCTGGATTTGCCATGGGAGGCAAGTTGTATGTCACACATATTTCCTTTCCACCTGTCATTCAGCATGATGATGAATTGAAGATCGCTACCAATGATCCTGAACCAATGCCTGCAAGAAATCAGGATACACACAAGGGCAACTATGGCAAAGTATTATTTATTGCAGGATCATCCAATTATCTGGGGGCCCCCTATTTTGCTGCATTATCCTTCCTGAAAGCCGGCGGTGGTCTTTCATTCCTGGCCACACCCGAAACGGTTTCATCCTTCATTGGAAACAAGGGGAGTGAAATTATTTTTGTCCCACAGAAACCCACTACAACCGGTAGTATTGGACTCGAAAACAAGGAGCAGCTTCTTGAATTTTCAGAAAATGTAGATATGGTCATCATGGGACCCGGATTGTCCTTACATAAAGAAACACAAACGCTGGTAAGAAAATTGAGCGCTGAAATACGAAAGCCCTTGCTCATTGATGGGGATGGAATAACTGCTGTGGCCGGTGATTGGGATTGCATAAAAGAACGGAAAGCCCCAACCATACTGACCCCCCACATGGGTGAAATGGCAAGAATGACCAGCCAAAAGATCGATGATATTACAGCAAATAAAATCGATATCCTGCAAAGCACAGCGCTGGAACTCAATAGTATAATTGTCCTGAAAGGGGCACATACATTGATCGCTTATCCGGATCGTAGGGTTTTTCTCAACCTGAGCGGCAATCCCGGTATGGCCACTGCCGGCAGCGGCGATGTATTGACCGGGACCATCGCTGCCATGTTTGGACTCGGATTTGCCATGGACGATGCCGTGCGTACTGGTGTTTTTGTTCATGGATTCGCAGGTGACCTGGCGGCAAAGGAAAAAGGAGAAGACGGCATGATCGCCGGTGATATCATGAATCATCTGCCTGCATGCATGAAAATGTATCGTGATGAATATCATTCGATGGCAAAAGATTATTACCATAAGATCTTCATAATTTAGAGGTTGTGATGAAAGCATGGATTCTGGAACATCAAGCACCTATGGAAAACAAACCGCTTGTGTTGAGAGAGCTTCCTGATCCTCATCCGGGAAGCAATGAAATAAGGATAAAAATCATGGCCTGCGGCGTATGCCGAACCGATATTCATGTGGCCGAGGGCGACCTGCCTCAGAAAAAGTCACCGCTGATTTTAGGCCATGAAATCGTGGTGGTGGTGGATGAGATCGGTGAGAAAGTGGGTCATTTTAACATCGGGAACAGTGCCGGAATGGCCTGGCTCAACAATACCTGCGGTAAATGCAAATTTTGTCTTTCAGAAAGGGAAAATCTATGTCGCCATGCTCAATTCACCGGCTGGGATGCAGACGGAGGTTTTGCTGAATTCACGGTTGTTCCTGCTGATTTTGCTTTTCATCTGGGAGAAAAACAATCGTTTGTTGAAATGGCGCCATTGATGTGCCCCGGTGTCGCAGGCTACCGGGCATTTCGCCTCACAGCATTGCAGTCCGGAGATAAATTGGGACTATACGGTTTCGGTCCCACTGCCACCTATGTACTGCAAGTGGCCAAACATAAGCATATCAGTGTTTATGTAATCACCCGCAGTGAAAAAAACAAAATTGCCGCGAAGGAACTCGGTGCAGACTGGGTCGGTGGCTATGAAGATAAAATTCCTGTGTTGTTGGATGGTGGCATTATCTTTCCCCCGGCAGGAAATTTAATAGCGCATGCTTTATCTCAGATGGACAGCGGGGGAAGGCTGGTATTGGGTCCGGTAACCATGACACCCATTGAAATCAAGGATTATAATCTCATCTGGCAGGAACGTTCAATCATCAGTTTAGCCCATATCACCAGAAAAGATTGTCTGGAGTTTCTGCAACTGGCAAATGATATCAAACTTAAAACATCTTACGAGGTATTTCCGTTCGAAGATCTGCAGGAAGTGTTAATCCGCGTCAAGCAAGGTCAGGTGAAAGGTAATGCAGTCATCCAAATCTCAGGAAGGTAAACTTTTAAACCCTTTGAAAACAAAAAAACAAAAGGCACTTGAGGATTTCAATAACCGGATCAGGGATTGTGATAGATGCAGACTGTCCCTTACCCGGAAACATATACTGGCTGGAGAAGGGGACATGGATGCACGGATCATGCTTATTGCACTTTCCCCCGGGGAAAATGAAGATGCTGAAGACAGGATGTTTATTGGTCCATCCGGACAGGTATTAGATAAATTGTTCCATGAAGCCGGAATGGAAAGGGAATGGATATACATGACCAATTTGATCAAATGCACATTGCCAAAATGCCGCAGACCCAAAATGGATGAAATTGAATCTTGCAGTAAGTTTTTAGAGGACGAAATCTCGATTATACAGCCTGAAATTATTGTACCTTTAGGCTATTATGCAACACGAACGATTTTGACGAAGTATCATGCGGATCCACCGGCAGCACGCAAGGATTTTAAAAAAAAATATGGCATATTAATATTTTCAGATGACCAGAAAATATTACCCTTGCCGCATCCGGCAACACTTCTTTACGATCCCTCTTTCGAGCATGAGACGATAGAAAAATACAAGAAATTGCCCATCCTTATGCAAGCATGTAAATGGTATTCAATGTGTCCCATGAAGCGGTTTTATGAAGCGGGCAGGCTGGAAAGAAAATGGATCGAATTATACTGCAAGGGGATCTGGCAAAATTGTGTGCGTTATGAAATGGAAGAACTGGACCATTATCATTTCGACTGGATGCTCCCGGATGGCAGCCCGGATGAAAATCTCAAAGGATATTAATCAAAATGTAACTGCTCACTGCTCCTCCGGAACAGCTAAATATGAAAAAAAATAACCAGGTTTATACCGAAATTTCATGTAAAATGCATGCTTGATTTTATCAAAGATTTGAATCCGATTTTCCAGGCCCTCATTGCCACATGTTTTACATGGTTAATAACAGCATTGGGGGCTGGGCTGGTTTTCTTTTTTAAAGAAATCAACCGGAAAGTCCTTGACGGTATGCTTGGATTTGCCGCAGGAATTATGATTGCAGCAAGTTTCTGGTCCTTATTGGCACCGGCCATTGAAATTGCGGAAAGTTCCGGGAAGACGGCATGGATTCCGGCAGTAACGGGATTCCTCCTGGGTGGAGTTTTCCTTTGGGGAGCTGATAAAATATTGCCTCACCTGCACCTTGGTTTAAAAACGGAAGAAGCTGAAGGGATAAAAACAAATTTGCAGCGGAGTATACTTCTGGTGCTGGCCATTACATTGCATAACATACCCGAAGGGTTGGCTGTGGGTGTTGCCTTCGGAGCACTGGGAGCAAATCTCCCGGCTGCTTCTTTTGCAGGAGCCGTGGCATTGGCAATAGGTATTGGAATCCAAAATTTCCCTGAGGGGACAGCCGTTTCTGTCCCTTTAAGAAGAGAAGGCTTATCTCGTTTTAAAAGTTTTTGGTACGGGCAACTATCAGGAATTGTGGAACCCGTGGCAGGTGTTGTTGGAGCCGCTGCCGTCATCATCATTACTCCCATTTTACCTTATGCTATGTCTTTTGCGGCAGGTGCCATGATATTTGTGGTAATTGAAGAACTTATTCCCGAATCACAACTGAGTAGAGATACGGATATAGCAACGGTAGGAGGCATGCTCGGTTTTGTGGTCATGATGTTTTTAGATGTTGCTTTGGGATGAATTTTAAAATTTGATTAGTGAAATGAAAATCGGAATTATTGGATTTGGAGCCGCAGCGGTTGGGTTTGTTGAAAAAATCAAAAGTACGCATAACCAGATACATATTTTTGAAAAAAACGAAAATATTGCTGCTACGAGCCTATCAGGCATCAGAGCCGATGGGAAATTATTTGTTTCGAAAGAAATGGGTGGTGATTTGGATATTAGTATGGAACTCCAGCAAGAATTAGTAGACTATTATGTCAACCATTTGGAGAGCAAAAACATTGAGACCGGCAGTTCGTTCAGGAGTATGGAAATCTACCAAAGATTCTATGAAAAAGGCTTTCAACCTGTTATCTCCAACTTTTACCATATAGGGACCGATCAGCTGAAGGAGTTAATCTTTAGGTTATATGAAAATTTTATTTCCTATAAGAATATCCATTTTCACTTCAATTCCGAAATAACAGATATTGAAATCCAGCAGGATAAAATTAAGTTAGCTGGTTTCGGATCCTTTGATCATGTAGTGGTGGCTGTGGGCAGAAGCGGTCATCAATTGATCAACAGAATCATCAAAAAATACCCTGAACTGGTGGTGGACAATACCATGGTGGATCTGGGAATACGTTATGAAATTCCCAATCATGTCGTGGAAGAATTGAACCGGGAAATGTACGAGTTCAAAGTAAAGTTCAAAAGCAAGACCGGTTATATTGTCCGCACTTTTTGTAACAATCCATCAGGTTATGTGATCACGGAAAATTATGGGGATTTTTATACCGTCAATGGTCATTCCAAATTAAAGGAGAAAAGCAGTAATACTAATTTTGCGGTGCTGGCCACCATCCAACTGACCCAGCCGTTTAACGATCCCATTGGATACGGATCATATGTTGCCAAGCTGACGAATCTGCTGGCAGGCAAAGATAAGATCATCCTTCAGACCTATCATAATTTCAAACATTCCAAAAGGACAAAGAATCTTTATCGGGTGATGCCCACGCTTCCCGAAGACCAATATATTCTAGGAGATATTAACCTTGCCTATCCCCGCAGGATTATTGAAAGTATCATTGATTTTATTGAGAATTTAGATCCAGTGATTCCTGGTGTAGCCAATCCTGATAATCTGGTATATGCTCCGGAGATAAAATTTTTCACTACAAAAATCGATAATCAGCGGATTTCAAATTTCAATTTCATTGGAGATTGCTCAGGAGCTACACGTTCCATAATCTATGCCACAGCTCATGGATACCTGATGGGTGAAAAATTCTTGTCGGCTGAATAAGCAGGACCGGACAGATAATTCTGCAGACTGAAATTCAGTTTATCCGCAAAAATTCTCAGTATTATGACCGGCATTAACAGGGATCCGCCAAATGGATACCTTTTGGCCCGGCATCGTTTACCTTGCTGCCCGGATAATGGCT
>LJUP01000344.1 GCA_001303955.1 Bacteroides sp. SM23_62 | reverse complement strand
AGTTCCAGGACGGAGAGCTGGTCTGGAACCCTCCTGCGGGGGTCTGGCAGGTTGTCCGGTTTGTCTGCAGCAATAACGGGCAGCAATTGATCGCTGCCAGTCCGAATTCCAAAGGCTTGTTCATCGATTTTCTGGATCCTGAAGCCACAAGGTTCCACTTTGAATACATCATCAATAAACTTGGATTACCGAAAGGCGGTGATCCCAACTCCCCGTTAAAATCCCTGGATGACGATAGCATGGAGCTGCACCGTGGTATTCAGTGGACAAC
This sequence comes from Bacteroides sp. SM23_62, assembly GCA_001303955.1. Classification (GTDB taxonomy): domain Bacteria; phylum Bacteroidota; class Bacteroidia; order Bacteroidales; family SM23-62; genus SM23-62. Next base: position 5,930 of record LJUP01000344.1, on the reverse strand, counting down.
AAAATTCCCTCAGTGGTTTCAGAAGCATCATGGTTACGATCCTGTTCCCTGGTTACCGGTATTGATGGGTTGGACAATCAAGGATGAGGACGAGAGCGGGCGGTTTCAATATGATTACAAAAAGACTGTTAGTGATCTTTTGATATTCAGTCATTATACAACCGGAACTGAAGTATGTGCCGAATATGGGCTTACGCGTACAGCTGAAGCAGGAGGACCCGGCCCGCCTATCTGGGGAACCTGTCCGGTAGATGCGCTTAAAGCCCTGGGGAATGTCGGGATCCCACGTGGTGAATTCTGGATGGGAAATCCGCGAAATATTTTTTTAATCAAGGAGATCGCCAGTGCAGCACATATCTATGGCAAACCTTATGTTGATGCTGAATCGTGGACAACCTGGCGGCGTTGGAGAGATGGCCCTTTTGTCCGTAAGCTTCTGGTTGACAGAGCGTTTTGTGAAGGGCTCAACCGGATTACCTATCACGGTTTTTCGCATTCACCGCTTCAGGAAGGATATCCCGGAAGAAGCTATCATGCCGGAGTAGATATGAATCCAAAGGTTGTATGGTGGTCAAAAGCACGACCATTTATGGATTACCTGGCGCGGTGCTGCCACATGCTTCAGCAAGGCATGTTTGTCGCTGAAGTTGCCTATTATTACGGTGACCAGGCCCCAAACTTCTGGCCTTTCCATCATAATGTCCCTGAAAAACCTACGATTGAAGGATTGGAAGCCGGTTACGATTATGATGTGGTTAATACCGATGTTATCCTGAACCGTATGTCAGTCAAAGACGGCAGGATTATGCTTCCTGACGGCATGTCATATCGCGTTCTTGTACTTCCCGGGCAACGGCAAATTCCACTTGAGGTCTTACTTAAGCTCGAGAAACTGGTTTCCGGGGGCGCAACGATCATAGGGCCAAAGCCCTCGGATGTTCCCGGCTTGCAGGATTATGAATCCCGGACAGCCAAACTGCATGAACTGGCTGAGAATATGTGGGGAGAATGTAACGGATCTGCAATAAAGTATAACAATTATGGCAAAGGCAGGGTAGTTTGGGGATATACTCCTCAGCTATGGCTTGCCAGAGAATCTGTTGGACCCGATTTCACCTGTCTGACTGCAGAACATGCAGCCAGTCTGGATTACATTCACAGGCAGTCAGCGCATTCGGACATTTATTTTGTTAGAAACAAAATGATGACTCCGGTAAAGGCAGATTGCCTGTTCCGGGTAAAAAACCGGACACCTCAGATCTGGGATCCAACGGATGGAACCATGATGGAACAGTTCGTTTACAAAACAGTGGATGGTGGAACCAGTATGCCAATTGTCCTGCCGCCGGGTGGTTCAGTATTCGTAGTATTTGATAAAAGTCCTCCATTAGGCAGATTCGCCTCTTTGGTCCTTACAGGTAATAAAAACATTGCCGACCTTCCCGTTGAGCAGGTTGTAGCTGTTACGGATAGTACTGCCACCATTCATTGCTGGCAGAATGGAAAATATTCACTGATTGACAGCAAGGGACAAGAAGAACAAATTGAGGTTAATGATTTGCCTGCTCCACTTGTACTCGATGGCGACTGGATTGTGGAATTTGATCCGGAATGGGGTGCACCTGCAGAAGTTAAGCTGCCAGAACTTATTTCATGGACAGATCATGCTGAAGAAGGTGTAAGGTACTATTCAGGAGCAGGCATATATAACAAAACATTTTATGTACCAGCCGATTGGCTGGTTTCCGGACGGCGTGTGCATCTGGATCTGGGCGATGTGCGTGAACTGGCTGAAATATTTGTGAATGGACAGTCAGCCGGTGTGGTATGGAAACCACCTTTCCGGGCTGATATTACCCCGTTTCTCAAACCCGGAAATAACGAACTGAAGGTCGAGGTGATGAACCTTTGGATTAACCGCCTTTCCGGCGATATGAACCTGCCGGATCATAAGAAATTTACCAGGACCAATATAAAGTCTGACGGAGCAACAAGATATTCTCCTGCTGAACCCTGGCATGTACAACCAGCCGGATTGCTTGGTCCCGTCCGGTTGTTGCCATCCTTGCAGGTTTCGTTCAAAAACCAGGAAACCAACGAGCTTCAGCTAAAAGGGAATCGATTCTTTACTCTCTGTACAATTGTGCGGGTACGTCAGATCGAAGTGTCGCGCGATGTAGCTTTCGGTCCGGATGAATCAAGCGTGCATACTCCGGCCGAAGCACGTATTTTCAGGGAGACTGTTGAAAAAGCCTGGCCCGGAGCCAGGATCACATGGGCGTTTAGCTGGCTTGCCTTAAAGGACAATAGTCGATACTATCGCGAACTAAGGGATCTGGTTGTTTCTTATCATCACAAATATGGTGATGAGATTACCTTTATCCCCGGAGGCTATTTTGCCAATATGTATAATTCCCGTGAACAGGTTAACCGTGACTTACACGATGGGTTGCAGATGGTTTCTGAGATGGTTGGCAACGGCTACAGGCCCAAAAGTGTTATTGCCGGATTTCTGGCAGCCGAGAACCTCCGGTACTTGGCAGAAGAAGAAGATATACACGTTTGCCAGGGAAATATCTGGAGCCAGTATTCAATTGACAACGGTGACGGAGAGGGCTCAATATCCTATCCATACTACCCATCCCTCGAACATTTCTGTAAACCTGCCCAGGGTAAGGAAGACTTTATAGATTGTGTGAATCTTGATGGCTGGACCGTAGATTTTGTGAACGCAACCTATCCGGGCGCAAAATTTATTAACGGAGAACGCTGCGGTAGCAGACAGGGTGTAGGGCCTATCGAGACAGTCATCAGGCTGGGGACAGAGCGGGGAACAAAAGAAATGCTATCCTGTACATCTGCCCATTTCGATATAGGCTTCGAACTGAATAATTTTGCCTGGATAACCTGCATCTGGGAGTTAAGCCTTGTTGAAGCCAGAAAAATATATGGATACCAGGGACGAAACGGAATGGAAGGTATGGAGATATGGCTGAGCGAGATGCGTAAACGCTGGCCGGAAGCTAAGTGCATTACCCATGGAGAATTTGGGATGATATGGAGGGAACATTTCAAAAATAATGATGATATCAATTACCGGTTCGTACAGCGAGGATCAGGTGTATGCGGATCAGACGCCGACCTGGAAGTCAGATGGTTCATGAATAAAGATTTCAGACTGGCCTTGCAGCGAAACTGGAAAGAAAATTCTCCGGAGAAAGTTATCGATTTTACCCGTTATGATGTGAAAGCTCAGGAACCTGCTGATCCTGAGCCGGGTGAGCATATCCGTAACTGGAGTTTGATGAACCGGCTCAACCAGAAGGGGACCCGCCCGCAGGATAAACCCATTGATATCGGAGAATTAAATGATGAAGAACGGGCAATAATAAAGCACTGGTACCCGGAATTAATAGAAAACTAATCCCTTAAAAATGATCAAAATCAAAACAAGATTCCTGATCTGTTGCTCAATACCATTTTTCATTTCCTGTAATTCTGATAATAACCAGAAAACATCAATCCGAAATGATTATACGGGAAATGAAGCAGCGGAATTACAGGCAGAACTAACAAAAGGTTGGAGTACGTGGTATACAGGGAGTGTATTGTCTCATGTATCGCTGCCTGAAGGTTTTGGTCTTAATCTGATGCTTATGGACGGTCAATCGGGAGATACTCTTGAAAGAGCATTAATAGGAAGAGAGAGTTTCGCCAGTAAAGAGCATATAATTGCCGGGCCACGTACTTACGACGGATCATACACGGAACTGGAATTAGAGTGGCGCAATATCCATATACGGATCCAGAGTGCTACGCTTAAGAATGAGTTATATCTCTTAATAACACCGATCAAAGTAACTCAGGATGATTCATTAATTATTGATCCCGGGATGTTTTGGAATAGGGAAGGCGAAATATCCATTGATCAGAATTCAATTAGCGGACAAACCCGGTTTAGTACTATAAGTATGTATGTGAGTGGAAATGGAACAACTTCAGATAATATTAAGGTTTCACTGGATAAAGCAGTTGCCATTTCATCCGGTGAGTCAATGTCGAAGGAAGAGGTTGAGAAAATGATTAACAAGGCAAAAACAAATATCCCTGACGGAAAATCAACATATAAGAAGACACCGGAATTATACAATGCTATGCAAAGGGTTCTGGCCTGGAACACACTTTATGATCCCATAAACAACAGGGCTATTACTCCCGTAAGTCGCAATTGGTGCGTCCCATCCGGTGGTTGGGTGTTGTTCGAGTGGGATACCTACTTTGCAGCATATATGCTTTCGCTGGATAGTAAGGAATTAGCCTACGCGAATGCGATTGCCATAACAAAAGAGATCACCGACAAGGGATTTGTCCCAAATAATACCCAGCCTGGAATAAAAAGTTTAGACCGCTCCCAGCCTCCTGTTGGTGCATTTGTTGTAAAGGAGATATATAAGAATCATAAAGAAAAGTGGCTCTTGTATGAATTGTTCGATGATTTGCTGAAATGGAATCGCTGGTGGGCAGATAACCGGGATATAGATGGTTACTTATCTTATGGCACAGATCCCTATGATTATGGAGATGTATATCACCGGTCTTACAGGGGAATAGGTAAACTGAAGGGAGCTAAATGGGAGTCAGGATTAGATAATTCACCTATGTACGATGATGTTGTATTTGATACTACGATCCATCAGATGATGTTGGCCGATGTCGGACTGATGAGCCTCTACATTAATGAATGCCGGAGCCTGTCCGAGATCGCCGGGGTTCTTGGAAAAACAGAAATTGAGCAAGAGTTAACGGAAAGAGCAGCAAGTTATTCAAAGAAGCTTGAAACGCTCTGGAACGAAGAGTTTGGCCTTTATCTGAATAAGGACCTGGTAACAGGACAATTCAGTTACAGGCTATCACCAACCTTATTTTATCCCCTTTTGGTAAAAGTCCCAAATCAGGAGCAGGCAACACGCATGATGAAAGAGCATTTTTATAATCCTGAAGAGTTCTGGGGTGAGTATATTATGCCTTCTATTGCCCGGAATGATTCAGCTTATAAAGATAACCATTACTGGAGAGGGAGGATCTGGGCTCCCATGAATTTCCTGGTTTATCTGGGCATCAGAAATTACGAATTACCCGATGCACAAAAGGACATGGCGGAAAAATCCAAGAACCTGTTATTGAAATCATGGATAGGAGAGAACCATGTTTATGAAAACTACAATGCTGAAACCGGACAGGGTGACGATGCAGGATGGAGCGATAAATTCTATCATTGGGGTGCTCTGCTGGGTTTCATTGGTATTATGGAGGAAGGGTATGTAGCATCTCCCGAACTCCCTTTAGTTGATAAAAATTGACTGTTTACAAGAGTAAGAATGGAATAATCATGAGCTTAAAAGTCTTAATTTTCCTCATTGGAATATTTGTTTCGGGAAGCCTCAACACACTTGCCAGGGAATATCATGTCTCAATAAACGGTAGTGATGACGGTGACGGTTCGTTGGGACATCCCTTTAAAACAATATCTGCAGCCAACAGGGTAGCAAGGGCAGGTGATACCATTACAGTTCATGCAGGAACTTACCGCGAATGGGTAGATCCGTTATTTGGCGGCACAAGTCACCTGAACCGGATTGTGTATCGTGCGGCAGAGGGTGAAGAGGTGGTGATTAAAGGATCGGAAGTAATAAAAGGATGGGAAAAGGTAAAGCAAGGGGTCTGGAAGATAACACTGGATAATGCCATGTTCGGTGATTATAATCCATACCGCGAAATCATCGTGGCTGACTGGTTCCGTGATTTTGGCAGGGATCATCATACCGGTGAGGTATACCTGAATGGAAAATCCTTTTATGAGGTAGATTCTCTGGAGAAGGTGCTTAATCCTCAACCCTTAAAGGGCGCACAGGACCAGGGTGGATCTCTGT
>LJUP01000343.1 GCA_001303955.1 Bacteroides sp. SM23_62 | reverse complement strand
ACCGACCAGCCAGCCGGCCACCCCGTCTACCGTATCCCACCAGGATTTTGTAGTGATCAGGTACTCCATGAGTGGTAACTTATCCGGACCCAGTTTCTTTTTCATGCGGTTCAGCAGGTCGATCACGGTGGACTGACATTCTCTTTCATTCATCTCCCACAGGCTTCTGGTGATCTCCTCTATACTGGACCAGTCAGGCCATCCGTATTCCCTGATATGGGCCGACATCATGGCCCTTCGTGCAGGTGTACCTATTCCAAAGAAGTCAAACTGGTCCTTCATGTATTTCTTCATCTGGACGGCACGTACGGGATCACGGTTATCTTCATATTGTTTGAGCAAGGGTTCCAGATAGGTCAGGGGTGACATGTGCAGTGGTTTTAAAACTTGTACGCGGCCTTTTCAAGTTCCCGGACTGATTTAAATGCCCTTGGGGGTGACAGGTACTGGTCAAGGAACCGGTAGATCTCCAGGCGGATCTCGCGGGCTATCTTCGTATCCATGCGATTGAAGGAATGTCCGCCGGGGATTTCTTCGTATATCTTGTACTCGAATTTTTTGTTCTCCGCTTTCAGGGATTTAATCAGGTGTTCCACCTCGAGCACATTCACGTCATCATCATTGGTGTTTGTATGTATCAGCAGGGGAGTCTGGAGCTTATGCGCCTGCCAGGCCGGGGAACGTCTTCTGTATTCCTCCAGGTCTTCATGGGCGGGTTTACCAATATGGTAATCTGCGGAGTAAAGGTCCCGGTATTCCTGGGTCTGGTAACCCATACGGGCGATCAGGTCACTGACTGGAACACCCGCATATGCCACCTTGTAATTTTCGGGATGCTCGAAAACATTCATCAGGGCTATGAGTCCACCATGACTCCAGCCGATGATCCCCACCCGGTTCTTGTCTACAAATTCGCAGTTGGTGAGCATAAACTCACGGCTTGCATTCACATCCTCGATTTCAAGTCCCCCATAGTCGATCTTTTGATAATGCCCTTTCCCGTAGCCGGTACTGCCCCTGTATTCGGCCGCGACCACGATGTACTGCTGGGCCATTAATTCCCTGATAATATGCGTGTAATATGTCCCGAAATCACTGTGCACACCTCCATGCGGGAAAACGATCAGCGGGTACTTTCTGGCCGGGTCTATGTCCACCGGCACAAAGACATAGGACCAGAATTTTACCGGATCTCCGGCTCCCAGGGCGGTCGGGTTCTTTTCTTTCCATAGGGGTGGACCGGTCATGTAAACCTTGTCAATGCGGGCGACATCCCCCACTTTGTGGTACCAGAGTATATCATCGGCCAGTTTCTCAATGGCATTCAGCTTGTGGTCCAGGTTCTCAAAGTATTTGGCCAGCTTATCCTCTCCGTCCTGGGCAGATATGATCCCGCAGCAGATTGAAACGGTTATGAGCAGGGCAAGCATTTTACATTTCATGGTAGGTTGGTCATTATTTGGATAAGGTTCCTGAAAAAACAAAGGTGGCCGGTCCCTCAAGGATAATGTCATCAAATGTATCCGGACCCGTCCGTCGAAAAGACACAGATAATTCCCCCCCAAGGGTTCTGATCCGGAATGCCGTTTTGTCAGTTTTGTCATTCAGGGCTGCACAGATGGCAGATGCCACTACACCGGTTCCGCAGGAATAGGTCTCATTCTCCACACCCCTTTCGTAGGTTCGTACAAACAGGTTTTCTGCCTCCTGCTGGATAAAATTCACATTGATTCCTTCTTCCTTATAAGCTTCGCTGTAACGGATCCTTCGCCCTGATCCATAGACATCCATTTCTTCCAGTCCGCTGGTAAATGTGCAGAAATGGGGGGAGCCTGTATCCAGGATACAATGATCTTCATAACGTTTGACAACTGATACCGGCTGCATACGCAAGCGAATATGATCCGGCCTGACAACCTCTGCATCATGCACTCCGTCTGTTGCCTGAAACCTGGCTGTAACACCGCACATGCCCAGTTTATAGGCAAATGCTACCGCACATCTTCCACCGTTTCCACACAAGGAACCTTCCCTTCCGTCGGCATTGAAATAGATCATGCGGAAGTCCAGGTCATGGTGATTACGTAACAGGATAAGCCCATCTGCCCCGATGCCGAGACGACGGTCACAGAGATGGCTGACAAACAAATGTTTGTCCAGAGGAAAGGATTCATTCCGGTCATCGATCATGATAAAGTCGTTGCCGGTACCATGGTATTTCGAAAATCCGGATTCCAATCTCCTTTTTTGTTAAATATCGTTAAAAATAACAAGTATTTGTAACAATAGAAATCCCCAATCGTTTTGAATTCGTAATTTTGATAGATTATGTTGGAAGGCATGCTTTTTGATGATGAACCCTTTGGGGTTATGATTGTTTAAAATATATAAGACGTATAGAAATGAATGCAAAAAGATTCTTCGGTTCCATGTTACTGGCCATCGCAGCAGGGATAGCAGCAGTTCTGGTGTACACAACGATTGATCAGGAGGAGCCCACCTATATTGTGCAGGAAACCCCCGGGATGCAGTATGTAAAGCTTCCACCTGCCGAGACCGTTGCTCCCACCGATTTTATCGTGGCAGCTGAAGCTGCAGTGGACGCAGTGGTGCACGTGAAGACCAAAGCATACAGGGAGGGTTCAGGGAATCCTTTCTATGATTTCTTTTTTGGCTATCGTGATCAAGGGGAACCTGCACCGGTACTTGGATATGGTTCGGGTGTCATCCTCAGATCTGACGGCTACATTATTACCAATAACCATGTCATAGAAGGATCTGAAGAAGTGGAGGTCATCCTGAATGACAAGCGGTCATTTGATGCCCAAATACTTGGTACAGATCCCACCACGGACCTGGCAGTGCTGAAGATCAGGGAAAATAACCTGCCTTTCCTGACGTTTGGAAATTCCGATGATCTCAGGCTGGGGGAATGGGTACTGGCAGTGGGTAATCCCTATAACCTTACCTCCACGGTGACGGCTGGCATCGTAAGCGCCAAAGCACGGAACATAAACATCCTCAGGGGAGAGGAGCTGTCCATTGAGTCATTTATCCAGACAGATGCCGCAGTAAATCCCGGAAACAGCGGAGGTGCCCTGGTGAATACCAGAGGTGAATTGGTGGGTATCAATGCCGCCATTGCATCCAGGACAGGCGCTTTCAGCGGTTACTCATTCGCCATTCCCGTAACCCTTGTTAAAAAAGTGGTAGAGGATGTCATTGAATTTGGTGCTGTTCAGCGCGCCATACTTGGCGTAACCATTGTGGAACTGGATGCGGATGCTGCCAGAAAGAACAATATAGACAATATCGCCGGCGTTCTAGTAACGGGACTGAGGCAAAACGGAGCTGCCATTGATGCAGGGATACAGGTAAACGATGTGATCACAGCAGTTAATGGCGTACCGGTAAACAGTCCCTCGGAATTGCAGGAACAGGTAAGCCGCTATCGTCCGAATGATAAGATCAGTGTGACCATAAACCGGAAGAACAGGGTCATACAGATGGTTGTGGTGCTGCGAAACCTGGAGGGCGGAACTGGCGTTGTGGAGAAGCCGGGACCCATTTCTGCACTGGGAGCAAGTTTTGATGAATTAACATCATCGGAGAAACGAAACCTTGGCATAAAAAACGGCGTAAAGGTGGTGGGTGTAAGCAGCGGAAAATTCCGCAGTGAAGGGATTAAAGAAGGGTATATTATCACACAGATCAATAATCGTTCTGTTAACTCCCTGAAGGACATAGAGAGAATTGTGGAGGAATCAGAAGGGGGTATTTATATAGAAGGAATATATCCCAACGGATTAATTGCATATTATGCAATTGAGTTGTAACTTTGTCGATTCAATCGGATTCTTACCTGCTGGCAAATTTGGATTTTAACATTTACATGCCATCCCTTTTAACCAGTTCTTCTTTCAGGAAGAAGAATGGCGAAATATCATGCGCATCAATGAGCAAGGGAGATTCCGATTAATTGGTTGTCATACAGTGAAATATTACTAGTATGACAGAAGTTAAAAAGATGTTATTTATATTGACTCAAGAAGGAAAAGGGTCTATTTTCGCAGAAGTTTTATTTGAGGAGTTATAATGAGACAGTTAAAGATCACAAAATCCATTACCAACAGGGAAAGCGCCTCCCTTGACAAGTATTTGCAGGAGATAGGGAAAGAGGAGCTGATCACTGTTGAGGAAGAGGTGGAACTCGCGCAGCGGATCAAGAAGGGGGACCGGACCGCACTGGAGAAGCTTACCCGTGCGAACCTGAGATTCGTGGTTTCTGTTGCCAAGCAATACCAGAACCAGGGACTCAGCCTGCCGGATCTGATCAATGAGGGTAATTTGGGACTGATAAAGGCAGCTGAGAAATTTGATGAAACAAGAGGGTTCAAGTTCATCTCATATGCCGTTTGGTGGATCAGGCAATCCATCCTGCAGGCACTGGCGGAACAATCCAGGATTGTTCGTCTGCCACTCAACCAGGTAGGTTCATTGAACAAAATAAACAAGGCATTCTCAAAATTCGAGCAGGAATTTGAAAGAACCCCTTCACCGGAGGAACTTGCCGATGTTCTTGAATTACCCAAGGAGAAAGTCTCCGACACACTCCGTGTCTCCGGGAGGCATGTCTCGGTGGATGCCCCTTTTGTGGATGGTGAAGACAACAGCCTGCTGGATGTTCTGCCCAATAATGATTCACCAAATGCTGACAAGGCACTGCTGAACGAATCATTGACCAGGGAAATTGACAGGGCACTGGCCACCCTTACCGAACGTGAGCGTGATATCATCAAACTTTTTTTCGGTATCGGGATACAGGAAATGACACTTGAAGAGATCGGGGAGCAGTTTGGCCTTACCCGCGAACGCGTCAGGCAGATCAAGGAAAAAGCCATCAGGAGGCTGCGCCATACTTCCCGCAGCAAACTCCTGAAAACCTACCTCGGTTAAAATAAAAAACAGTATGATTGAGCGACCGTCTTGGACAAACTAAGGCGGTTTTTTTTATCGAGCAAAATCAAGTTCAAAATAATATTTAACTTGGGACACTTATGAACAAGGTATTGTTCAAGATGATGCTTCAATAATATCTCCTCTGAACCTATGGTGCAACAGAACACAGAAAATTCAAATTCAGACAACAATGAAGGTTTAAAAAGGGATATAGGTGTTGTTGGTTTGGGTGCAAATGTTATCAACAGTATCGTTGGTGGCGGAATATTCGTTTTACCCGCCATCGTTGCAGCCAGATTGGGATCAGCAAGTATCCTGGCCTACCTGATTTGCGGTATATTGATCATTCTGATAATGCTCTGTTTTGCTGAAACAGGCAGCCGGATAACCGTTAGCGGAGGGGCATATGCATATGTTGAAGCCGCGTTCGGACCATTTGCCGGGTTTTTAACAAATTCGCTATTCTGGTTTGGTTTTGGCATATTGAGTGATGCTGCCATCGCCAATGCCATGGCAGATATCCTTGCCATTAAAATCCCATTGTTGAATCAGCAGGGATACAGGGCCCTGTTTTTCCTGGTTGTGTTCAGCGGTTTTGCATGGGTCAATATCAGGGGGGTGAAACAGGGTGTTCAGATGGTAAAAATCAATACACTGGCAAAACTGATTCCATTGTTGATACTTATCACATTTGGCTGGTTCTCCACTTCATCAGAGAATCTTGAATGGACTGCTTGGCCCTCAACCAGTGATCTGGGTGAAATATCACTGATCCTGTTTTTTGCTTTTGGTGGTGGTGAAATAGCCCTTAATACCAGTGGAGAAATAAAAAATCCTAGACGTACCGTTCCATATGGTATATTGGTCGGCATTGCCATTGTAATCGTACTATATATTCTTATCCAGACTGTTTCACTGGGTGTACTGGGATCAGCATTATCTGATCATGAGGGGGCACCCCTGGTTGCCGTGGCTGAAAAACTGATGGGCAATTTTGGAGCCACACTCATCATAGTGGGATCTGCAGTATCAATTTTTGGAGCCATTAGTGGAGATATTCTGGGCTATCCGAGATTGTTGTTCGCAGGTTCAAGGAATGGTTTATTACCGCGTTTTCTTTCGCGTATCCATAACCGGTTTGCTACCCCCTACTGGGCCATTATTATCTATACGGTCATCGTATTTATATTCTCAATTACCGGGGGTTTTAAGCAACTTGCCATTATTTCCAGTGCAGCTCTTTTAACAATATA
>LJUP01000342.1 GCA_001303955.1 Bacteroides sp. SM23_62 | reverse complement strand
CCTTACTCAGAGAAGTGCCTCCTTTGAATACAAGCTGATCAGAAAAATCAAGTTCAAACAAACTTTTCAGCACCATGCTTGCCCACCAGTCCTTCTCCACGGACCAGGGAGGTAAGGCAGCTCGCTTGGAGGTTTGGAGAATAATCTCTCTGCGCCTTTGCTCAGGTAGTTTGAACCAATCTTTAATCATAGGGTAATCAGTTTTCAAGTTCCTTTGACATGATTCTTGATATCCATGCAGGAGCAAGGCCTGCATCGTTTCTTACATTTGCTGGATCCTCCTTCTGCAATATTTCGTGGATTATTCGCAATTGATCAGCACTGGCATTATCTTTACCAATCTCCCGGAGAGCCTGAATAATCAGCCCACTGATTTCCCCCTTTGTAGCCAGATTTCTGGGACTTGTTTTTTTGAACTTGATGGATTGATTACCTATGGAGATATTACGTTGTGCTCCGTCAGTAAGGTAAACCACCTTCATAGGTACCTGTGTTGACAGGCCCAGTAGATTAAGAGCTTGTGCCCCGGTCGGAATGATTCTTGCTTTATCTCTTTTTGCAATTGCCTTTGCAATCTCATCTATGGGGGGGTATAAAATTCCCAATTCAGAATCAGTTTTCGGATACAGATAGATGCCATGAGCGATTCTTACCAAGATGCCTTTTTCCGTTAGTCTCTTAAGCGCCTGATGAATTGCATCTTCACTACCTAATTTAGAAAAGTTGGCAGGGAAAAAAATTTTCCCACGCTTATAGTTTTTAATCTTTTTAAAGACCTGATCTTCAATTGACATGAGTTTGTTTTGTATCGTGAATCTGTCAGAAATATAGTAAAAATATCTGACAAGTATTTTTGGTCATTCAGCTAGTCAATTCAGCATGGTCCAGATCAATATCTTCCGAATACCTTGCATGGGATGTAAGATAGAACTTATGAATTGCTGTTCCCCCTCGAAACGCCAGATGTTTTAAAAGGTAGGGGTCTTTGAAGATTTCGATCAATGATCTGCAAATAACCAGATCCTGTTCGATCTGTTGGTCATACTGCCAGGAAACTGTATTGCCCCATGCTCTTATGTCTGTAATCGGGATCATATATCTGGTTCGATCTCGGTATTAATTATAATTTTCCACCGGGGATCAGTTTTAAAACCGGCCGATGGCATTCCGGTTCTGAGTGGCTGCCGGAAGAATGTCAGGTTCAAGTCATTTGAAACAGTGTAGAGTTTTTTGGCAAACTCAGTTTCCTCAAGCACGGTTTCCAGTAAATAGCCAATTCTCTGAATGGTCGGGATTGAAAACAACTTGATTAAATCAGGTTCAATCTTATCGGTGTTCATGCTTTCGACCAATTCGCTTAGCACAGTTGCTACCCTGTTCATTCCACCGACCCTGAGGTTGTAGTATATAAGATCCAGTGCGGTTAGTTCAGGAGACGAGACTTTTATATAGCCGGTTTGTGTTTTTTTATCTTCAAGAAATTGGGAAGGGATCTGGCTTTTAATAACATAGTTAATCTTAATCCCTTTCTTGTAAGTTGCCAGTTGTTTGGAAGTGGTCAGAACAAAGAATTCCTGGGGCTGTTGATGGGCAGCACCATATAATGCAGCTGCGCTCAATAAACCTACATAATATGGTTTACCTATATACTCCATCAGATAATCGATGAATTGTACTGGTGGAATGATTTTTCTATTTGCATACTCAGCAGAAATTATTAAGTAGAAGCCTTTGTAAACGGGTACAATTTTACCTTTATGCGAGAGCCTGGAAAGAGACTGGATAAGTGCATTCTCCGGTTTTTCAGGGAAGGCATTCTTTACGTCATCATAAGCAAATGCAATCCTACCTCTGGCCAGTAATTCTTCTATCCAGCTTAACAGATAATTTTTTTGCATCACTTTCGATAATAAGTAAAATATTCACAGATATATCAATTAATAATAAAAAAATGAATATTATACTTATTTTTATATATAGATTTTGCCCCAAATCATTCATATTTTATTATATGAAAGGAGTAAGACGTTATCCTAATCTTCGAAATATAGGGTAATAGGTTACTCTATTGGGGCAAAAAAAAGTAACTGGTTTTAATTAAAAATGAGTTAGTTACCTAATATGTAGGGAAAAGACTAAAAAAATATCATTTTTAATTAAGAAAAGGTAATTAATTACCTTCCGCTACCGACCTCCAGTAATGAAACGAACCCGCTGAAATTCAGCGGGGTTTGTTTCTGCAGGCAACTCATTTTCCTTTTAATCAATCGAGTTGCGATGATTCACGAGATATGAAGCCCTGCCTTCTGAAGTCCCTCCAGTATGTGCACCACCAGTGGCTCTTCCTTCACAAAACGGCTGACCAGGTAATGGGCCTTTTTTTCAAAATCGGGCTTCATCTGCTTCAACATCCCTAGTTCTGCCCCGGCCTCCTCCTGCCGGTTCAACTGTCCCGATACAGCGGCTCTTAACAGAGGCGCCCAGAAGAATCCCGGCATCTGGTAAAGTTTCGATTCCGTCAATGCTTTTTCGTAGGATTTCTGCCGGTAGTGGTAAAGAGTGGTGGCTCCGTGCAGGTACCTGGGATATTGCATATTTCCCTGAATCACCGAATCCAGGACCTGTTTGCCCCGTTCCCAGTCGCCGAACAGGGACATATGGAATCCCAGGCTGCCCTTCCTGAGGGTACCTTTCGGTTTCATGGTCAGCGCCAGGTCGGCCAGCTGGAAGAACCGTTCCTTTTCATTATAGACAAAACATTTGAATACCAGTACATTGATCACCAACAGGTTGTTCGGATCCAGCAAATACGCCCTTTCCGCATAATCTCCTATCATCGCATAGGATTTCTCCGCATCCAGATAATCCAGGCAATAAGCCTGTCCGTAAAGGGCACCCAGGCAGGAAAGGGCGATCCCTGATCCGGGATCGTTTTCCACCGCCTTTTTCAGGGCATTGAACGCTTCGGTGACCGTTTCAGGGGTATGATGGACCAGGGAATTGTAATATTTCAGGATGGCGGTATAGGTAGCCAGTATCTTTGGTTTTTGCCTTTGCGCATCCAGTGTCAGCCGCCGGAGGACAATCCCGTACTCGCTGCCCAGCGTGCCGGAGATCTCCCGGGCAACATTCTCCTGGATCTCGATAAAGTGCTCGGCAAGCATCTTCTTTGAATATCTTTCACACCAGATTTGTTTGCCTTCGAACAGGTCACGTAATTCCACCAGCACATTGATCCGTTCCCTGTCCCCATGGATTGCACCGCTGATGGCAAACCGGATTCCTTTTTCCAGGAGGTCTGGATACATACTGGAACCTTCTTCAGGATAATCCGTGATGTTGAGATAACTGAATACCTGCAGATCTTCGAATTTGGTCAGCTCCACCATCAGTTCGTAGGAGAATCCCAGGGCAAAGTAAGAGCTTTCAGGATCACTGATAAAGTTCTGGAAAGGAAATACCGCAATGGTTGGTTCCAGGGATAATGTACCCGTCCTCTCCCGCGGGGTGACCGGTTCTTTCTTCTCTTCTTCCATTGCTTCTCCCGGGCTGGATCTTTGGCTAAACTCCGGAACATACCCCCCTTTGGGGATCTCTATGCGGAGTTGGTCCATCTTGCCTGTTTTGCTGTAGTACATATCCAGCGAACGGCGGAGCCTGATCGCATTGATCCTGACCAGGGTGTCCTGACCGGGATCGAAATCCTCATCCTTTTCAAATACATCCACCCCGATGGTAAACGCCTTAATGTTATCTCCCCGCCCGGCCAATGTTTCAGATACGATATACGAAAGGAACCTGCACAGGACCGGTTTGGATTGGAATTCAGGACTTTCGCAGATCTTCTCCACCTGTCTTATCAGGGCATCTTTGTCAAATGTATCTTTCCGCATTACTGCAGTTTCAGTTCACGGTGATTCACGGTGTTTCACTTACGATCCATAATTGAAGCAGCTAAATTTAAGAAAAATTATTTCGATGCAAGAAAACGAGCAGTACCGGACAATTAGACTCTTGAAAACAATTTTCCCCGGATTCGAAGATATGCTTGAACAACTCTACAGGCAGGATCCCGTTTTCCGGGAGATAGCTATGGAAATACGGGAATGCATTGAAAAGCAGGAGATGATCTATCAAGAAACAGGAAAAAGGTCCGGTTCATATACGGAAACCATCAACGAACTGGAAGAAGAGCTGCTTATGTATCTGAACAATGATAAATATAGCAATCAAAGTAATGACGAAAAATAATATATCATGTCTAAATTATTATGCTATGAGAAGAATGATCATTCCACCGGGTTTGCTCTTGATGATCCTGCTGGTGATCCAGTCATGTGACCCGGAATTCAAAGCAACGGTCGAAGAGCTTGACCTGGCCATCACGATCTACGACGACACGCAGAATTTCGGTCAGCTATCCACCTTCTACATGGAGGACACCATCATTTATATCGGGGACGATAAGGTTGAAATTCAGCGAGAGGACAATGCCACCGAGCAGCATATACTGGACCAGGTGCGGCAGAACCTTCTCGAACTCGGATGGGAGGAAGTGAGTGATACCACGAACGATGATCTCCAATCGGATGTGGCCATCATGATCTCGGTACTGGAGAAGGACCTTTACTACTATTACACGTACTGGTGGGATTGGTGGTACTGGTATCCATGGGACTGGTGGTATCCCGGCTATCCCGGTTATCCGGTCTACCCCGTCTACCCGAGTTATCCCACATATGGATATACTGTTGGAACCCTTTTGATCGAAATGGTGAATACGGACGTGGTCCTTCCTCCCGTGGAAAATGTATCCATCAGACTCCCGGTCGTATGGAGCGGTGTGGTAAACGGAATACTGTCCGGATCGGAGGAGAACATCCAGAACAGGCTGACCAAACAGATCGGGCAGGTTTTTCTTCAGAGTGATTACCTGCATAAAGGAACAATAGATCAATAGTTAATAAAACACGAAAAAATCAAGAATCATGAAAAGACAGGTCATCCTGATCTTATTATGCCTTGCCCCTTTTGTGGCGAGCGGACAGGCAGAAACAACTGTAAAGATCAACTATATGCCTGCACTGAGCCTTGGCGAAACAGCCGAATTTACAAGGAATTTCAGTCCGAGGGGAATTGAACTTGAAGTGAATAAGTTCCTGGCAGAGGAATTATCTGTTGGAATTGCAGTGGGTTGGAATATATTCCGGGAAAAAGTGGAGGGAGAGTCATTTGAATACAATGACGCACTGGTAACCGGCACCCAGTTCCGGTATACCAATATCGTTCCCCTGAATGTCAATGCCAAGAAATATTTCAGACAAGGTGATCGCACACCGTATATTGGAATCGGCCTGGGCACTTCATACGCCAAGCAAACCAATAATGCCGGTATATTCTCCATCGTCGATAGCAAATGGCAATTCCAATTTGCACCGGAGGCGGGAATAGACGTGATGGCAAGTCCCGGTCTTCTGCTCTCTCTGAAGATCAAGTACAGTTACAGTGTGAAAGCCGGTGACTTCCCCAGCATGTCTTTTCTGGGTCTGGGGGTAGGGATCGGAGTCCTTTGATTTTACTTTTAAGCAAATAACCTTAAAAAGATGAAAAAGTCTATTATCATTCTGTTAGCAACCCTGGCAATGACCTTTGTCTCCTGCAGTCCGGTGAAAGTGGTAACGGACCAGGACAAATCTGTCGATTTTTCTGCTTATAAAACCTACCACTTCTTGGGTTGGCAGGACAATAGTGACCAGATCCTCAGTGATTTCGATAAAAAGCGAATTCATGAATCTTTCAGGCAGGAGTTTGATGCACGTGGCATGGAACTCGTCGAATCCGATGGTGACATGGCGGTTTCCCTTTTTATTGTAGTGGACCAGAAAACAAGCACGACGGCCTACACAGATTACTATGCGAATAGGTATGTGGGCTTTCACCCTTACAGACGGGGATGGAATCAGGGGTATGCCACTACCACGTTTTCACAGAACGACTATTTGGCGGGCACCCTTGTGCTGGATGTCTTTGACGGAAAGACCAAAGACCAGGTGTGGCAGGGAGTGGCCAGCGGAACGGTGACTGAAGATCCTCAGAAGCGTGAGAAAGCGATCCCTAAAAAGATTGCCGCCCTGATGAAGAAGTATCCTGTTCCGAAAGCGGAATAGTACCCGGGTAGCAATATTGAAACAGAATAAAAAATGCGAAGCGTTCTGGCCCTTATATCCTTGGTT
>LJUP01000341.1 GCA_001303955.1 Bacteroides sp. SM23_62 | reverse complement strand
GCTTACCATCCTCAAACCTGGCCGCCCTGAAGACAATATCATATGCATTCCATGCTCCTACTCCATTGTAAAGGTGATATGGGGATTCCGTTTCATTGATCACAGCAGCCAGGCCGTGCTTTGAAGAGTCGCCGTCAAGGACCTGGATCTCATACCTGTTCTGCAGGTAGACCCCGGAATTCCCGCCTTCATGTTCAATGAGGAATTCCACATGCAACCTGAAATCCCGGTACTTTTTTTTGGTTACAATATCTGCCGAACCGTACAGGCCTCCGGCGGCGGCGGGATCATTACTGTTCATCACGGTGCCTTCGTCCACCGGGTCATCCACGATTTTCCACTTGATCGGCATCTCAGCTGCAAAGCGTGGACCTTCCCAGTAGGTCCAATGCTCGTCAAGAGACTGGCGGCTGCCATCGAACAGTACTTCTGCACCGGCAGGGGCCTTTGCCCCTACCCCTATTCCTGGCTGGCTGCAGGAGACAGAGAACAGTCCGGCTGATAAAACAAACAAAAAGAGGAAGGATAGATTGAACGAGTGACTTTTCTTTGGTTTCATGGTTTTATTATTAGGTGTTAAAATCATACGGGCAAATTATAATACTTCTAACAAAAATGCACTTAATATTTATTGGTAAGACTATTGAAAATAAACCGTTTAGCAAAAACTGAAAATTTACCTATTGGATTGTTGTCAAGGTAAAAATGCCCTCTCCCCTGATGGTTGCTGTGAACTGATCATGCTCGATTGGTAGAGGATCTAAAGCCTTAAGATCTTCATTTCTATCCGTACGAAAATGAAAAATTTTACGGTTGCTCAGCTCCGAGGCGAATGATTCCAGTTCTACTGTAAGTTTAACATCGCCTTCCACATTGCTCATTCCAACAATGGTAAGGTCTTTTCCATCATTGGAAACAAATGCGCTGATCTCGATGTTTTTAAAAGGGTCCTGCCACCGGGCATAAACATGATCTGGATCAGCGATATAAGGCTCAATCTCGAGGCTGCTAAATCCCGGTTTTACATATTTATATATATTTTTTGCTGCAAAGTATCTCTTCTTGGGCTGGTATGTCCAATTCAGGGAATCCGTTTTCAGCAATCCATAGAGGGCCCATTGCCCGTCATGTTCATGAAAATTGTCGAAAGCATCCCAGGCCAGTGCGGCAGTCACGCCATCGTTCAGCAGCCGGATCAATCTCCTGGTTGACCTCCATGCAAATTCAAACTCAATCTCACCGGTCTGATCGAGATCTCCATATTCTGTTATCCACAAAGGTTTTCCCTTATACTCAGACTGATCTATCATTTCGACAATTTTTTTAAACGGACTGTCTCCCCATGGCCAGGGATTTCGTGCATCTTCCTCATAACCATTTCCATAGGTATGCCCGGAAAATCCGTATATATGATTGATCATTGATGCATCATCCAGGAAAGCCCGGATATTCTCAATCTCGACATGAGAATCACCCATCACAATCAGTTTGATATCTTCTAACCCATTTTGATTCAATCTTTTGATTATCTCTTTTACGGAAGGCACACAATCAACAGGCTCCATGTAAGGGCCTTCGGGAAATCCCAGGTTTGTCTCGTTATAGGGCATGAACAAAGAAAATTCGAGGTGCTCATTATACCTGGCCCATTTAAGCAGGCTCACTGCCATTTCGGCATAGCTTTCAAAGTCAACCAGTCTCTCCCCGTCCGGTCCGGCCCATTCGGCAGGTATCCTCCCGCTGATATTGAAGATGGGTTCAACGCCTTTTGCATTTAAATACCTGAATGTTTCCCAGGCATCAGTGAATGTTTTGCCCGTATAAACTTCTGACAGATAATCTTCGGGGAATGATCTATCCGGCAATTGCTTCCCGGGATCAAGCCAGTCTGCCCTGCCATAACAGTCGAACCGGAAAAGGGTACAGCCAAGATCATCGACCAGCAGATCTATGACCGGTTTAAGGTTACCATCGTTCCATTGTGCCGGTGTTATGTTTACACCGAATCCATCAATGGCATTTGTTTTGGCTGAAAAATCAAGGATTATTTTCTTTGGGAAGAAAGCGTTTCCTGCTTCAGATTTTCTTTCGGAATGCCTGTCACATGCTCCGATGAGATTTAACAGTATGAAAATAATGATGATCCTTGTCATGACCTGTGTTTATTCAGATGAACTTACTTCCTGCAAAGTTTTGATATCCGTGGCTGCATGTTTCATGCCATCTTTATCAATAAAAACAATCGCCGGTACACCAATAGCCCCCTCGGTCTGATCAATCATATGACCCTTTGATGCCAGCCCCTCAATTTTCTCTGTACTGACTTCCCGGTTAATCTGAATAACAGGTGGATCGGGGACGGTTCTGTATCTTACAGGGTCCGGATTGAAAGAGTCCTGGTGCAGGTAATTGGCGAACCTGGGAGCATTGGCCGCCCGGAACGGGTCCATATCAAATTCAATGATATTCAGCAGGACCTGAAGGGCTGTCTGGTCCTGCAGGTCCCCGCCAGCCACACTGATGGCCATAACCGGATGACCTTCCCTGAGCACAATGGTTGGTGTCAGGGTGATTCTGGGACGCTTGCCTGGTTCAATCCTGTTGGGATGGCCTTTGGCGGTATTGAGGCTGATCAGACGGGTTCCGTGCGTCACTCCTGTGTTTCCGCCGGTTTCATCATCATTTCCCCAGCCACTGGGTGTAGCGGCCACCAGGTTTCCTAATTTGTCGGCGACCACGCAGGTTGTGGTACCTTCCGGCCAGGCCTCGAATTTCCCGCTGTCAATGACAGGCTTCATATTCACTGGATCTCCTGGCCGGGGGATCTGACCGGCCCTGTTCATATCGATCAGCGTACGTCTCATTAAACAATACTCTTCGGACAATAATGCTTCAAGCGGTACATCTACGAATATCGGATCACCATAATATCTGTCCCTGTCGGCCATGGCAAGCTTCAAAGCCTCAATCACCGTATGGATATATAGGGCAGAATTATGTCCCATTGATTTAAGGTCAAATCCTTCAAGGAGTTTAAGCGTTTGACAAAGGACCGGTCCCTGGGTCCAGGGACCGCATTTACAGATCTGATATCCCTTATAGTTTATGGTTACAGGCTCTTCAATATGGGTTCTGTGCAATGCCAGGTCCTCTTTGGTCAGGAATCCACCCATGCGAGCATACCAGGCAACCAGGTCATCTGCTATATCACCCCTGTAAAACCTGTCGGCTACTGCCTGCAGTTTTTTGTTTCTCGAGCCGGATGCATTTCTCTCGGCATCAATCAACTTATCAATGGTGACAGCCAGATCCGGATACCAGGGTTCATTTTCCCTGGCCAGTAAGGTCAGCGCAGGCTGGGATATATCCTCAAAGCTCATCGAACCGCAGTGTTGCAGTAGGGTAACGACCAGATCAATCACTGCGGGAACAGCTGCAGCTTTTATATCCCCGGGCGGTATCCCATTTTCATAATACCATTGAATGGCTTCAGGATCACGCGGTGCGGTTCCCATTCCTGAAAAAACCTTTACCTTTTTTGTTTTCGCATCAAAGAACATCAGAGGAACCTCGGCTCCAATGCAGTAAGACCCGTAATCAGTAATGCTTAAAGCCAGAATGGTGGCTGCGGCTCCATCTGCCGAGTTCCCACCCCTGGTCAGCATTTGAATGCCGGCTTCTGCAGAACCTTTTCTTCCTGCACCAACGACCCCGTTTTCACTTGAACAATAATGCTGAATTTCCTGGCTGTAAATGATAAAACAGAATAATATACCTGGCAGAAAGATAATGAGAATTTTATATACTCGCCCGTGCTGATACATTGATCTAAAATACATTTTAATTCATTCAAAGTAAATAATGATGTGCAAAAATTTCTGCCTTATCTGTGTAATAAATTCTTAATTTCCATACTAAAAGGGAAACATGTTATTTCGAATTAATGGATGACAAACAGGAGATTTATCTTTCCATAATCAATGAATACCGTGATAAAATAATCAGACTATGTTTTGCCCATCTGGATAACCGCAGTTATGTCGATGACATTTTCCAGGAAGTACTGCTAGCTGTCTGGTCGGGATTGGAAAGATTTAAACATGAAGCGAGTTACGGGACATGGATCTACCGGATAACGGTAAATACCATTTTCTTATTCAATAAGAATGAACGTAAACGCAGAATTGAGCCTCTGTCCGGAAACTTCACATCTTCCTCCATCAACGAATTTGAGCACAAAATACAGGAAGAGGAAAATCTCAAAATACTTTACGAAGCCATATCCAACCTGGTTGAGCTGGACAGGATACTGATCGCTCTTTACCTGGAGAAGTTAAGCTATGAAGAGATCGGATCAGTTCTTGGAATCAGCGCAAACCATGTTGGTGTGAGGTTAAACCGCATCAAGGAAAAGATCAGGAAACAATTAAATAAGCAATGATGGATCAGCTAATAGATATCTGGCAAAGTGTAGGTACTGACCAGCGTAACATGGATAAAAAATACAAGGCTGAGGATCTGATACCGCAGATTGTCAGGCTGGAGAAGAATCAAAGAAAGGTGCTCCAATTCAAAACAATTGGTGCCTTGTCTGTTATGTTTATACTATTACTGTTTTTCTTTACTCAGTTCACACTTTCCTTGAATGGTATCATCGGAATCGGTATTTTATCAACAAGTATCTTGGCTGTCGTGATTATACTGAACAGGTTGCGTTTCAGGATTTCCGATCAGGAAAGGTCGCTGTCCATGCATAATTTGCTCGAGGTAACGGAGTCCAAAATAAAAACCGAGCAAAGATTGTTTACCATATATCTTCCGCTCTTTCTTTTGTTTGTTATCCTGGGAATAAATCTGATGTATGTCGAATATTTCATAGAGATGGAAACCAGGACAAGGATTTTTTATCACACGATACTTACGATCAGTATGGTTGTTGCATTTTTACTTGGACTTTCCATCAGGATAAAAAGGTTCAGGAAAAGGTTCCAGCCCCTGCTGAACCGGATTCATAAATTCAAAAGTGACCTGGATAACCATTAACTTTTGCATTTAAATCCACAAATCACTAAATTTAATTAAGTGATAGCTCGTAACTTCGGTATAGAGGAAGCCGCCCCACAGTACCATGGCCTCATTTCTTCAAACGGTTGGTGCTGATCCCAGATTTCGCAACTCGCGGCCCCTGCCCCGGCATCTTTGACAGGAAGCTATCAGAATTACAAAATAGTAGCAACCAAATCAGCAACGATGAATTACACAAGGTTAAAATTTTGTGCAGTATGCTTATGCGCATTTTGCCTGACAGGTTTACAAGCACAGGAAACTGCATCTGCAACAGGGGGCGATGCCTCAGGTAGTGGCGGCAGGGTTAGTTTTACAGTAGGACAGGTAGTTTTTTTAACCCATACTGCTGCAAGTGGAACAGTGACCCAGGGCGTGCAACAACCTTTCGAAATACTTGTTGTGACCGGGTTTAAGGAAGCCAGAGACATCTCCCTGGAGTGTAAGGTCTATCCAAATCCAGCTGCTGAGTTTGTACTGTTGGAGGTTCAAAATTACGATCTCAAAGACCTGAACCTTCAGCTTTACGATATGAACGGGAAAATTCTGCAGCATAAGAAAGTAGAAGGCAACCTGACACCAATCTACATGGGAGCGCTTCCTCCTGCCACCTATTTTTTAAAAATACGCACAGGCAGCAAGGAATTACAAACATTTATAATAACTAAAAATTAGGGAATCATGGAACGAATATTTTCATTTCTGACAGTCTTATTCTTTACTGTATGTACGCAGGCACAGGTGCCCGATAAATTAAGTTATCAGGCCGTGGTGCGGAATGAAAGCGGGAAATTAGTCCAGAGCAGCCCGGTAGGTGTCCGCATAAGTATTCTACAAAGCTCGCATGAAGGAACAGTCGTTTATTCCGAAACACATGATGCAAGTACCAACACCAATGGCCTGGTAACCATTGAAATCGGTGGGGGACAAAGTATCTCGGGTGATTTCTCAACCCTTGACTGGTCGGCAGGTCCATATTTTATCAAAACCGAAACCGATCCGGCCGGTGGTACCAATTACACCATAACCGGAACAAGCCAATTATTGAGTGTCCCTTATGCCTTGCATGCAAAAACAGTGGGTTCCTATACCGAATCAGATCCCCTTTTTAGTTCTCACATTACCAGTAGTATCCTTCCTGGTGACATCACCAATTGGAATACTGCCCATACAGACA
>LJUP01000340.1 GCA_001303955.1 Bacteroides sp. SM23_62 | reverse complement strand
GGGAATATCATCTGAAAGCAGTCTGTCCCAATCCAGTGTGGCAACCAGTTCGGCAAGGGAATCAGCGCAGTAGCCAATGGCATAAAGCGCACTGACGATGCCCCCCATGCTTGTCCCGCCGATATAATCAATCCTCAACCCGGCTTCTTCTATGACCTTGAGCACACCCACATGGGCCATTCCCTTGGCCGCCCCCCCACTGAGTATGAGTCCCACTTTCGGCCTTCGAGAGGCTGGCGCTTCCTGTCCACCGACCCATTGACCGGGGAACAGGGGAATAACAGAAATAAAAACAAGCTGCAGTAATCTTCTCCACTCCTGTGCCTCCAGCTTTATCGCAGGAAGCAGGCTGAACAGGAAGATGCAAACCTTCCGCATGGCAGTGATTTTCCCATAAAATTAAATAAAATGGGATACATCATTCCAGATTAACCGTAAGGTTATTCACTATTTCCAATGCGGTGGTCAGGGTGCCCAGGTCGGTAAATAATTCCCCGGTCCTGCCTGCATAATGGCTGTGGCCTATGGCCTCCATGGTGTAGGCTGATACCCCGTCATTCATATCGACCGTTGCCATGTAAACCACTGCTGGCTGGCAGGAGGTCTTGTATTCATCATCATCCGGGTATTTGTTATTTGTCCAGAACTTGTTCCAGTCCCACGTCTGGTTAATCTCAAACAGGATCCTGAACTTAGGCGGAGGATTTTTATCGAAGCGGGCTGACAGGTTGAAATCCCCGGGAGGTGTGGCCCCCGTATAGGCATCAGCCATGGGATTTTCGATGGATGGGACATACAATCCGTCCTTTTCCTTTACACCCCTCTTATGGGCCCAGTAGGGAAGGGAGGCCGGCCGGCGGATCTCGCCAGGCTCCCAGTGGCCCGAGGAAGGGTCACCGTGTTCATAGATGCTGGTGCCGACTGCCTTGGTGATGAACAGGGTTTGCAGGTATTTCCCATCCATGCCTTCGGCCCAGAGAACAAAAGAAGGATGATTGTGTGCCATCCCTTTCCGGAATTCGAGGCTCAGGCCAGGACCTGTTCCGGTGGGATTGGCCGAAAGATTCATGATTTGTGGCGCTTCCTGAACCCTGCCGGATTTACATGCCGTGAGAAACAGTAGCGCAATGATTATCATGCTGTAAGGTTTCATCATAAAGGATAATTAATCAGAATTCAACGATAATACCAATGGTTGGCAAGACGGTTCCGGATTCCGTCTCGATCAGCTTCAGGCTGTAAAGCTGATTAAAGTAATCATCCTCCGGGTTCCGGATGATCGGATTTCCGTCCGCATCCTCCTGCTGGTAGATGTTCGGAGCAGAGTCAGCTTTGTAGTTCAGTACATTTTGAACATCAAGATAGAGATTCAGCCTCCATTTATTGAAATACCATTCCTTGTCGATGCGGATATCCAGCTGGTGGAATCCAGTCAGTCGCAGGCTGTTAAACCGGCTGTAATCCAGATAACCTGTCCCCCGCGCATCCCAGGCCGGACGTTTTTCGCTGGTGGCCAGATCCCAGGGAGTGTAAGGTGTCCCGCCCGCAAACCGGTACCTGAACCCGGCCTGCCAGTAGCCCTTGAATTTTCGGAAACTCGTTACATTCAGCAGGTGCTTGTTATCCCATGCACTTGGAATGAATGAGTCCAACGGATTCAGGTCCTGGTCGACCTCCTGCGATTCGCTTCTCACCAGGGTATAAGAGAAAATGATGTTGAACCCGGCCAGGTCCCTTGTCCGGTAAAGGAATTCCATCCCATAGGCCCGGCCTGTTGCCAGGGAGACAACCTCTTCGTCCCCGAAGGTGCCAAAACCGCCGCCCTTGCTGGCAATGGATACCTTGTCGAGCACAGAGACGGGGTAGTCCCCATACCATTTATGGAAAGCTTCCAGGCTGAGTTTGGATCTATCGTCGGGCAAGAATTCAAAACCACCCACCAGGTGATCTGATCGTATGTAGGTCAGACCGTTATCCCTGTTGACAAGGTTGCCATCGTTATCGCGGAACCCGATGGTAGTATAGGGTGGCAGCTGGTAATACCGGCCGGTATTTAGATTCAGGGACCATTTCTCTGACAACAGATAGGAGGCAGAAAACCTGGGAGAGAGCTGCCGGAACATGTTATTCATGTCGGCCGAAAAATTATTGGCATCCATCCGGATGCCCAGGGAAAGGTTCAGCCTTTGCTTTAGAAAACCCTTGCTGACCTGTCCGAATACGCTCCATTTTACCAGGTCTATTTCCGAATCATAGTCGATATTTAAAGGTTCTCCCCCTGCGTAGGTAAGGCTGAAAGTCCTGTTATCATACTGTGCATATTCCAGTCCCCCTCCATAATTGACCTTCAGACCGTTGCCATACCTGGAATTATGCTCGTAACGGAATTTGTTCTCGATCTCATTCGACCGGTAATCAAAAGTTTTCAGGGTATCTTCCTCGATGTTGTTAAAGTATTTATAAGCTCCGTTATTCAGATGGTTACGGCTGACCACCCAGCTATCATAACCCTTCCCGGAATAGTGTTTAAAAACGGCCCCTACGGTATAACTCCACTGGTCATTGGCCGGCAGGGCCTTCAATATGGCCCGCTGGTCTTCCGTTTCATTGGCATTCAGGTTCAGTGTCAGCACATCATAGGAACCGAGTCCCGTCAGGATCAATTCATTCTTCTCGTTGATCCGGTTCTTCACCTTGAATTGCATATCATTGTAGGTGGGGAGAAATGGCAATTCGAGTACTGAAAAGAGGTATTGCAGGTATGACCTTCGTGCGGATAAAATGAATGTTGTATTTTCGGTAATGGGACCGTCAAGGGTAAGGGCAAGGTCGGATGAGCCGAGGGATCCCCTGAATTTCAGTTTGTCTTTGTTCCCGTCTATCTGGCTGAATTCAAGTACCGAGCTCAGGGCATCCCCCCGGTTGGCAGGGAATGCCCCTGAATAGAAATCAACCGACCTGATAAAATCGATATTGAGTATGCCTGTGGGTCCACCCGATGCACCCTGGGTGGCAAAGTGATTGATATTGGGGATCTCCACGCCGTCAAGGTAGAAAGTGTTTTCATTGGATCCTCCGCCGCGTACGATCAAGTCATTCCGGAAAGACACGGTGGATGCTACCCCCGGCAGGGATTGAAGCACTTTGGAAATATCCCTGTTCCCTCCAGGATTTTTCTCGATTTCCTCGATCCCTATGCGCTGGAGGCTTACCGGACTTTCTTCCTTCTTCCTGAACGGGGAGGCCTTGACGGTGATTTCTTCGATGGCAATGTTGGCCTCGTCCAGGGGGACTTCAATGAAAACCTTACTGGCATTGGTTACCAGGATCTGTTCCGATATATACTGCTCGAATCCAACGGAGGACACCCGCAGTTCAACATATCCCGGGATGATCCCGGTAAACAGGAAATTCCCGTTAATGTCACTGACCGAACCTATATTGGTGCCCCATATAATGATATTTGCGAAGGGAACGGGCTCGCTTGTATTGGCATTGTATACCCTGCCCTGGATGACCCCCTGACCATCATTCTGGGCATGGGCAGTGGCACCTGCAATATATACGATGAGGATGAGTATTTTTATTTTTTTCATTGATCCCTTATTATCTGTTTTTTTCACTTAACAAATCCATTATGAAAATGTTTGGGGATGACGGATATTTAATATTTCTTTAACGGTTCGTTGAAAAAAGCCAACAGTTCCTTCAGGTCCAGACCAGGATGCTCCTTCATCAGCTGGTCTACCTTTTCCACTTGCTTTTTACAGAATTGCAGGTATTGTGCCGATTCGGGATCAAAAGGCCTGTGATTCCTGGCTGCCGAAAGTTTCCCGATCTCAGCCATAAGCTTTACAGTTGGATCATCAAAATAGGCAGCCGAAAATTTTTCCCAGATATACGCTGTCATCTGCTGGTTTGGATGTAGCAGGTCGCTGCCGTAGAAGCGGTAATCACGCAGGTCGTCCATGGCGATCTCGTATGCGGGGAAATATTCACAATAGGAAAACATTTCGGTAAGCCTGTGAGCAGCCAGCAGTAGGGTGGACTTGCTGACGGTATTCATTACCGGGCCGTCTTTCCAGTGCCGAACGGGACTGACAGTGAGGATAACCTTCAGCTCCGGGAGCTCTGACCGGAGTCCGGCAAAAAGCTTGGTATAGGTATCCACCACCTGGTTTACCGTCAGCAGGTGCCGGCTGAATCGATTGGCCGGCAACTTG
The DNA here is from genome assembly GCA_001303955.1 of Bacteroides sp. SM23_62. Taxonomy (GTDB): domain Bacteria; phylum Bacteroidota; class Bacteroidia; order Bacteroidales; family SM23-62; genus SM23-62. The sequence continues at coordinate 2,023 of LJUP01000340.1, read as the reverse complement.
TGACAGTTGGATACCACAGTAGCCGATTCCTTCAGCACATATACCCAGGCCGTGCCCCAGGTAAGCAGCAGAAAATTGGTCTGCAGCAGGCGATCCCTGGAGAACCTGATCCTTTCGTTGATCTGCTCCAGACAGGTACCGGGGTCCCCGGCCGAGAACTGGCTGTGATGATCGAAGCTGAACCATTTTTCATTGGCCTTGTGCAGGTCTTTTTTTGTGTATTGCTTGCCACTGAGCAGGGCCCAGAGATTCCTGGAAAGGCTGGATGGATTGTAATTGATCCCAAAGGGGTTAAGATCAACCCGGAAATGCAGTTCCTTCATCTTGGACCCAATGTTTTCCGCAAAGCATGAACCCATAAAAAGGATCTGGGAATCATAGGAGATCCTGTTTTCCGACGGGGAGATGTTTACTTCTGTCCTGAATTCCATTTTTTACAGTTTGTCTAGCCAGCCAATGACATATTTCGCGATGTCCCTGTACTCAAATTCATTATGCAACTCATGGTATAATCCGTCCCAGATCTTAAACTGTGTCCGGTCACCTGTATCAGCAACGAAAGCCTCACTTGCCAGTGGAGATGTAATCTTGTCTTCAGAGCCATGCATCAGCAGGAAAGGCACCTTAATCTTGTTTCCATGCCCCATGGCAGATTCACCCTGCTGGTGGATGATCCAGAAATATCTTCCGGTGATCAGGCCATGGTTCAGGGGATCATTGCGTACATCCGCCCAGTGCTCCGGATCATGGCTGAGATATTCTGCCTTTGTCCCTTTTCTTTTGAACCTGACCCGGGGCAAAAGACTGTTCATCATCTTCCCAGAGGCCAGTTCCAGGGGAGATACCCTGAAGGTCAGCCGGAGCCAGGGCGAGGATGCTATGAGGGCCCTGATCGATGCTTTCCTGAAAATGGCATAATTGATGGCAATGTTACCGCCCATGCTGTGTCCGTACAGGATCCTTGGGATCCCCGGGAACAGCTCTTCTGATTTCCCCAGTGTGAGGTCAACCTGGTTGAGCAGGACCTGGTAGTTTTTGACATAGGCCGTCCTGCCTTCCGTCCTGCCATGCCCGGGAAGATCGGCGGCCAGCATGCCAAAACCCGCCTGTACAAAGAGCCCGGCCCACCTGGCGTAGCGTCCTGAGTGTTCCCCCAGTCCATGCACCAGGCAGATGATCCCTTTTATCCAGGTATCCGGCAACCAGGATTGCGCATACACATGCGTTTTCTCCTGCGACAGCCATTCATATTCGGTGTGTATCATCAGACTTTTCCATAACTTTTTTTAAATTTACTAAATGCAGGATACAATACAAATAAGTACGCATCGCCAGAATGCCCTGTATGATATTACCAGGCAGGTCAGGGACTCGGTCCGGAAAAGCGGGGTCAGGAACGGAATGGTTTCAGTTTATGCCCAGGGGGCCACGGCTGCCATCATGATACAGGAAAACTGGGATGAATCTGTACAGACCGACGTGGTGAACCTGTTGCAAAAGTTGATCCCTCATGGTGTATGGCTACATGATGCCCAGGATGACAACGGGGATGCCCACCTCAAGGCAGGGATCGTAGGGCCCAGTGAAACCATCCCCATCATTGACGGGGAACTGGGACTTTCAACCTGGCAGAATATATTTTTCTGCGAGTTTGACGGTCCCCGCAGCCAGAGAAAAATTGTCCTGACCGTGGTGAATTCGGACTAGAGGAAATCGATATTCCGGCGCAGGCCGGTGTATTTGGAACGCTTTACCGCCGATCCCTCGAATAGCCTGTCAAACCTTTCCTCGTCAAGGGCTGACCATTCCTGCCGGGTCATCTCCAGCAGGCCGGGAATCGGATCCAGCCAGGGCTCGTAGTGGGGATGTACGTTGTTGTTCCAGGGACAGACATCCTGGCATGTGTCACATCCGAAAGCCCAGTTCTGCATGCGCCCGCGGAATTCCTCCCCGATCCGTTCTTTCCGGTTCTCAATGGTCAGGCAGGAAATGCAGCGGGATGCATCGACGGTCCGGCCCGGCA
>LJUP01000061.1 GCA_001303955.1 Bacteroides sp. SM23_62 | reverse complement strand
AATGTGACGGAACCGAAAGGTTGCATCTGTGGCGAGGTGCTGAGTGGAATTCGAACTCCTATTGAATGCACCTTATTTGGAACAGCCTGTACACCTGATGATCCAATCGGACCGTGTATGGTTTCAACCGAAGGCACCTGTGCGGCGTATTTTAAATATCATTAGAAATTTATTGCATTATTTAATTTGATTTTTTATATTTTAATAAGCATCACCAATATTGAAGAAAGCAGGAGATTTTAATGAGCAATTTAGAAAAAACAGTCGGCAGCTTTCGGTCTGCTATTCAAGATCTATTAGTTCCAGAGCTGAAAGCTATTCGTACAGAACTTGAGCATCACAAAGAAGAATTTCAAAAGATCGATCAACGATTTCAAAATTTTCAACAAGAGTTAAGAGATTTGAGAGAAGAAATGAACCGTCGATTTGAAGCCAACGAAAGGGAAAACTATAGACGATTTGAAGCTGTAATGCAGAGTATTCATAATGTTGAGAAAACACAGGAAAGAATTTTAGAACGATTGGATGTAAAGGAGCAAGTTGCCGACTTGGAAACAAAATTTGTTAGAATTGAAACAAAATTCAATAGATTTGAAGATTTTATGCAACAATGGAAAAGTAATTTCAAGGAGAAAAAGCCTCAAATTAATCTCGAAACAGTTGAGTCATAATCAGCAGATGTAATGGTTTACCACTACTGAAAAGTTTGCATACTGATTTAATATTCAAATATGATAATTATATAGACTTCTGCAAAATTAAAATATTTCAGTTATTTCGAACGAAACGAAGTGAAGTGAGAAATCTGTATAGCTTAAAATATCAATTCGTTAACCAGATTTCTCGCTCCGCTAGAAATGACAATTTATCCTATTTTGCAGATCTCTAATAATTATAAAAAGTGGAGTAATGTATTTCTATAATATTTCACTTAAGTTCTAACTCCATCACTCCAACAATCCATCACTCCGCTATATTATTTGCCATTTTCTAAAATATAAAAAGGGGAATTACTTCATTATTTTCCTTCCATTTAAAAAGTACTCCCCACCCCGATCGACTGCTTGTTTAATCTTAAAACCAACCGAATCCAGCATCTGACACATTTGCTTCGCAGACGGCAGTTTATGATTTTTCACTGCCCCCCCGATCTCGCGATGAATGGCATTGATTTCCTGACTGCTATGGATATGAAGGATCGCTAATTCACCATTGGGCTTGAGAACTCTCCAGCATTCTTTCATTGCCAATTTTTTTCCCTTGATATGCGGGAACACATGAAAAGCAATTATCAGGTCGACTGAATTATCGAGAAAAGGCAAATATCTCGCACATCCACAAAGAATCTTAATTGATGAGTATTTTTTTTGAGCTGCTTCCTGGACCATACTTTCAGCAAAATCCATAGCAAGAATTTTTGCCTGCCCGTGTGTAATTTGTTCTAAATAGGGAAAAAGTACGCCTGTTCCGCAGCCGATATCAAGGATTATTTTACAATTATCCCAATCGATTTTAATCAGCAGATTTTCAATTTTTTCGTCGTCAGCAATTTTTTTGGCTTCCCATTCTTCAGCCAGACCATTAAAATAACGTCGGGTTTGAATGTTTTTCTTCATGACTTTCGCTCGATAATTTTTGATTTCCACAACATAAAAAGGATAATTGGAGTTAATAAAAGTTGTAATAAAACTCCTGGCAGTGAATAAACGAAATCAGCAATTGAAAGCACTTTCGCGGGTAATCCAAATAGCGGGAGGATGAGCAACAACATGACTATCCGTGCCAACCGCTGGGCAATGATGGCAACGATTAATCCGAACCAGAACGAAATTCGTTTTTGATGATAAAGATAAGATGCCCAACCTGCTGTTAATACACCTTCAACACACATCGAAAGTGCTGTGGGAAATAACGGCGGCATACCAGTTGCAAAGGCGGAAATCCAGGGACCCAGAAAACCGACCAACATGGCAGCAGGAAACTCGATAATAAATCCTGCTAAAAGAATAGGAAGAAACATCGGGAGAAACATTTTCCCGAGACCAACTAAATGAAACACGAAAGGTACAAGAAGGCAGAGAGCGATAAATAAAGCTATCAGGGTGATTTGTTGAGTATTGATTTTCATTATACAGAGTTGTGAAAGGATTAATGGAGTAGTGGAGTGCTGGAGTATTGGAGTATTTTCCACTCCATTACTTCAACGCTCCATCACTCCGCTTCTTTATTAAATAGCATTGCAATAAGAAATAGCAGTTAAAAATTGAATGATAAATTACAAAAAACCGTTCTTCCTGGCATGGGATAACCTTTCAAAATCTGGTATGATTCATCCAACAGGTTTTCGATACCTACCGACAGGTTCAGGTTTTCCATCAAGCGATAATTTAATTTCAGATGAACAAGCGTATAATCCGATAGCTTTTCGATCGTTGTTTTTGACGGCATCTGGTTCAATTGGTAACTGGTGTACAGCTCCCGAATATGTTCACCATAAAGTGAGATATTCAAATCCCTGAGTTTATAATTCAGCATAAAATTAAATTTGTTGGGAGAAAATGGAATGATCGTGTCAGAATTCAGGTAAGAATAGGAAACGTTGGCAGAGAAATTCGTTACCGGGTTTGCCTGCACTGCCACCTCAAATCCTTTTGCCTGGTTGGAACCAACGTTCTGGTTCTGCATCTGTCCCGGCGCGATCATGGTCGTCTGGATCATTTGATCGCCCTGATAATAAAAACCACAAATATCCAGTGTCACAACATTTCCAATTGATTGATTCACGCCAAGCTCGTAACTCCATAGCCGTTCTGGTTTCAGATTTTGATTGGCTGGCGGAAACAGGTAAAGGTCTTTGATCGAAGGTGTGCGGAATCCTTTTGCTACTGTTGCTCGCAACGCTGTCTGCGAAAGGGGATGGTAAACCAGGCTGAACTTGGGAATCCATTCAGCGCCGAAATGAGAATTATGTTCATAGCGAATTCCTGAACCGAGAATGATTTTTTTAAGCAGAAGTTTTTGAAGATGCAGATAACTAGCATATTCATCATTGAAAAAAGTGCCCAATTTAATGCCGTTTGATCGCGCCGTGCCGCCATACCGTTTGATGTCAAAGCCAATGGTTGTTTTGATTTCATAAGGAAGATAAAAATTCTGAAAAGCAATCAATCCATTGGTTTGATCGTCAGAAACCCAGCCATCGGATAATTTGTGTTTGCCAAAATTGCCATGAATCTTAATTGTACCATCAGTATTAGCGAATCTATTACTCAACGTCAAATCCATAGAACTTCGGGTAATATCGCCATAATCGAAATATCCAGACAAATAGTGTTCACCCTGTATTGGACCCGGGTCATGGAACTGGTATGGGGTAACACTGCCATTTAAGTTAATGTTGTAGTGACGATTGATTTGATAGCCCATTTTTAAGGCATAATTTTGCGCCTTAAAGTTGGAATTTTCTCGATGCCCATCCGATGCTTGATAGCCAAAACCAGCGAAGTATTGTAGCTTGCCGATCGTTCCTGCATGATGAAATCGATATCGTTGGGTATTATAGCTACCATAGCCAATATTGACATTATTTTCAAATCCCGAAGTTGGAAGTTCTCTTGTAATAATATTAACCACTCCGCCCAATGCATTCGTCCCATAAACAGCAGAAGCGGGTCCTCTCAGGATTTCAATGTGATCGACATTGTCCAAAGAGTAAGCGTCATTAATAGGGTGACTGAAAATCCCCTGGAAATCAGGTCTGCCATCAATAAGCATGAGCACCTGGGTGTTAGGTTTTCCTCCAACTCCCCGAATCGTGATGCTGCCACCTGCTAATGCTGCCACACCATAACCCATTGCGGAGCGACGGTTTGTGTAAACACCAGGGGCTAAATATGAAATTGCATCAGCGACTGTTGTGAGATTGGTCTGCCGAATTTCCCTCGGGGAGATAATCGAAATACTAGCAGCTACGTCCTTTTGTGGCATTTCATAACGCTGACCTGTTACAACAATTGGCGCAAACCGATAGCGAATCGAGTCAGGATCGACAGGTTTTTCTTTAGCAGAAATTTGTGTAATCGAAAATTGAGAAACAATCGTTAAAGCGATCAAAAATCTTTTCATTAACACCCTCCGAATTGGTTGTTAGTAGTATTACTATTTTGATTTTTGTGCTACGAATTTATAAAAAAATGAGTTTGCACTTTGATTGTCGTTTCACTGATCTGGAAATTTAAAACAAATGTTAATGGAGTATTGGCGGGATGGATTAGTGGAATAATGCACAAGAACTCCACTCATCCAGTACTCCATTGCTCCAAATTCCCCAATAAACCAATTACCTAATCACCCAATTACCCATTCTGGCTAAACATGCTCCCCCCTTGTCGTCATCACCAGCTTCCCGTGCTTTACGCCTTTGATACTGATCAGCCGATCAGCAATCTCGCGAATGGTTTTCGTTTTTCCCTTGACCGCTAAAACTTCCAGGCAATTATAATGATCCAGGTGCACATGCATGGTGGAGATAATCTGCTCATTAAAATCGTGCTGCACCGAAGTCAGTATACTGCTCAAATCCCGCACATGATGGTCGTAAATAATGGTAACCGTACCGATGGATCCGGCTTCGCTGTCCTTCCATTGTTCATGCACCAATTCATTACGAATGAGATCACGAATGGCTTCAGAGCGGGTGGAATAATTACGCTGCTGGATAAGGCGATCAAATTGTTGTAGCAGGTGATTTTCGATGGATACACCGAATCGGATGAGTTCGCTCATATTTTGTTCTCCGTGAGCATGGAAATGGACTCCATCCGGGAGATGGAGTTCATTTCTATTTCGTGTTACGAATTTTATAAATGTAGCACTTTTTGAGGTGAATGTCAAGAGAAAAGTTGAATTTTTTGTAATGGCTCAGGCTGATAATATTAAAAAGGGCAGGTATTCATACCATGATTAGGTTAACAAGCAGATAGAAAATAGACTTGTTTGAATTCAAACTTGTGTTGTAAATAGTATTGATAGATAAGTGGACAGAATAAAATGATCTCTTTATTTGGCATTTGTCCTAATTGTCAATTCAATATTCACAATTAAGATGTCAAAACGACATCAGCATCGCCAACAAAATAATCTTTGTTTAGACATAAATGCTTTATATTTTACTTCCTGCATACTCCTGCAAACTCCTCACCGAAATGGCAGTACCATTTTTCTTTAATTCACGAATGGCTTCGACCGAAGCTGAGGCAGCGGAAAGCGTTGTCAGGCAGGGGATGTTGTAATGGATGGCAGCTCGGTCCATGGCGTATTCGTCGGCACGAGAGGTTTTACCAAGAGGCGTATTGATGATCATTTTAATATTGCCGTTGATGATATGATCCACAACATTAGGGCGATCTTCGTTGATTTTGTAAATGGTTTCTGTCTCGATGCCGGCTTTGCGGAAGCAATCCGCGGTTCCCCTGGTCGCTAAAATAGTGAAGCCCATATTGTAGAGTTCAAGAGCAAGCTTTGACGCTTTGGCTTTGTCAAAATCATTGACGCTGATAAAAATATTACCTTCCAGCGGTAGTTTTTTCCCTGCGCTTAACAGCGCTTTGGCAAAGGCTAAACCAAAATTTTCAGCGATTCCCATCACTTCACCGGTGGAGCGCATTTCAGGTCCCAGGTAATTATCCACACCGGGAAATTTGGCAAAAGGAAATACCGGTGTTTTCACGGAAATAACATTGGAAATCGTTCCCTCATGAAGCCCCAGGTCTTTTAATTTATTCCCCACTATAATCCTGGCTGCGATCTTTGCGAGGGGAATGCCAGTCGCTTTACTCACAAATGGCACGGTGCGGGAAGCTCGGGGATTTACTTCCAATACATAAAGAATATCGTCCTTTATTGCAAATTGAATATTAATCAAACCCTTCACATTGAGTTTGAGTGCCAGCGTTCGAGTTTGCTCCCGCATCATATCAAGATGTTGTTCCTGAATCATATAAGAAGGCAGTACGCAGGAGCTATCGCCAGAATGAATACCGGCTTCTTCAATATGCTGCATAATGCCGCCGATCAATACCTCTTCACCATCACAAACCGCGTCCACATCCACTTCAAATGCATCTTCTAAAAATTGATCGATGAGCACGGGATGATCGGGTGAAACACGGGCGGCGCGTTTCATGTAATTTTTGAGTGTGCTTTTATCATAGACAATTTCCATCGCACGTCCACCCAGTACATAAGAGGGGCGCAATAGTACGGGAAAACCAATTCGATCGGCGACTTCAAAAGCTTCCTCAATCGAATATGCAAGCCCATGATCCGGTTGGCGGATATTGAGTTGTTGAATCAACTGTCCAAATCGCTCCCGATTCTCAGCCAGGTCAATTGAGTCCGGTGAAGTGCCGAGAATTTTTGCACCGGCTATTTCCAGCGGTATGGCTAATTTCAACGGCGTTTGTCCACCAAATTGAACCACGACACCATCGGGCTGCTCAATTTCTACTATGCTTAAAATATCTTCCAGGGTCAACGGCTCGAAATAAAGTTTATCGGCAATATCGTAATCGGTGCTCACTGTTTCGGGATTACAGTTGACCATGATGGTCTCAAATCCTTCCTCCTTTAGCGCCATAATCGCATGAACACAGCAATAGTCAAACTCGATCCCCTGCCCAATGCGATTGGGTCCACCGCCGAGAATAATGATTTTGGATTTCTCGCTGCGGATGACTTCATTTTCTTCTTCATAAGTTGAGTAATAGTAGGGTGTAGAGGACTGGAATTCAGCCGCGCAGGTATCCACAGTTTTGTAAACTGCCTTGATGTTTTTCTCGATCCGCAATTGGCGGATATCCGGTTCAGCACTAGTTAAAAGCACAGCCAACCGCCGGTCAGAAATTCCCATCGACTTGGCTTTATAAATCATATCGAATGGCAGGTCGCCAATGTTATTTCGATAACCAGTCAGTTTTCGTTCAAAATGAATAATATCTTTGATCTGGTAAATAAACCAGGGATCGATACCGGTGATCTCGTGAATTTCGGTTTCACTCAAACCGGCTCTCAGGGCTGAGCCAAGCCAGAAGATTCTGCTGCCGGTTGCTTTTTTTAGCTTTTGCCTGAGATTGTCGATAATCTCCCCGATTGAAAAAAAGTCATTTCGATTCCCATTTTCAAAAACATAGCTGACATCATCCAGCCCATAGCGGTCAATTTCGAGCGACCGCAATCCCTTTCCCAGCGCTTCCTTAAACGTTCTTCCTATTGCCATGATTTCCCCGACAGACTTCATCTGTGTGCCCAATGTACGATCTGCCCTGGGAAATTTACCCATATCCCATCTGGGAATTTTGACCACAACATAATCGATCGTCGGTTCAAAACTGGCGGGAGTTTTTTGCGTAATATCATTGGGAATTTCATCGAGCGTTAAGCCAACAGCGAGCTTCGCCGCAATTTTAGCAATAGGGAATCCAGTCGCTTTGGATGCCAGCGCGGAACTGCGGGAGACCCTGGGATTCATTTCAATAACGACCATCCGTCCATTTTTCGGATTGACGGCAAACTGTATATTTGAACCGCCAGTATCCACACCGATCTCACGGATAATTTTGATGGCAGCGTCACGCATGGCTTGATACTCTTTATCAGAAAGCGTTTGAGCGGGCGCAACCGTGATGCTGTCGCCGGTGTGAATCCCCATCGGGTCAACATTTTCAATGGAACAGATAATGACCACATTGTCGTTTAAGTCTCGCATCACCTCTAATTCATATTCTTTCCACCCGATAACCGATTCCTCGATCAAAACTTCGCTGACTGGGCTCAGGTTCAATCCCCAGACCACCTTTTCTTTAAATTCTTCAATGTTATAAACCGTGCTGCCGCCTGTCCCGCCGAGGGTAAAAGCCGGTCGAATGATCAGTGGAAAGTTGATGTCATTAACTATTGCCAGTGCTTCGTCCAGGGTATGAGCAAAACCACCCTGCGGCACATCCAGCCCGATTTTTTCGATTGTCTGCTTAAATTTTTCCCGACACTCTGCCTTTTGTATGGCTTCAAATTTTGCACCAATAAGTTCAACATGATACTTTTCGAGTACACCGGTTTCATACAATTGCGTCGCGATATTTAAACTTGTTTGCCCTCCCATGGTCGGCAGTAGGGCATCGGGGCATTCTTTTTTTATAATCTCGAAAATAAAATCTGCTGTTAACGGTTCAATATAGGTTCGATAGGCTAAATCCGGATCGGTCATGATAGTGGCTGGATTGCTATTCACCAGAACTACGTCATAACCTTCTTCAGCCAGGGCACGACAGGCTTGCGTGCCAGAATAGTCGAATTCACAGGCTTGACCGATGACGATTGGTCCGGAGCCAATAATGAGGATTTTTTTTATGTCTGTCCGTTTGGGCAAATTATTTCTCCAAATTAAAATTGAAAAATTCCAAATATTAAGAGTGAGCAAGATAAGTTTTTACTTTTGGAGCTTGAATTATTGAGTTTTGAAATTTATTTGGAAATTGTTATTTGGTTTTTGGAATTTTTGCTCCACTTCTTTCTTGTTTTTCCATCTCCTCAATAAATTGTTTAAACAAATAAAACGAATCATGCGGGCCTGGTGAAGCCTCCGGGTGATACTGCACCGAAAAAATGGGAAGTTTGTTGTGCCGCATCCCTTCTAAGGTACCATCATTCAAATTGATATGCGTTAATTCAATTTCATCTGAATTCATGGATTCAATATCTAAGGCAAAACCATGATTCTGTGCCGTGATTTCAATTTTCCCGGTTTTCAAATTTTTAACCGGGTGATTGGCGCCATGGTGTCCGAATTTTAGTTTATACGCTTTTCCACCGAAGGCCAGGCCGAGAATTTGATGCCCCAGACAAATACCAAGAATGGGTTTTCTGCCGATCAGTTGTTTGACATTGGCAATGGCATACTCTACAGCAGCCGGATCGCCTGGTCCATTGGAGAGAAAAATACCATGCGGATTCAATTTTAGCACTTCACTGGCTGCGGTTGTAGCCGGGACAATCACTAGCTGGCAGTTCAGTGACGCCAGGCATCTCAGGATATTATTTTTGATGCCGAAATCATACACAACGACTCGAAATCGTTTTTTAGACACCTGCGCGACAGATTGATACGAAAATTGTTCTGGCAGCCATTCCTGGTTAAACCCCTCTTCCCAGGTAAATTGGCTGTCTCGCGTCACCTGTTTCACCAAATCCCGACCTTCCAATCCCGGGGATGATTGTGCTTTTTGAATCAAGCTATCTGGATCAAGGTCTTTGGTAGAGATCACTCCTTTCATGGCTCCTTTTTCCCGTATGTGTTTTGTCAGTGCACGTGTATCAATGCCTTGAATGCCGACAATCTTTTTTTCAACCAGGAAAGATCGTAAATCGATCTCTGATCGCCAGTTACTCGGATAGGGGCAGTGGTCCCGCACAATGAAGCCAGATAGGGCGGGCTTAGCAGACTCATAATCTGCTACATTTAATCCATAATTGCCGATATGAGGGTAGGTCATGGTTACCAGTTGTCCGCAGTAGGAGGGATCCGTCAATACTTCCTGGTAGCCTGTCATCGCGGTATTGAAAACCACTTCGCCAAACGCTTCCCCATCTTTACCAATGGAAGTTCCCTGAAAAATGCGTCCGTCTTCTAATGCCAGAATTGCTTGTTTTTTGGTGTTCACTGTAATCCCCTGTACTTGACCGCTTTATTGCGATAATAATGTTCTAAGTATTAAATCAAGTTTTCAATTAAAAGTTAGTCCTGTCGAGAAACCGATGTCGAAATAGTAGAACAGTGTTATAAAATCTATTCAAAAATATCCATAAAAGTGGATTATCATATTGTTTCATAATTCCAATATTCCATCATTCCTTTTGTACAAATCTAACCAGAATGCAAATAAAATCTACCAAATTTAATCTCGATTCGCTGATTATTTGCTGATACAAATAACCCCAGTCATCAGACGATGCTGGGGATGCAGGTTGGCAGAAATTGTGCCAGAATTTTAATTGTCATTAATATTGATTAAATTTTCTACCCGGAACAATTAACAACATATTATTAATTTCCCATCAACGCAATCTTCTCTTCTAAATCTGTCACCAGGTCATCCTGGGTCAGGGGATTCATCAGATCAATCCAGTAGATTTGATATTTACCCGAGCGATTGGAATGGAAAATGATCTTTCGTTTATCCGGTGAAAAATTCGGATAATTGTCCCTCGCTGGATCGTTGGTCAGTTGAATCATATTTTGTCCGGTATGATCCATCATGAAAATATCGTAATTGCTATTGACATCTGCAAAAAATGTAATCATTTTTCCATCATGAGAAAAATGAGGCGCACCACAATTCCCTTCCATAAAAGTGAGCTGTTCCACCATATTACCTTTTAAATCCATGCGATATATCTGGTAAAATCCAGTTCGATTAGAAGTAAAAAGAATCCATTTATCATTAGAAGATACAGCAGGGGAGCCATCATCTGCTTCATTCTGTGTCAAACGCAGAATGGCTGCATCATGTAAGCTGTAAATATAAATATCACTCCATTTTTGGTGAAAAGGTACCTCCCGCAGGTCGTCTCGTTCCGAGACAAATACGACACGATTCACATTTTCAATAAGTGCTGGATACCAGTCATCTGCCTCATTATCAGCAATACGAGAAACATTTCCTCTTATGATATCCATTAAATAAATATTTCGTGCTTTGTCCAGGCGACCGTTATGAATAGAATCGTCTTGGGTGGAAGTGAAGGCAATAATATTTTCATTAGACCCAAATACCGGCATCTCATCCTGGGCTTCATGATTGGTAAGCCGAACTTCCTGGGCACCATCTGTGTCCATGAGATAAATCTCCCAGTTTCCATCCCGATCCGATTGAAACGCGATTCGTTTATCATCCGGGCTGAAATATGGGAATGCGTTGTTATAATCGCCTGTTGTTAATTGATAAATGGGAAAAGGTTTTCCCAGTTGCAACCGGATTTCCGCGACATATTCATCACCGGTTTGGCTTTTTAGAATCTCCAGATATTCGCTATACCCCTCTTTTATTCGATTTTTCTTTAATAATAAATTCGCCCGCATTAATTTTCCAGGATTAAATTCTGGATCGATACTTAAAGCCGTATCCAGGGTCACCAGCGCATAATCAATGCTATCCAGCTCAGCATAAACTTTGCTGAGTTTATAATAAACATTGGGATCTTTAGGATTTTCGTTAAGTTCTTGCAGTAGAAAAGTCAAATTTGTTTGAGGCGATGAGAGTGATGTATCTTTGACGGTTTTATTAGTGCCACCACAGGCAATAACAAGAATCATACTGAATATCCCCCAAAGCACTGACATCTTTTTGAAAATGGTGTCGTTCATGATGCGGATCCTTTCATTTAATTTAGCACCGTTCGTTATCTCTTGAATAACCAGTCAATCTTATACTCAATTAGGTTTGATTTTTCAGTGTCAAATCGTTGATATAACGATTCCATCGCTTGGAGCGATGGCGTCAGTATGAAATTCTAATCCTTAATCGGTATAACCACGAAGCCACTAAGTTTTATAATTATAAGCATTTTTTCTGTAATTGTCAAAACATTTTATGTTAAAAAGTTGTGATTACCAAAAAAATTCCCGTGTAATAATTTTCTCAAAATAATGAAACGACGAATAGGTCGGTTCAATCTTATATTTGATAATATATTTACCTGAAGGAAGTATTTTCATTTTCTGATACAGTGGCGATGGTTTATATTTTTCTTTAATAAATACAGAATCAGCAACCGTCCAAATGCGACCGCTCCAATAGTCTGTCTGCTTACCAGAACGCCTGAATTGCTTTGTCCATAACCTGGTGATCAGGCGCTTCTCTGAATCCAGAATATCTGTGGTGACAAACGATGGCTCGGTGATTAAATATTTAAATTGAAGCAAATTCCTGCTGGAATGTTTTGTCACCGAAAAATCAAAATAATCAGTTCCGATCCAATAGTATTGCGCACCCCATTTCTCTGCAACGAACACCTGACCAAAACGACGATAGATGGTTATTCCCCGGGGTTCGATGAATTCTTTATCATCGTCACCGTAACGACCATAACTCGTTATATAATTCATACAATGATCAAATTTATGAATACAATGATTTTTGGTATCGGTGACATAAATATTATTGTAATAATCCAGGCCAATGTATGCTAAAAAACAATCAGGATAGCCAAATTGAGATGCGGTTATGCTGCGCAGATAATTTCCCTGCGGAGTGAACTGCTGAATTCGAGAATGATCAAGATCGATGATAACGACAAATTCTTCTCGGTAGTAATTCCATCGTTCATTTTTGTCGATTACTGCAATCCCATCGGGAAAAAAGAGTTGCCCGGGTGCTTTACCGGGTTCGCCCCATAGATTTTTCAATTGAAGATCAGCGGAGAAAACCTGAACACGATTATTTCCACTATCCGTTATATACAATTTACCCTCCGAATCCAGAGCCACACCGCATGGCTCATTAAACTGGCTTTGTGCTGAGCCTATTTTCCCCACGCTTTTTTGAAAGATCAGATCATGACCGGGATTGAACAGTTTAACGATGCGATGATTGCCAGTATCCGCGACATATACCTCACCTTTTTCGTTGGCAGCAATCCCGCGAGGTCGATTTAATCGTTGAATCCCTGTCTGTTTTAAACCATAAATTCCCAATGATTTCATGGAGCGATTATAGATAATACAATTTTGACCGGAGTTGACCCCGTAAACCGTGACTTCGTCATCGTCCTTCGTGGTTGAAGTATCTTCCCATGCTGTTAATCGAACGACTGCCAATCCCTGAGGATCTTTAAATTTGACTTTGTTCTGGGTAAATAGGAATAGATGAAACCGGGTGGCTTTGCGAATGCCATACGTATGTAGAAACGTGGGAAATACTAATGTGGTTGGATCATATTTTTTACTATTTTGGGAAAAGCCAGTCGTGAAATAAATGAGAATGATCGGTATGATGATCAAACCAAGTATTGATTTTATTGTTGTTGCTTTTCGTCGGGTTGAAATTGCTGCCATATTTTCTCGGCTAATTTTTCAGGGATTCCTTTTACCTGTTTAATTTCTTCCAGTGAGGCTGTTTTTAAATTTTTAAGCGAGCCAAAATGTTGAATCAGGCGTTTTTTTCTTTTGTCCCCAATTCCCTCGATATTATTCAATTCTGAATAAACCGACCGTTTCCCTCGCAATTGGCGATGATACTCGATAGCAAAGCGGTGGGCTTCATCCCGGATGTGTTGCAGCAGCCTGAGTCCGGAGGAGGTTTTGGGAATATTTTGTGCCTCTGAAATGCCCGGAACAAAAACCTCATCCAACCGCTTCGCCAGCGCGATGATCGGCTGCTCGTGAAGGCTCAGCTTTGCCAGCACTTCAGTGGCAACCGAAAGTTGTCCTTTGCCGCCATCAACTAAAATGAGATCGGGCAATGGATTTTTTTCCTTAACCTGTCGTGAATACCTTCGCTCGATCGCCTCTGCCATCATGGCAAAATCATCGGGAGTGGATTTGGTGCGAATTTTAAAGCGACGATACTCACTTTTGTATGGCTGACCGTTCACAAATGTCACCAATGACGCGGTGGCATCGGTTCCATGAATATTGGATATATCAAAAGCTTCGATTCGTTTTGGAGGATTTGTCAAACGCAAGTCTCGTTGCAGTGCTTTCACTGCATGAGGAATATAATCTTTGTCTTTCATCTTTTGAAGCTTTAGTTCTTCTAATAAAAGCTTAGCATTTTGATATGCCATCTTCAGTAATTTAGCTTTTTCGCCGCGCTGTGGAAATACTAATTGGACTTTTGAATTCAATCGATCTGATAACCATTGTTCGATATTTGCACCATCTTCCAAAGGAATGGGTAGATAAACTTCATTGGGAATAAAATCCGCATGCATGTAATAGCGAATTAGCAAATGGCTGAGTATTCGATCCAGCGTTTCTTGTTCCACTCCATCCAGGTAAAAATGCTGACGACCGATAACACGACCCTGCCGCACTTTGAAAACTACACCGCAGGCATCATTATCCTCGGCATAAGCCACAAATAAATCTCGATCGATTTCCTCAGGCGTAATAACTTTTTGTTTGTATTGAAATTCTTTAATTGCCTGAATTTGATCCCGAACTCGCGCCGCTTTTTCAAATTGCATCTCTTCGGCAGAATGTTCCATCTTTTGAGTTAATTCTTCAATAACAATCCGATCCCTGCCATTGATAAAATCAATAATATTTTTAACGATCTGTCCATACTCTTGTTCGTCAATAAGACCTTCACAGGGACCCATGCATTTTTTAATGTGATAGTTCAAACATACTTTGAACTTTCCCGCTGTTATATTTTCTTCTGTTAAATTCAAGTTACAGCTTCGAATAGGAAATATTCGCTTGCTTGTTTTTAACAACGATCGCATTGATCCTACATCCGTATAGGGACCAAAATATTTAGAGCCATCTTTGATAATTTTCCGGGTAGGAAATATCCGGGGAAATTTCTCATTGGTCACTCGAATATAAGGGAAACTTTTATCGTCTTTAAGATTGACATTATACCGGGGTTTATATTCTTTAATCAAATTAGCTTCAAGAATCAGCGCCTCTATTTCAGAATCGGCAACAATCGTTTCAACATCTCGAATTCTGGAAATTAATCGTCGTGTTTTGGCATCATCGGGTTGGCTGCTCTGAAAATACGATCGCACCCGATTTCTCAGCATAACTGCTTTGCCAACGTATATGACCTTTTTATTTTTGTCTTTGAATAAATAGACTCCGGGTGATCTCGGGATGTTCTGGAGTTTTTGTTCGAGGTTTGACATAGGTTACATTAAAAAAATTGACACATAAATTCAATATACTTCATTCACATTTAATATTGCGAATCAATTTCTGCTTATGAAACTAACACGAATCAATTCCGAATTGTTCCTTGAATATAATGATATTTTTTCTGTAAAGCAACCTGTTTCGTCAAAATGTTATTGTGCCAATTTTAATTAATGGAAATATCAATCTGAAATCGAAGTGATGAAATCCAGGCTAAATCTAAAATCTGTATATTTTATATTATCAATTTGTTAACCAGATTTCTCGCTTCGCTCGAAATGACATCTTTTCTTATTTTGCAGAACTCTATAAAATATTCTTTATTAGCGGAGCAACATCAATTTTTTCATCGCTATAAAATCGTCAGCCTTAAGCTGATAGAGATACACACCACTGGCTACAGCTCTTCCTGATTCATCCATCCCATTCCAGATAATATTATATGTGCCAGCAGCTTGATAAGCCCTAACCAATGTCATCAGCCTCTGTCCCTGCAAATTGAAGATGCTGATTTCAACATCAGAAGCGTGGGGCAACTGGTATTCGATAACCGTTTCGGGATTAAATGGGTTAGGATAATTTTGCTCGAGTTTAAAAGAAGCAGGCAAAGTTGATTTCGGATGTGGTTTAACATCAGTCACAACAGCTAAAATATCTCCTTCCAGGAAAATCGGCTCATATCCCAATCGAATAGTGAGCTGACCGTTCTGTGTTGGAATCATCTTCACGTCTGGTATTATATTTACTGTGTCTGTAATAATGTGTGTCAATTTTAGTGAATCGACATTATTTACAGCTTCAAAGGTCATAGTTTCACCAGCAGGATTATTTCGGTAATCAAGATCTGGTGGTGCATCACCGGTTTCACTCCAAAGAACATAAATCGGACCGCGCGGTCGATCAAACTAATAAACTCGAGTACGAGAATCATCACTCACAGAAACCTCAGTGGCGGTAGTGAAATCATTAAGCTTTTCGACCAATAGCTTATAAGTGTAGTACTGGGGCTTTGCAAAATAATTCTCGTCACGAGTACCGGTGAGATTTATCCAGCCGCCAGGCCAACCACGGCTATGAAAAATAAGCGGGTTGTGTGGTAAATCGTTCGTCATTGAGAAGCATGCAATGATGGCTCCTTCACCAAAGGCGGAGGCAAAAGACTTCACCAGCCGTCGGGCGCCGTTAGCAGAGTACCAATCCAAAACCGCCTGATCACCATTATTCAATTTTTGAAATAATTCGGCATAAGGATCAAGCGAGGTGAAAAGGGGATTGGGGAAATCACCGTTAATCCTGCTGATCCAATCGCTGCCCGTGTACGGATTTGCTGGTGCATTGAATTGGGCATAACCAGGAATTCCAGGTAAAGGTACAAAGTAGCCTCGGTCGAAAAGGTTGCACCACATATCATCCACATATATAGGCTTGTTTCCGGCATGGTTATGAATGAGAGCGAATTCCTGATCGATAACCCGCCAGCTAAAATGGGGATGCCAGCCAATGTAATCGCACTCGATACCGTCGGCATCGTTACCAAAACTATCCAACATTTTTTTGAGACTGTCCCAGCCTGCTGTATATATGCTGCTACGATAGTTTTCCCCATTGAGACGTTGCTGGATGGTGCTATTTGGATCCACTGGATCAAATTCTGGGTAGTCCGGGAAATCTGCATACAGGTCCCATAATACAGCCCCGGCAGAAACGACCTTAGAATATCCTGACGGATCAGCCTCATGAACAGCCCGGTAAGTTATTCGATGCAGATATAAAAGATTGTCGATGGTGTCAAACCAATAGGGTCCCCAGTCGGCATCACCAAGACCATTTCCACCAAATACGATTTCGCCAGTAAAGATGTAATACTGGATAGGAATCACCAATCCCTCCATATCGTCAATCCCATCACCATCGTATCGCTCGACAACCGCTTTGACATAATCTATCCAGTGTTGTTCATACGCTGAATCTGGGGCAGCTTGTCCACCGTAAGGAATAGTCTTAGATGGAAATGCCCAGGGCGCATCGCATTTCAAGTACAAAGTTAATGAAAAGCCGTGGTTCTGAAATACTGTAACAATAGGATCTTGCTTAAAGTTGATTTCAGCTTCAGCATTAGGCTGCATATCAATCCAACTTGCGTTTCCATTCACGTTAATACCTCCTGCTGTGCCAATATTTTCCAATTTGATGAGAAGTTTCTCAATATCTGGATCGCTCCACCCTAACCAAGACATCTCATTCCATTCAAAGCCAAACCGCCAATCGACCTGAGCATTGGCTGAGATTACAGCCGCCAGTACGGCGATCATCTGTGTGATAACAATAATTTTTTTCATGGCACTTTCCTCCTTCATGAGGTTAATGATAGACGAGATTAACGAAGCAACATCATTTTTTTCACCTGCATAAATTTACCGATTTTCAACTGATAGAGATAGACGCCACTGGCTACCTGCTGGCTATATTTATCTGTTCCATCCCAAATAATTTTATGGGAACCAGCAGATCGATATTCCTGCACAAGCGTGGTCATCTTTTGCCCTTGTAGATTGAAGATGCTAATTTCCACATCGGCGGCTCGAGGTAATTGGTATTCAATCACTGTTTCGGGATTGAAGGGATTGGGATAGTTTTGATGTAAAACGAATTCTCCAATCCGTGTCCCTGATTTTTCAGTAATGGATAAACCTTCTTCAATCTGAATCTGCCAGTACGTTTGTGCACTATCGCCCTCGTTGTTTTTCAGTCTCAGATAGAGTATATAATTTCCGATTGGAAGATCAGCAGTATTCCAATATCCCAGCAGCCCATTTTTGACTGAAATGGTTTGTTCCGGACCAATCGGAATCAGTCTATCAGGCTCAAATGACTGTGCATAATAGAACTGGTAAGAGTCAAATGAGGCGTTATTATCAGGTCCTGTTTTAAGGTAGGCTGATCCAAATATCGCAACTGAATCGGTTCTGGGAGACACCGTTGGTGAATCTATGGAAGCATAAAAAAGAATGGACTCGGATTTTAGCTTTGGCTCACGGACAATACTGCTATTCAAGAAAAAAAGATTTGCCCGATTCTCTAAAATTATACCTCCATAGAGCCAACCGTAACTGGGATGCTTTTCTACATCACAATTGTACAGGGTGAGGCTGCTTCGGTTACGAATGAGTATTTGAGTTGTTATGAGGGAGTTTTCAACCTCTACCGTGGAAGAGTCCCAGATCCAAAAACCACCTGCTTTTCCATTATTTATCGAATTGGACATAAACAGGTATGACTGATTATTGCAAACAATCTCTGAAACTCTCGAGCTATCCAGCGATACATAAGAAGTACCGTATAAATAGATTGAATATGTCTCGACAGTCGTGTTGACAAGACGAAATTGTCGATCCGGTAAAGGCGCCATCCAATCATTATGATAGGTGCTATCCATGAACCCACTTATCACCATCGAATCTGTTCCAGTAATTGCTATTCTCGCCGCGAGATTATAGGAATCGCGAACCGTGACATTCGATCCCGGATTAATCAATACACTTGATCGTTGAATATGGCTTGAATCCACCGTCCAGGAGTAAGGTATACCGGTTGCGCCAACTTCATTCGGAAACTCCCAATGGTCTACAAATTCATCGTAAAATGTTGATAAATCTGCAACAGAGCCCTTGGGGAAGGACAACCAGATACCTACATTTTCAGAGTTGGAAATGTTAACAGCGCCAGTCGCGTTAGCCATCATCCAGTATTCCCCGGTCTGACCCTTGCAGTTAGCAACATGAGCTTTCGAATTTTCAAACAAAAGCCCCGATTTCCAGGCGTATGAATATGTATTTATTAAGGAGAATTGAGAGTTACCATAGAGTCCTATTATTGCGGGTATAAGGCGAAAGAGAAGAGTAAAGCCAAAAGTAGAATTTTCTATTTTTACAATAGAACTATCCTGGCCGCGGAATCCAAATTGCCAGGGGTAGGCAGATAAGAATTCTACCTTGCTGGAATCAGCCAGAAACTTCCCATTATCAAATAGCAAGATGTTGCCACCGTTTTGAAATTCAGTGCCTGATTCAACCAGCACTTTTCCATTATTGGAAATCCAGATATTGCCGTAGTTTTCAAATTCAGCATTCTTGATGATCACAACCCCATTTTTCACCACAAATATTTCGCCTTGGTGCGACCATGTCGTATCCGCAACAAAAAGTGTATCATTGCCGCCCACCCAAATAAGTTGAGAATAGATATTGGAAGAGCATAGCAATACAACAATAAGAACTAAAGTGATCCCAATCGTCTTAATCTTATGTTTTAATTTGATCATTGCTTTACCTCTTTAATTTTAATGAAGCTACTTAAATAGACAAAATAATTTCACAGGAATCATTTTCGATAGGTAACGTAGATATCAGCTTCAATCATTTCCATGTCCAAATACATATTGTCGCCCGTTTCATTAAATAACTGAATTAAAGCCAATATAAAGTCGTTATGAGACGATAGCGATTCATAATTGGGCTCATAAAAATTGTGTTTAATATTTTAATCTTGTTTTCCTACCCTTTCCTATTCATTCATTAATATATTATTTATATTGCTTCAAAATAATCCAATCAAACCAGTCGGATATAATTCCAGCCAATTCACCGCAGCAACATCATTTTCTTTATCTCTACAGAATCACCCGCTTTAAGCTGATAGAAATAAACGCCACTGGCGACCGGTTTACCAGATTTATCTGTTCCATTCCAGATAGTTTTATGGAAACCTGCCTTTCGATAATCCTTCATCAATGTAGCCACCTTTTGCCCTTGCAGATTGAGGATGCTGATCTCCACTTCCGCAGCATGGGGTAATTGATACCAGATCATTGTTTCGGGATTGAACGGATTGGGATAATTTTGCCACAGATGAAATCCTTGTGGCGATGTATAGATTTGCTCGATAGAACTTGATGGTGATGAAGTTGCTAAGAAAAGACCCCCTGCTGCTTCATACCACATCTTATATTCTGTGCCATTGAATACCACATCCGGCGCCCAGGGACCGCTACTATCAACAGGAGGATCAGATGCTGATAAAACAGGATTACCGGGATGCCTGGTCCAGTCAATCCCATTTAAGGAATAAGCATAACCAACACGGACTGTATCAAATAAATCAGCGACTGAAACACCGGAATACCACATCTGATAAAGATTCCCCAATTTTCTTACTGCTGGAACCGCTGCCCACAAATCATCCCAGGAACCAGAATCTCCAACATCAACAACAGGATTTTGGTGATGCTTGGTCCAAATTTTGCCATCAGGAGATGTGGCATAACCGATTCTGATTTTCCAATCAAAGGCAGCACCAGTATACCACATCTTATAAATATCTTCATCATTATCATAAAGTACAGCCGGTGATTCGACCCAGACGCCATCCCAATTCAGGCTGTCACCTTTTTCCAGAACTGGATTAATCTCGCATCGCTGCCAATTAATACCATCAGTGGATGTTGCCAGACCTATGGCGGAATGAACTGGTCTTGGCTCCTCCCTCCAGACCGAATTGCCAAAATAATACAGTTTGTAACCTGTTTGGTCTCTTAAAATCCCCGGCGTGTCAAGCCATTCCGAATCCCATTCCCCCGGCAGACCAACATCCAGAACCGCAGGTCCATGCTTCACCCAATTAATTCCGTCTGAAGAATAAGCGTAACTTATTCTTCCGCGATAAGTAGTATCTTCAAGAGTTGGAACACCAGCAGCCACGTACCACATTTTAAATGTATCATTCTCAACAAGGCAGGTGGGCTGACCAATACCTGCCCACTCCCAGGTACCTTCCAGTGTTGTATCCTTAACCATAACAGGATTATTTTGATACTTCTCCCATTTTGTCTGACCAAATAGGTGAGTCGGGAATATTACTATTAAAATTCCGCACAAGATTTTAATTTTTGTAATCATAATTACATCCCAGCTTATTGACTCCTATATTTGTCCCCTTTCTATCTGATAGTCGGATTGAGCATCATATTATATCAATAATATTTTAATTATTGCATCAAAATCATCTTTTTAGTTT
>LJUP01000339.1 GCA_001303955.1 Bacteroides sp. SM23_62 | reverse complement strand
AAGGCCAAATCAGGCCATCCTGGCGGAGCCATGGGAGGAGCCGATTTTATAAGTGTATTGTTTTCCGAATTCCTGAGATTTGACCCGGCGGATATGTCCTGGCCCAACCGTGACAGGTTCTTCCTCGATCCCGGCCACATGTCCCCCATGCTTTACTCAGTACTAACAATGATCAGTGCTTTCAGCATGGATGACCTGAAACAATTCAGGCAGTGGGGAAGTCCCACTCCCGGCCACCCGGAACTGGATGTTAAGAGGGGTGTCGAAAACACTTCAGGTCCCCTGGGCCAGGGCCATGTCATGGCAACAGGAGCTGCTATAGCCGAAAGGTTCCTTTGCCAGCGCTTCGGAGAATGGATGGCACATGATATATACACCTTTGTCTCAGACGGTGGCATACAGGAGGAGATCTCCCAGGGGGCAGGCCGGCTGGCAGGATACCTTGGCCTCCATAACCTGGTCATGTTCTATGATTCAAATGATATACAGCTATCCACAAAAACAGAGGCCGTAACCAAGGAAGATACGGCAAAAAAATATGAATCCTGGGGATGGAAGGTCAAAACCATTGATGGCAATGACATCGAACAGATCTACCAGGCCCTTTCTGAAGCCAGGGACGAGAAGGAGAAGCCATTCCTGATCATCGGCAAAACCATCATGGGCAAGGGGGCCGTCACCGAATCCGGGGATCCTTTTGAGCGACAGGTATCAACCCATGGTATGCCGCTTGGAAGTGCCGGAGCTTCGCTCGATAAAACAATTGAAAACCTGGGCGGGGATCCCGCCAATGCATTCCTGATCTTTCCCGTGGTAAAGGAGCACATTAAAAATGTGCTGAAAGACAAGGCTGCTCATGTGAAACAATGTAAAGAAGCGCAGGCAGCCTGGGAAAAGGAGAACCCGGCATTGGCTCAAAAACTGGCCAGGTTCATGTCAAATGAGGTACCCTCTGTTGATTTCTCAGCCATAGTACAGAAAGAAAACGCAGCTACACGTGCTGCTTCGGGAACGGTACTATCCCATTTTGCCGAGAAAGTGGAAAACATGATCGTTGCTTCAGCTGACCTTTCCAACTCCGACAAGACGGATGGTTTTCTTAAAAAATCCAAGGCTTTCAGCAGGCATGATTTCAGTGGTGCCTTCCTGCAGGTGGGTGTAGCAGAACTGACCATGGCAGCCATTGCCAATGGAATGGCACTTCACGGCGGGATCATCCCGGTTTGTGCCACTTTCTTTGTCTTTTCTGATTACATGAAACCGGCAGTAAGGCTTGCAGCATTGATGCAACTCCCTGTTAAGTATGTATGGACCCATGATGCTTTTCGGGTCGGTGAGGACGGGCCAACCCACCAGCCGGTGGAACAGGAAGCACAGATCAGGCTGATGGAACAATTACGCAACCACTCCGGGAAAAGAAGTTGCCTTGTACTGAGACCGGCGGATGCTGTTGAAACCACGGTAGCCTGGAAGATGGCCATGGAAAATACAGAATCGCCTACAGCGCTTATCCTGTCCAGGCAGAACATCATGGATGTACCAGCCATTGATGGCTCCGACCGCTATACCGATGCCCTGCTGGCTCAGAAAGGGGCCTACATTGTGCATCATTCAGCTGGCAAACCTGACCTGATCCTGGTTGGAAATGGATCAGAGGTTTCTACCCTGCTGGAAGGGGCCGGCAAGTTAAACCAGGAAAAGAACCTGAATGTCCAGGTTGTATCTGCCATATCTGAAGGCCTTTTCAGGGAACAGGACCTGGATTACCAGCAGGAAGTGATCCCTGATGGTATTCCTGTGATGGGATTAACAGCAGGATTGCCGGTGACCTTAGCTGGACTTGTGGGACCCAAAGGGAGGAGCCTGGGAATGGTAAGCTTTGGATATTCAGCGCCTTACAAGGTGCTGGACGAGAAATTCGGCTTTACTCCCGAAAATGTATTCAATGAAGCCCTGGCCTACCTCGAGGAATTCAAATAGACAAGGGAAATACGGATAAGACATATGAAACCCTGAATAATTTCGGGGTTTTTTTATCGTTATTTACAGGTGAGGCAACCATTTTTAAATAATTTAGTATAAATATTGGCCGACCCTGCTGCAAACAGCCGGGATAAGCAATGATAAAAACCAGTTTCAGCAATAAAAAAACTTTGGCCAGGAGGCTCCAGTCACTGTCCTTCCTACTCCTATTCTCCCTGCTGCCATCCATGCAACTGGCAGGTCAGGAAGAAGAGGTGGTGGAAGGGGGATTCGTCAATACCAGGATCCTGTTCGTATTTGACGGCTCACAGAGTATGTCGGGTTACTGGGAAAGTGATGTAAAGATCAATATCGCCAGGAATTTTCTGCTCCATATCGTTGACAGCCTGGAAACCCTGCCCAATGTGCAGATGGGACTCCGGATATACGGGCACCAGAGTCCCGTTGTACTGCAGGATTGCAAGGATACCAAGCTGGAGGTTACCTTTGACATCAACAATGCACATAAGATCAGGCAAAAGCTCCGTTTCGTTAAACCCCTGGGCAATACGCCGATTGCCTATTCCCTTGAGCAAAGTGCAGATGATTTCCCCCCTTGCGCCGATTGCCGGAACATTGTCATCCTGATTACCGACGGCATTGAAGAATGCGGAGGTGATCCCTGCGATGTTTCACTCAGGCTTCAAAGCAAAGGGATCACCCTGAAACCATTCATAATCGGCATAGGGGTTGACCCTAATTTCAAAAAAACATACGATTGTGTCGGGTATTTTTTCAATGCAGCCAAAGAGGAAAATTTCAAAGATGTGTTGCGGGTAGTGATAACACAGGCTCTGAATACAACATCGGCCCAGGTCAATCTGCTCGACCAGGACCATCAGCCGACCGAGACGGATGTCAATATGACCTTCTATGATGTTTTTTCCGGGCAAGTCATGCACAATTTTGTGCACACCCTTAATCATAAAGGAAATCCGGATACCCTGTACCTGGATCCACTGGTCACCTACAGGATGGAAATCCACACCATTCCTCCCATCATTCTCGACAATGTCTCGGTCACCGCTGGAAAACATACCATCATAGCTACAGATGCACCCCAGGGCTACTTGGAAGCCAAAACACTGGGCCGTACACATTACCGGGACATGCAATTTATCATCCGGCAGCATGGCAAGGCTGAAACCCTGCACTTCCAGAAGATCAATGACAGAGAGAAATACCTGGTAGGGCGTTATGATATAGAGATCCCGACCGTCCCCAAAATTATGCTGAACGATATCGTGATCAGCCAGAGCCATACCACCACCATTGAGATCCCGCGCCCCGGCATTGTCACATTTCTGTCGCTTAATCCCGGATACGGGAGTTTGTATGAAGAACGAAACGGCAAACTGATCAGGATTCATAACCTTGATCCCAACAAGAAGAATCAGTCCCATGCCATTCAGCCCGGAACCTATACTGTGGTATTCAGGTCCAGGAATTCAAAGAATACTTTCAGTACCATATCGAAGACCTTCAGGGTCAGGTCAGGCAGTTCATCTGCCGTCGAACTCTATAAATAATGTGTGCCGGATTAAACCTTCCATGATTATCAGGATCAAAGAAGGGAGACGGGAAGATCCGGAGATTCTCAAAATTGTTACCATTGGTCGACAAGCATGACAAGGAACTGATACAGCGATTCCGCGAGAACCGGAATTATGCATTTAACCTGATCGTCAGGAAATACCAGGAAAGGCTGTACTGGCATATCAGGAAAATGGTCATCTCTCATGATGACGCGGATGATGTATTGCAAAACACCTTTATCAAGGCGTACCAGGGACTGGACAGGTTCAGGGAGGATGCCTCGCTTTTCACCTGGCTGTACCGTATCGCAACCAATGAATCGCTGACTTTCCTGAAAAAACACAGAAGCCGGTTTTTACTGCCCATCGGGGATTACCAGCAACAACTGGAAAGAACCCTGGAGAGTGAACCTGACTTCGACGGTGAGGAGCTGCAGTGGAGATTACAAAAGGCCATCATCCGCCTGCCGGAAAAACAACGGCTGGTTTTTAACATGAAATATTTTGATGAAATGAAATATGAGGATATGTCAGCCATTCTGGGTACATCTGTAGGTGCCCTGAAAGCCTCCTATCACCATGCGCTGAAAAAAATTGAACAGTATTTAACAGAAGATTAAACCTTTTTAACAACTTTTCGTCTAACTGATTAGAGCTAAACGCAATGAAAGCAAAGGAAAACATACCTGAAGAAATGCCCGGAATGTCCAGGAAAATTCCTTTCGGTGTGCCTGACAATTATTTCGACAAGTTCCCTGCACGTATCCAGGAAAGGGTGTCAGAAACACCTATACTGACCTTTCCCCGGCTTTATCCCATCCGGCGGAGGCTTGCCCTGGCCGCCATGTTTATTGGTCTGGTCACAGTTGGTTATTTCAGCCTGAGGATGATACTGAACAGACAGGATCCCAGGATCTTATCAGGAGATGAGGTATCCACCGCCATTGAATATTTTGGATACCAGTTCGATGACGATATGCTGATTGCAGCCATTATTGAATCTGACATTGACTTTGACCCCCAAGATGTTGACAATGAAACAGATGTAATTATTGAATTTCTCTCAAGCGAAGAGATTGACTTCAACGAATTTTTAAATGAATATTAATATGTCTGCCATGAAATATAAAATCCGAATGCTTACACTGATCCTGGTGTTATGTGATCTTAGCCTGGCATTGAAGGCACAGGAACACAAAGGCCGCGAAGGGCATATTGAGAAATTCAGATCGATGAAGATCGCTTTTTTCACAGAAAGGCTTGAACTGACACCGCAGGAAGCCGAGAAATTCTGGCCGCTTTATAACGATCATGAGAAAAAAAAGCGTGAAGTTTCCCGCTACAGGCATTTCAGGCCAAGGAACATGTCCGAGCAATTGGCCGATATGACCGATCAGGAAGCTGAGGAGATGGTTGATGAAATGATGGAGGCCAGAAAGAAGGAGGTCCAGCTGGCAGCAGCTTTCCATGAAGATCTTAAAAAAATCCTCCCCCCAAAAAAGGTCATGAAGTTTTACATTACCGAGATCCAATTCCGTGAATATATGCTGCGCAAAATAAGGGATGAAAGAGGTAGCGGTCCCAAGGCAAAAGATGAAAATCCGCCTCCCGGATCCCTGCACCCTTGAAAGGTTCATAAATTAGCATTAATTTTGTATATGCCCGGTAATTATCAAGGCATATGCTGAGGACCTTTTGTTACCTTCTACTGGTTCATGTACTGTTCATGAACTGCTCCGGATCAACACGGAAAACCGAAATGCCTGGAACTGGAAATCAACCTGATAGTACTACCTGGTGGAAAAGCAGGGCCGACAGGATGGTTGAAACCCAGATTGTCAGCAGGGGTGTCAGGGATCCGGATGTGATCCGGGTCATGAAAAATACCCCCAGGCATAAATTCATTCCTGCTCATCTCAGGGATCATGCCTACAATGACCATCCCTTGCCCATTGGTTCGGGACAAACCATTTCCCAGCCTTACATCGTAGCCCTTATGACCGAATACCTGGAATTAACAGGCACTGAAAAAGTCCTCGAGATCGGTACAGGGTCCGGCTACCAGGCCGCTGTACTTGCGCCCCTGGTGGATACCTGTTACTCCATTGAGGTAGTGAAGGCCCTTGCCAGGGAAGCAGCCGGCAAACTGGATATGTTGGGTTACGACAATGTCGTGGTAAAATGGGGTGATGGGTACCTGGGCTGGCCGGAACATGCCCCCTTCGACAGGATCATCATCACTGCCGCCCCGGAAAAGATCCCGGAAAAGCTGGTGGAACAGCTGGCCGTGGGGGGCCGAATGGTGCTTCCTGTAGGCAGCCATTTCCAGGAACTGATCCTGATCACCAAAACCAATAAAGGGATACACAGAAAAAACATCATTCCGGTCAGGTTCGTGCCCATGGTACACCCTTCCGATCCCATCCCTGACAAATAGGCATCCCTTGAAAGAAAAATTCGGCTTATATACTGCCATTTCCATCGTGATCGCCAATATGATCGGGACAGGTATATTTACCAGTCTCGGGTTCCAGGTGCTTGAGCTGCGGACCGGGTTTGCGCTGCTGTTCCTCTGGCTCCTGGGAGGGATCTCTTCCCTGATCGGTGCCATGGCTTATGCTGAGCTGGGAACCGCCATGCCTCGTTCCGGCGGGGAATATCATTTCCTGTCCAGGATCTATCATCCTGCCCTTGGATTTATTTCCGGCTGGATCTCATTCATTGTGGG
>LJUP01000338.1 GCA_001303955.1 Bacteroides sp. SM23_62 | reverse complement strand
TTTTCTGTCGCATCGGTCTGGCAGATCATCGATGGAATTGCTTCAAGTTCTTTTGTCAGGTCAACCTTTTTGAAAGATACGGACAGCTTTTCTGATATGCGGTTATATGCATACCAGCACAGGTGCTTCAGTTTCCTTTTTCCGTATACCGGGGGATTATCATCGACAATCAGCAGTCCGCACGATACCCTTTCCAGCGATAGGAGCTTTGTAATTGCATCTGCCTGCCATCTAGGAAAAACAGTGCCCGTGCACATGATGCCAAATCTGATCTCTTTCCTAACCATCCATGTTTTCCAGTTCGGTTATTTCATCAAGATGCAGTTTGAAGTGCCGGAGATAATCCACAATCCCTTCCCGTAATGAGATAAGCGTGTTTTCATCATAATACCACTGATTTTCCAATTTTGAAGGGTCCACGTTCTTCATTACATGAATAATGTGCAGGTTGGCATACTTCCACAGATTCACCAGGTTATGCCAGTCTGCCGACTCATAATCCTGGATGGCAATCCATCTGTCATTGTTTCCGTGGGTAGCATAATTCGGGAAGCGAAGAGGACTCTCCTGGTATTGCAGATGAACGATACGGTGTGTGTTGTTGGAAGCTGAATCCACCATATGTCCGACAATTTGCCTTATGTTGCGATCCTGGTTATTGCGTTTCTCCAAAATCAGATCATAGGGCATGGCCATTAGCCTGGGTTCCCAGGTTTCAATCAGGTCATGCAGTTCTTCAAAAATTGTTTCAAATTCATTCATGTTGTGCTGATATTTTACGCATGGTATGCAGATTTTCTGCTGGTGTATCAACAGTGATTTCACAACCTCCCGAAAGGATGAACCTTTTACCTTTTTCTTTAATGCATAGCTCCCGGACCTCCACAGCAAGGTCCTGGGTTGAATATTGTTCGATAATCCTGACGGGATCCAGATTCCCGCACCGGATGATTTCCTCTCCAAGAATGTCAAATGCATCCTCCATATCAACCATCCAGTCAAGGTCCAGGATGTCTGGCCCTACATCCTTGAGATCCGGCAGCAGGTGGGTTATGTCTCCACAAATATGGATCTTTGCAGCCGCACCGAGTGAGTGTATATAATTTACGATCTCCAGGTGCTTCTCCTTGACATATTCACGGTACTGGTTATCGGATATCTGTGAACAGATCGCATCCCCCATGCCAATAATATCGCAACCCGCTTCCACCTGGGCTTTTGCGAATGCCCTGGCAGTTACCGTTGTTTTATCAATGAGGGTATTTACCAGATCAGGTTCCATAATCAGGTTGAGCAATGTTTCACTGACCCCGGCCAGGTCACATGTTTCGGCCAGCGGGCCTTCAATCCAGCCGATGACCGGAACAGCATCGCCAATGCGCTTTCGATATTCTTTTGCACCCTCTATCCGGTCGAGTGTCCGTTCCGCTTTGTAAATGTCCGGATTTTTTAACTGCCTGGCATCTTCGATTGATTTAATGATGGGTTGCCGGCATTGCGGGACACTGTCCTCAGGGAAATGGACATCCGCTCCAAATGCAGAAGTTTCCCTGTAAGGATCTGATATGAGTCCCACCGCATCCGTCTTAAAATCCTCCAGGCACCTTATGTTGCTTTCCACCAGGACCCTGTAATCACTGGCAAATCGCCCGTATGTGGTGTGATTGTATCGGGCGGCAAAATGCATCAGGATTGGGTGAAACATTATGCCGCCACCTTTGGAGCCACCCGTCAATTGATCCACAATATCGGTTTTGTTCATTGATCTCAACTGTTTTAACACCCTCTTTTTTGAAGTGCTGTGCCGGAATTAAAAATACAAAAAACCCTGACTGCCTGGATACGATCGGTGCATTACGGGAAATATGAGCTATTCAATCCCATAATGAACTCCTCAGTGCTGAGCGTCTCAACGCCCCTGCTTACAAACCTTTCAAGCATTTGGTATTTCATAGAATCCGGATCTGATATGATGGCATCGCTGATGACAGCAATGCTATAGCCTCTGTTCCTGGCACCTTCAATCGTACTGTTAACACAATAGACTGCATCAAGTCCCACTACAAATAACCTGCTTATCTCATTCTTGATCAATATACTATCAAGATTTGGATTACTGAATGCATCCTCTTTTTTCTTGGAAAAAACATGGTCTGAAGCAATATTCAGCCGCCTGTCCAGTTCGGAACCCAAACGCCCCTTTGCCATTGAGTTATTCAATAGATTTATGAGCGGGTTTGTGATTGCATTCCGGATGTATATCACAAGTATTCCGTTTTCATCGGACTTTTCTGTGATCGTGTTGATCCTCTGAATCAGGTCATCAGCCGCTCTTTTGTATCCATCAATGCCTGAGACTTCACCAGTTGTCCCTTCCTGAATATCTATCACAAGCAGTGCTGCATTGTCTGAATTGTATTTTTCTATCGCCGTTCCTTCAGTCACTATGGAAGCTCTTTTTCCGGCAACAATGAGGTTGATGATCAGTACACCGATGATCAGTATTACTGCCAGTAGGGACCGGAAGAGAATTTTTTTAAACATGCAGGATTCCAATTTGAATTTCACCGGGAAAATTACTTAAAACTAATTGATTAAAAATTTATGTATGTTTAAATGAACAAATAAAATTTGCCCGTCATGAATCTTAAGATAAAAACTTTTCTGGTCTTGTTCCTTTTATTGCCGGTATTCGCGTTACAGGACAATAAAAGCCAGGATATCCTTTCACCGGCGGACCTGCTGGCACTGAAATCCTGCAGGAGCATCCAGTTAAGTCCGGATGGGAAAACAATCGGATTTATTTTTGGTAAGGGTAATGAAACCAAACAGGTATGGATTCATTTATTATGAAGAAAACCTGAAAAACAATAATCTTTGTATAAGCAGTTTTGACCGGGACTGGGTGCATACCGGAACCATTCAGCTTACAGAAGGAATGAATGTATGGGATTTTGAATTTAACCGTCAGGGCACCCATATTGCTGCCAGCATCTCACCCAAAAACCTGGTCGATCAGCAGTATATGTTCAGGGAGATCCATTTGATCGATATCCAGTCTGGCAATATGAAAAAGATCTCAGCAAACCAGGGCAAACTGGGTAATTATGTTTTCAGTCCCAATGGAAAAACCCTGGCCTATACGGCCGCATCAACCATAAATGACCACGCGGTAAGCCAGGTATATATCGTTTCCCTGGATGAGGGCATTGTTACCAATCTTACACCTGAAAAATTCAAAGGTCATGTGACCTGGGTAAGCTGGAGAAACAACGAGGAAGTTCTTTATTTATCTGAAGAAGGGGTATATCCAAAATTAAACCTTGTATCGGTTAAGGGTGGAAAGAGAAATGTCATCCTGGATGCATCAGCCTCAGGCATCATCTTCGATGCCCCGGAATTTAATGATGATTTCACCCAATTTGTCTTTACCGGTTCAACACCGGCTGATTATGTGAATATTTATGCATGGAACGGGGAGGATGAGCCCAGAAGGATCACTGATATCAATC
This sequence comes from Bacteroides sp. SM23_62, assembly GCA_001303955.1. GTDB lineage: Bacteria > Bacteroidota > Bacteroidia > Bacteroidales > SM23-62 > SM23-62. Next base: position 2,787 of record LJUP01000338.1, on the reverse strand, counting down.
CCCAGCTTAAGGAGAAAGTCCTTGGCAGACAGGAGCTGATTCGATACAATGCCAGAGATGAACGGGAAATTGAAGGTTTGCTGATCTGCCCCGTTGGATATGAAGGGGGTAAGAAATATCCCTTGATCGTATATGTGCATGGAGGCCCCGAGTCACATCATTCCAATGGTTGGCTTAGCAGGTATTCTACACCCGGCCAGGTGATGGCAGGAAAAGGATATATGGTTCTGTACCCCAATTACAGGGCCAGTACTGGTTATGGGGTAGACTTTGCCATGGAAGGCTTTATGGATCCTGCGGGGAAGGAATTCGATGATATTGCAGATGGAATTGAATACCTGATCAGCGAAAAAGGAGCAGACCGGGCGAGGGTCGGATTGGCCGGTGGTTCATATGGAGGTTATGCCTCGGGATGGTTTGCTACCTACTATACCAGCTATGTCAGGGCTGTATGCATGTTCGTCGGGATCAGTGATAACATCAGCAGAAGGGGTACGACAGATATACCTTACGAGGAACTTTATGTACATTCCGGAAAAAGACTGGAGAAGCAATGGCAGATGAGCCTGGAACGAAGCCCGATATACTGGGCACATCAGAACAAAACCGCCACGTTGATCTACGGGGGCGCTGCGGATACCCGGGTACACCCATCGCAAAGTCTGGAACTCTACAGGCGGATGAAAATGAATGATCATCCTGCCGTCAGGCTTGTACAGTATCCCGGTGAAGGACATGGCAATAGCAGGCAACCGGGCCGGATCGATGTGCTTTATCGCCAGATGGAATGGTTCGATTGGTACGTCCGGGATCTCAATCCCCTGGATGGACCTATGCCACGGCTTGATATCAGTGACAAATATGGATTGGATTGGTAAGCCTAAATAATTCATTCCTTCTTTGATCAGGAGCAATGCGAAGATCAACAAAACCAGGCCGAGTATTCTCAGGGTCCAGATAAAGGCTCTGTTTTTTAAAAAAGCCCTAGACCTGTCCACAAGCAGGGCAATGCTGATTTTTGAACCCACGAGCAGTGCGTAAAATGCGGTGATGAATGCAAATGCGGCAGCTGGACTGGCCTGGTATGCCTTGATGGTAATGGGTGCACCTACCATGAGCCAGAAGATATAGGGATGAGGACTCAGTATATTAACAATAATTCCCTTGCGGATGGACTTCACCCTGGGATTTTGAATATCCACCTCTATGCCCCTGCTCCTGATACTGTCATAGCCCAGGTAAGCAATAAAGATACCACCGAGAATAGAGATTATGCCCAGCACAATATCGAAGCTTGCCATCTTCGAAAGAATAAAAAGGGTTACCAGCACAATGGGAATATCTGTAATCAATGGTGCAATGGCTATTTTCAAGCCTTCCCTTTTATTATGCCTGAGGGTTTCTGAAATGACCATGGTCAACAGGGGGCCGGGGGATATTCCTGCAGTGAGCCCCAAAACTGCACCCATTGACAGGTATGTGATTGTTTGCGGCATTATTCCCATGTTCTGCTATGGGTTCTTGACAGCCTGTACATCAGATAGAATAATCTAAGTACACCTGCCAGGATCAAGATCCATAAAAGTAACATTGCCAATACTGTGAAACTGCTATCCAGGTCGAATTGAAATTGAACCTGCTGAAATTTCCAGCCAAAATTTGCTTTGACAAGCACAGCTGTGAACCTTAATGGCAAGACCAGGAACCTGGACAGATCGGATTCCACAAATCCAATGGTTGAAATCCATGCGACGTTTCCATGGGTTGAAATATTCGCATTCCTGACCAGTAATCTAACATCTCCCCATTGGAGCCAGTCAGACCTGATCAGATCGGAAGCTTCATCGTATCCGGAATAAATTTCATTGGGCATGGTTCCAAGTATCAAGATATTTTCCAGGGAGAATAAATCATTCATAAAATAGTCCAGGACAGATGTATCTCTCTCCTCGTACCCTTTTTGAAATTGAATCAGTTTTTGTTCAATTTGGCTTCTGACCCCGGGATCAGCATTCCCCTTTGTAAAGACAAATGTATCCGGGTTATTGTAAAATGCCTCATGTGGAATTTTAAAGGATCTTGTGATGATGACCAAGGTGAGGCCGAGTCCACATATGATCAGAAAATTATTCAATAGTTTCATCATTACCAGCTGGTGTGTTTGATCGGTTGCTGTTTATTTGGAAAATGCCAGAATAACCGGGTTGGCCACTTTCAAATAATCTTGCACGGGCATTATGATGGAATCTGTCAGTGAGCCAGCGTTGAAAGCTATTTCCTGGTTTTGCAGGATGGATTCGTCAATGACAAGCTCCAAATCTATCAAGGGTTTTCCAAAGGGCGGGACAGATCCGGGAACCAGTCCGGTTAAATCCTTGAGCTCATTCCTGTCAGCAAATCTGAGTTTCTTTGCCCCAAAATGTTTTCTCAGCGCTCCAGAATCTAATTTTTTTGCTGCACTGATAACACATAATTTAAATGAATCATCAATTTTCAATACCAGGGCCTTCCCGCCAATCGAGAGATCTACTCCCCGGGCCAGGGCGGCTGCTTCAGATGTCTTGGTTGGCAGGTGATGTATATGTTTATATTGAATGGATTGAGCGCTTAGCCAGGCCTGTATTTTATCGAACATCAATAGCGGTTTTTAATGTAGAATCTTATCAAGGTCATCATCAGGCAAATTCAGCAAGCCTGATTCCGGGAGTCTCCTGGTGAGCTCTCTCCAGTTTTCATCAGCAGCGAATACTTGCCTGAAAATGGGAAGGGCTTCTGTAAGGCGTTGAT
>LJUP01000337.1 GCA_001303955.1 Bacteroides sp. SM23_62 | reverse complement strand
GGTGAATTAGGGGTTGATGTACACATCACCGAATTTGATGTTCATTTACCGGAAAACCCTACAGAATCGGATTATGAAATACAAGCCAACGCTTACCGTGATGTATTAAGAGCCGCCCTGGAATCACCCTATTGCGAATCATTTACTACCTGGGGTACGGCAGATCCAAGAGGATGGGCGCCCCGGGGATACAATCCACATGCTTTATGGTTGGATGAAGCATATCAACCTAAGAGAAACTATACTAAGGTATTGGAAATGTTGCGGGAAATGGCTGGAGAAAAATAAAATTTCATCATAGGCACAATTTTATTTTACAGGCGCAAATTCGATCACTTTTACCCTATTTGGTCCCAGTACTTCCGTTCTGGATATGGTGCCTCCGGTTTTTGAAATAGGAAGATTTCCCTCAGGTGAAATTTCTGTTACCTGGTAAGTGGAAGCCTTCAGGCCATATTTTCCCGGATCAATAGTAAATGAAAACGGTATTTCCCTGTCAAAATAATTGGCCATGAATATTGCAATACTGCCATCTTCAGCCTGCCATAGTCTTGCCTCAGCACCGGGGATATGACCGGTATGCCTCCCACCTCCGACGAATTCCTCCTCGAAAAAAGGAACTTCATTATCCGGGTAAACCGGTTCCCAAAGCCGGCCAAAGACCAGGTATTTTTTAGTAACCATCCTGTATTTAGCACAGTTCTTCATGTATTCGACCTTTTTGTCGTACTGCGGCCTGAAAAGGTCGAAATCCATCCAGCCTATCTGGCGTCCGTCAATAAATCCCTGTCCGACACTAAAGTTAAACAGCAAGTCGCTTTTCCTGAAATCACACCTGCTGGCATAGAACAGAGTATATCCCGAATATACTGTTTGGAGCATGGGTATTTCGTAATCTGTTGGCCTGCCTGTAAAAAGATTTGCTGTAACAAGATCATAGAATATCTCATTGGCCGATTCAGAAGTAATGACGATATCTTTTCCACTCTGATGGGCAATATTCAGTGTTTTCCGGTACAGGTTCCGGTATCCGTCGGCCCAATAGCGGCCTCCCCCCAGTGGGTGACGGTGATCAGGATTAAAACAAAGTTCATGAGAATTGCAGGATATTTCATCCATATAAATGCCATTTGCTCCATAAACATTTATAATGCTGTCAACCAAATTGTTTATCGTATAGTGCCAGAAGTTCTGATTGGGGCACATCGGTGTTAACCTTCCGGCTCCATCCCGGTAGAATTTCTGACGCAGTCCGCCAGACTCATCCTTTATAGCATGGGGATCGAATTTATCCCAATCCGGGATTTTGCTATCGGCGCTCAAAGCATTGATATATGGCACAATCAGCGCCCCGGAATCAACCAGTTCAGCAACCCGTTCCTTAAATCCTTTTAAGGGTGGCAGGAAATGTGGGTATTCATTGTCAAACAGCACATGATGCCATCCATACCATTGAAAGGCTATCGGGACATCCATTCTTTTCATCGCATTCAGGAAGGGCAGATTCATTTCGTGTGGATCACGTTCATCCCGTCTCCATGAAAAAGGATCTCCTGTGTCTTTGTCAACATCCGGCGGCAGATCCCAAACCCATGTATCCCGTACCCAAAACCCAACATTAGTAGCAATTTCAGGAAAATCGGGTCTTTGGGATATAGGTCCCCTCGCTGTCCACACCTGTTGTAAGGCCCACTCGCGATACCTGTAGGCCGCTTCCAGCCAGCCACCCTGGAAGGGACCAAATGCAACGGCATAATAGCCAGGCAGATCTGACCCGGCTATCCCCATATTTTCCGGGTAGCGGATCAGCGACAATTCGTTTACTTCAGAATCAAAGTAAAAATCCTTTGCTCTTGATTCACCATCCATACTTGAAAAATACACGCTGCCGGTATCATTATTGAACGACATAAACTGCATGGGAAAAAATCCGGAAGGGGATCGTCTTTTAAATGAACCTTGCCAGTTTTTCAGTAAATGCCCGCCACTGCCGGTAACAGGTATCGCAATATTATACCTGCCTGCAGCAGGAAATCCATTGACGGAGGGACAGGCCACTTCCCACAGGCCCCAGTAATCGGAATGATTGCTTACGGATATCTTCCATTTCGCCACAGCATCTTTTTCAGGCAATTCAATAGTGACCCGTACTGAACATATACTGTCTTCTTCCCAGAAGCGAAGATCATTCCATTCGAGGATTACTACCTGATCACCATTCGATTTTCTGGTTACACTCCCAAAACTGCAGGGTTTATAATTGTTATCAATGGCAGGACGCTGAGTCCCCTTTCCAAACACAACTTTCCATATCAGATGTTTGCCATTTACAGGATCAATATGATTATAACCCGTTTCTAAATCGATCATGGCAGATAAGCCCATTCCCACGGGTTCAAAAACATACCTGGCATATTTATTTTCAAGTGTGAATCCGGTGGAGGGATTGATCTTTACCTGTGCAGATAAACCCGTGCTCAGGGTTATTATTAAAACCAGTGCAGATGTGAATCTATTATTCATTTTTATTCTTTATATACTCCCGGATCAAAGTACCCTGTTTCAGCTTTCAGTTTTTCCAGTTCTTTGATCATTCCTGACTTTACCGATTGATATTCCGGACTGTTTATCAGATTATCCATCTCTCCCGGATCCATTTCAAGGTCATATAACTCGTTAATATCACCTGTGAGATTGGGATACTCTATATACTTGTATTTCTTATTTCTCACTCCCGTCATAGTAACAAATCCCGGTGCATACGCTTCCTGGAAGTATTCGTACAGGAAGGATTCGCGCCAGTCGACGGCTTCATTATTAAGCAGCGGGACCAGAGAGGCACCCTGCATTTCACCGGGCACTTCTGCACCAGCCAATTCAATGAGAGTCGGGGCAATATCAGTATTTAAAACAAATTCAGTATTTCTGCTTCCTGCTTCAACGATGTCGGGATACCTTATTATCAGAGGAATGCGAATAGACTCTTCATACATTAATCTTTTATCTCCCCGCTGGTGTGCCCCGATGAAGTATCCATTATCACTGCTAAATACAATGATCGTGTTATCCAGAATATCAAGCTCTTCAAGTGTGTTCCGGATGCGGCCATAGCTTTCGTCAACGGCCAGCATTGCCCTGAGATAATTCATCACTCTTGGAATTTTCGGATCCCAGGGTTTCGGCTCAATTTTGTCCGGAACAGGCTTGCCTTCGCTTTCCTTCCAGGGCTGATTATGCACCCCATAATACCATCCCCTTCTCAGCCATTCGGGCTTGTCTTCCATATCATCATACCAGTTCTCATATTCGGGGATCATGGCATCCCCGAATGCTGAAGAATCACGCGGAGCCGGAGTAAAAGGAGCATGAACCGCTTTATGCCAGAGAAAAAGGCAGAATGGTTTTTCCCGGGGTTTTTCTAACCAGCGGACAGCATAATCGGTCAGAATATCGGTCATATACCCTTTCTCAATAAATTCACGGCCGTTTTCATTCAGATCCGGATCGATATATTTACCCTGTCCATCAAAACTCAGCCAATAATCGAACCCTTCCCTGGGTTCTGAACCCCTCTTCATATGCCATTTCCCGAGAAATGCCGTCTCGTACCCGGCCTTCTGGAGCACTTTAGGAAGAAACGGTACGCCCGGATCCGGATCACTGTATGAATTTATATAAACCCCGTTCGTATGTGCATAACATCCGGTCATAAAGCAGGCCCTGCTTGGTGAGCACAGGGAGGTAGTTACAAAGGCATTCTCAAAAACCAATCCTTCTTTGCTGAGCTGATCCAGGTTGGGTGTTTTCAGAAAAGGATAACGTCCGTCTTTACCCAGTACGTTCCATGCCTGGTCATCAATCAGGATAAACAATATGTCCGGCTTTGACTTTTCATTAATTGTTTTTTGTCTGTTATTACATCCCGAAAGGGTAATGATCAAAATGGATATTATCAGGTATTTTGCCATTTTATTAAAATGTTTTTGTTTACTTTTTCGGTGTATAAACTCTTGTAATCTTACCCGGTGTTACATTATAAGGTATGGAAGGACCTTCACTAAAATCATATCCCCATATTTCAGGATAATACGCTTTGGGTTTAAAATTTTCATCGCCGATGGCTTTTAACTTCTTCCGCAGCAGGCGGTCCATCCTATCCTGCAGTTTCCGCGATTCAGGTTTTCCAACCAGGTTATTCAGCTGATAGGGATCGGCAATATTATCTAATAACATGGTAGCTTTTTCAGGAGTTTTTACGTAAGTAAACTGCATGGTTCTGATTCCCCTGTATTCTGTAACTGGAGTGATTGTTAGCGGGTAAACACTCATAATAAGTACAGCCCTGTCTTTTTGCTTTTCCGGATTTTTTATCGTGAATGACAGGTCTTCTCCCTCAATGGGATCCGGAATTTTTATATCGGCCAGAGAGAGCATGGTTGGAAGAATATCCGGGGTATGAAGAGGTGAAAAAACTTCTTTTCCCTCATTTTCCCCAATACCGGGATAACGAATTAAAAAGGGAACTTTGATTGATTCGTCCCATGCTACCGTCTTTTCCTTGGGCCTGATTCCGTGCGATCCCATCATTTCTCCATGATCGGAGGTGAAGATTATGATTGAATTATCGTAAAGATCAAGGTCCTTGATCTTCAGAATCAGATCACCAATAGCTTTGTCCGTAGCTGTACAATGTGCATAGTACCCCTGTAGCTCTTCCCTCAATTGGGGATATTTATCTTCTATTACATTTTCTCTCATTTTCAGATCCTTAAGAGGATATATCTGTTTATACTCCTCGGGTGCCGTATTATGCGGGAAATGCGGAGTTGCCAATGAGATAAAAAGCAAGAAGGGAGGGTCATCCTTTGCCATCTCCTCAAGGTATTTCCCTGCATCTTCGACAATGGCAAAGGGTGAATATTTATCCCAGTACTTAATTTCGAAATCTTCATTCTCATAGTAGGGCATATTGTTATACTGATGAGAACATTCCAGGGCTTTCCAATGGTCAAATCCCTGTCTTCTGTAGGGTTGAACGTTGTTGTATCTGCCATGTCCGTCGAGATGCCATTTGCCGTAATAGGCGGTTTTGTAACCGGCGGACTTGAAGATCTCCGCCATGCACAGTTCTCTCTCCGGAAGATAGAGGTCATTCATGAACATACCCGTAGTTGTAGGAAAACGGCCTGTCATAAGTGCTGCCCTGTACGGAGTACACAGCGGACAAACCGAAACCGCATTCTTAAAAATCACAGCTTCTTGCGATAATTCATCAAGATTTGGTGTTTTTACTATTGAATTGCCATCGTATCCAATAGCGGTTGAGCGCCATTGGTCTGTAAGGATAAACACAATGTTTGGCTTTGACTTACCTGTATTATTCGATTTTTGCCTTTTAATGCAGCTTGACAAAACGAATAGAATGACAATAATGAACATCGAATATTTCATCATTTGCGTTATTTTTATGTTGAACACAGAACCTTCGCTAATGCATTAAAAAGGTTTTCTCAGAATCTCTCAACAGGCTTGGTATTTTTTGCTTTTTCTCTTTGGGCTTCCATGAATTCTGATAAAACACCCGGTTTGTTCCTGTCCCTGAATACTTCATATGCCGGATCATTGTACCGCTTCATCATTTTAAGCATTTCTTTTCTGAATTTTTCAATTTCACCGGCATATGCGGGATCATCAATCAGGTTATTCAGGCCATCGGGGTCCTCTTTGTAGTGGTAGAATTCTTCGGGCACCCTATACCTGAACAACTCAACCCGTTTAGCAATTTCAGGATCATTTTTGCCCGCCTCAATCATGGCTCGCCAGGTAAGACCGCCTGTGGCATCACCCCTGATCTCTAATTGATGATCAGACCAGAAGTTATAAATATATCCGTATTCTTCATTTTGAATGCAACGCATGGGATAACGTATTCTGGCGAATATCTGGTAGAAAGTGGAATAGGCATAATCTCTGTTCTTCTGCGTTTTATTCTGAAGCACAGGAAGAAAACTTTGTCCGTCAAGCTTCGGTATCAGTGGAAGTCCCGCTATTTCCATAATCGTCGGCATCAGGTCTATCCCTGTCACAAAGTGGCTGGAATCCACCGATCCGGGTGTAATCGTTCCCGGCCATTTAACGATTAAGGGTGTTTTGGTACTATTCAGGTAACATTGCGCCTTTGAGAATGGAAAAGCTGCGCCATGGTCGCTTAAAAAAATGACCAGGCTGTTCTTTTCCAGACCGCTTTCCCGAAGTGCCTTAAGTACCGCACCTATATTCTGGTCGCACCGGTAAACCCTGCCGTAATA